>CAYWLQ010000049.1:3566-31439 GCA_964458775.1 uncultured Myxococcales bacterium | reverse complement strand
ACAGACGCAACTGGCGTGAGCTCATTCGGCCGAAGGGATTGGTTTCGGTAGGCGGTGATAATAGGGGCACTTATGATAGGTTTATTTGCGAACCGCTTGAGAGAGGTTTTGGGATCACTCTGGGTAATGCTTTAAGGAGAGTGTTACTTTCGTCTCTTCAGGGAGCAGCTGTAACTGCGGTGAAATTTGATGCTGTTTCTCATGAGTTTACTTCCATACCTGACGTTGTGGAAGATGTAACCGATTTAATTTTGAATCTAAAAGAGACAGTTTTTAGATTGCATGAACCCAAGAAAATGATTTTGCGATTGGATGTTGAGGGGCCGGCAGAAGTTTGTGCTAGAGACATCCAAGTTTCGGATCAGGTGGAAATATTAAATCCTGACCAACATATAGCTACCGTTACTGAAGGCGGACGTTTGGCTGCGGATATAATGGTTATGCCCGGACGCGGATATGAACCGACAGATCGAAGAATGATGGAAGAAGGCATAGAAATCGGATGGATACAAGTAGATGCTATGTTTTCGCCAATTCGAAAAGTTAACTATAACGTAAGTAACGCTCGCGTGGGGCAGATTACAGACTACGATAAGTTGTCTTTAGAAGTCTGGACAGACGGCAGCGTTGCTCCTGATGATGCGGTTGCTTATGCAGCAAAAATTATAAAAGAGCAGCTTAATATATTTATTAATTTTGAAGAAGAAGAAGAGGTAATGATAGGCCTTCCTGAAAAACAGGAACAGCCGGTCAATGAAAACCTTTTTAGATCAGTGGAAGAATTAGAGTTATCAGTACGTTCGGCGAATTGTTTACAGAATGCCGGTATTACTTATATCGGAGAACTTGTACAACGAACCGAAGGTGAGATGTTGAAAACAAAAAATTTCGGTCGAAAATCATTGAAGGAAATACGGGACCTGCTTTCGGAAATGGATTTGCAGCTTGGTATGAGAATCGACAATTGGGATTCACTTCTCAATAGATGGAAGCAGTAGCTCGACTTAGAGGACGAAATGAGACATCGCAATAAAGGAAGAAAATTTGGCCGTACCTCAAGTCATCGCAGAGCTATGTTTAGAAATATGGCAGCTGCGTTGATGGTTCATGAGCGAATTGACACAAGTCATGCAAAAGCGCTTGAGCTTAGAGGTATAGTAGAGAGAATAATAACCAAAGCGGCAAAAGAAGGTGATTCAGTTGGTAAACCGCTGGAGGAGCTAAGTGCCGAGCAAAGAGCAAGGCAAGTACATTTAAGAAGGCAGATCTGTAAATTTCTTCCAAAATATTATGATGACGGAAATGGAGAAATGGTAGATTTGCTTCATAAGTTGTTTTTTGTTTTTGCTCCAAGATTTAAGGAGCGTCCCGGCGGATACACAAGAGTAACAAAATTGGGACCTCGTCGAGGTGATGCTTCTCCTGTTTCCAGAATTGAGCTGCTTTCTTAATATCTCCCGCCTTTTACTTTAGCGTTATAAACCAAAAATATTAAGACGGTATTTTTGATAACCATGTAAATTCATAGAGTGTATTGTTCTCTCCCATTTTTTAAACAACGCCATGATTTATAGGTGAAATTTGGGGTTAGAGCTCAAAATACTTTTCCGTTAAACATAATCAAATCTGATAAAACAAGGATAGGAAGAAAAAAGATTAAGTTTACAGCATTTTAGCAGTATCCGGTTTGTAATAAAGTTTTTGCAGTTTGATTTTAAATTATGTAGAGGATATCATCTTATTGGCGAAAGAAAGAGACAACATTGTGTCTAATAATGAACGCAATAAAGGTTTAGAAAAAAACTATAACGGCAGCGTTGATTACAGCAAGAACAAAACGGGAAATGTGATTACCCATGCTTTAGATGTTGCTCAACTATTGGGGAGCGAGAATGTATCTCTAAGTTCAACAAGCAATACGAACGGAATTAACAATACAGATGCGGTTTCTTTGTATGATTATATTGAACAAGCTGAGCAAAAATATCGACTTTGGTTTGATTCGTTTTCTGATGAAGAGAGTAAACCTGTTGAGGACTTGGATGTTCTCAATGTTGCTGCGGAATTCGGACGTCCGGATGAAATAGCCGACGATTCTGAGGATGAATTTAGAGATGTTTCTCATTTGCCTGTCGGAACTGATGAAGATACAAAAAATCTTAAAGTACGATCCGGCAGTTCCGGCAGTATTGAAGAAGTAATTCATAAAAAGTCGGGTACTGATAGCGAGATAACGTCTCAATACACTCTCCTTAAGAGTTCGACAGAACGAGAGGATCATTTACAGCATCTTTATGGGAAGTTTGAGGATGCTCGATTTTGGAATGTGTTGATACAATTAAACGGAGCAGGATTAACCGGAATACTTAAAGTTGAATTGGGCGCTGAGGAGCTGCAAATATTTGTACAAGAAGGTGCTGTTTTGCAAGCTGCATCTTCAGATAAAAATAATGATTTTCTGTCTATGTGTTTTAGTGAAGGATATATTTCTGCAAAAACTTTAGAGCTTGTTCGAAAAGATGAGGCTGACGGTGCTTGCGTTAGGGAGGTATTAATAAAGGGAAGCATTATGAAACTACAAGATATTAATCGTCTTGAGAAAATGCATTTTGAATCTCTTATTGATCGAGCAATGTCTCATGGCGGCGGTACTTGGAGATTTGAAATAGGGAAATCCAGTATGTTGCCCATGTCCTCATTTATTGAAACTCCAACTGAGGCTTTGATTATGAGGGCATATCTTTATTATGCGAGTAATGATGAAATTAAGAAACAAATAGGAGATTGTGAATGCCGACTTGTTTTTAACAATGCTCCGCCATATTTTGTCAGTCTGCTGATGTTAAATACAGATGAAAAGTCTATTGCCTTGTTATTACGCCAAGGATTGAGCTTGAAAGAAATCTCCAAAACAGAAAAATGGCCCGAAGAAAAAATTTGTCGATTTGCAGCAGGGCTTATCATTTTAGGATATTGTGTTGTTGAAACTTTGATAAAATATGAAAAAACAGGAAATGATGATGATATACATTCTGAACCGTGCACTCAAGAAAGTTCAAATTCTGCTTCTGACCTATTGAATCGACTGTCAGAGATAGAAAAATATTTGGATAAGGGAAACTATTTTGAGTTGCTGGGGTTGACACCCGATTCAGACGAAGATGCAATTGCTTCTGCGGTAGAGTCATTGTCGGCTGCTCTTGATATTAGAATGTTTAAAAAATTAGGTTATGATGTCAATGAAGGCCGTGTTGAGGCGGCTCGAAGAATAGTACAAGAAGCATATGATGTATTACGGGATCCTGTCAGACGTGAAAAATATCGAAATGAGATTGTTTAACATATTATTCGTATTACAAATCCAAATGATAACAAAAACAAAGGTGTTCTCACCGCATAATCAAGCCGGCATTTGAGAAACGGAGATAATAATGAGTCTAATGAAAATATGTACATATCCTGATGAGGTTTTGCGAAAAAAGGCAGAACCCGTTGAGCAAATCGATGAGTCAATAGTGAAACTGGTAAATGATATGGCAGAGACTATGTACAATGAACCGGGAGTTGGTTTGGCGGCTAATCAGGTTGGCGTTTTAAAGCGGGTTGCGGTTATTGATGTTGATTATACGGACGGAAAACCCAATCTTATTGTGCTAATCAATCCGGAAATTATTGAAAAAGAGGGTGTGTCACAGATTGATGAAGGTTGTTTGAGTCTTCCCGGTGTAACTGAGCCAGTGGAGAGGGCGGCCAAAGTAAGAGTTAGGGCGTTGGATATGAACGGCAAAGAACAAGAGATAATTGCAGAAGGTTTTTTTTCGCATGCTGTTCAACATGAATTAGACCATCTTGACGGAGTATTGCTGATCGATCATTTGAGTTTTTTAAAGAGGAAAATGTTGGGAAGAGAATTGCTTAAAAAGAAGCGAGCAGATAAATAAAACCATGGAAAGAATGCCATATCGCGTTGTTTTTTTCGGTACGCCCCAGTTTGCAGTACCGATTCTCGATTCTTTAGCGCGCAATGCGCAAGTTGTTTTGGTTGTATCTCAACCCGACAGACCGGGCGGCAGAGGTTGCAAACTATGCAAGTCTGAAGTTAAGCAGCATGCTGAGTTTTTAGGAATTGAGGTAATTCAACCTACTGTTTCAAAAGGAAAGCGTTTTGCAGACTGTATTGCTTCTTACAAACCGGATTTTTTGGTTACCGCAGCCTACGGTTGCTTGTTGGGAAAGAGCGTTTTAGAGACACCGAAGAAAGCTTCACTAAATGTTCATGCATCGCTATTGCCCAAATATCGAGGGGCTGCGCCTGCTGCATGGGCGTTGTTAGACGGTGAGATCGAAACCGGTGTGTCGGTAATGAAAATGGAAGTTGAATTGGATGCAGGACCGGTTTTTTCTCAAGTTAAAACTTTAATTTCAGAAAACGAAAATGTAACTGAACTTCTTGATCGGCTTTCTATGATTGGGGCAGAAGCTATTACAAACGTTATACAAAACTTTGACAGCCTAAACCCAATAGAACAGGATCATAACAAAGCGACCTATGCGAGAATGCTGACAAAGCAAGACGGCGAGATTGATTGGACAAGAAGTGCACAGGACCTTCACAATCATATCAGAGGAATGTCTCAATGGCCTTCGGCTTTTACAACAGAAGGTACTGTTGTGTTAAAAATTCACAAAGCTCAGGTCTTTCATTCATCAGGCGTACACGGTTTACCCGGACAGGTTGTAGCAGTATCCAAGGACGGGATTGACACGGCCTGCGGACAAGGCATTTTAAGATTGTTGGAAGTACAGGCTCCGGGGAAAAAGAGAATGCCGGCTTGTTGTTATGTAATGGGGCACTGCATACAAGAGGGAATTGTTTTAGGAAGAAAAATTGATCGATCGAATTAGGCTAGTTTCCATCAAAGAATCCGGCAAAGTCTGTATTTTGATCTGCTCCTAAATAGGACATCCGATATTGAAACTAACTACTTGGCAGTAGCGATTTCATATGCTTCCTCCAACACACCTTCAAGTACGCCTTCTGACAAATTGTATACATATTCAGTTCCGTTTATGAACAATGTCGGAGTGGAGTTAACTTTATTGTTTATGCCTTCTTGTTTTGAAGCAATAAGGGCTGTTCTGGTTTTTGTGTCCTGCATAGTTGTTTCAAAGGCGGCTTTGTCCTTTTTAAGGTCTTTTTCTATCCATGTTGACAAAAGGTTTGGGCAGAATTGCTCGTATCTTTCGTACATAAGATTTACAAACGGCCAAAAATATCCCAAAGAAGCGGCTGTTTCCATTGCTAATCCGCCTTCTATAGATCCTTCATGGCTTTTTATAGGAAACGGCCTGAAAAACAGTTTTACTTTGCCTTTTAGGCTACCTTCTGTAACAGCCTTGTATAATCTGGGCGTTATTTTTGCGCAGTAAGGACATCTGGCGCATGCGTACATAACAACCGTTACCGGAGCAGATGGGTCACCGGCTATGGTTCTCTCGTCTAATTTTACGGTTGCCTTCTTTATAGACGGTATAAGGCTTTTGGCTCTATTGGCCATTGATTGTTTGATTTCCGAGTCGGTTCTCTTTGCCTTAATATGCCTGCATATATCTTGTGAAAGCCGCTGAACTGAAAAGTGAACCGGCTTTTTCTCCAAACATTTGTCCAGTGTTTGATCGCAACCGTTATACGCATGGATAGCCTTGTATAATGCTTGTTGTTGTTTTTTTTGTTCAGAAGTTAAAGATGAACATTCATCGGCGGAGACCAAAGAAGTCCAAGTTAAAGATATGATTAAGCTTGTGGCAAAAATCGCAATTAGATAATTCTTTTTTCTGTTACATTGATACATTATTCTGTCTCCCTTCGTTAAATAATCAACGATCAATATCCATTTATTATTCAATATCATAATGGCGGCAGAATGTGTGCTGCGTATTAGAACATTTATTATTCGTTTTGTGTGATTTTTTTGATGTCAGTTGACACATGAGCGGTCCGACCATATATCGGCGAGAGAAATCCTCGACAACAGGCGAGGGAAAGGCTGAATAGACGATGTTCCAAATTACCAGAGAGCGCACATTTTCTGCATCTCATCAACTCAGAAACTACAAAGGGCGCTGTGAACGTCTTCACGGACATAATTGGCGAGTTCGGGTTTGTGTTCAGGCTGAAGACCTCAATGAATCAGGAATGGTCATGGATTTTCACGATCTGGACAAACTAATGCAGGAGGCAATTGAGCCTTTTGACCATCGCCATCTAAATGAAGTGACGGATTTCGAAACAGCAAATCCTTCAGCAGAGAATATTGCAAAGGCAATAGGTGAATCGATAAAGAAAAGTCTTACAAGCACAAAAATCGTTTTGGCATACTGCGATGTATTCGAAAACGATTTTTCCAGAGCGCGCTATATTCCCAAACACGGGGACGGTCCTGTTATGTTGACATCTTAGGGACGGACCTGTCATAATTGTTTTCGTATCGATCCCAAAGATAGCACGGTTCTTGGCATCTGAATAAAGTGGAACAGTCGTCTGAGGCATGACTTCAACCTTGAAAAGTTCTGCAGAAAGCTACGTTTAAACAGCTTTTACGGAACGTCGTTTTATTTCAAATTCGATTCTATTTCAATAATCGGATCATAATCGCTTAGACACAATTCTTTTCTCAGTTGTTTTACGAGATCGACGAAACAGTTTTCTGAGACACTCTCCCAAGACGTGCATCTATCTTTTCTTGTGTACGGTTTTGATCTATTGTTATTTTGATGATTTTAAAGAAGCACAGCGCAATATATGTCGGTATCGCTATTCTGGGATTTGTTGCAGCTGTTTCTCTCCAAAACAAATCAGCTTCAGCGTTAAATTCTGTAATGGAGCGAGATGATCGCTATTATCTTCCGCCTTCACAATGGATTAGGGTTTTTTCATTTGGATACAATGAAGCGGCGGCGGATTTAATTTGGGTTAAGACTATCGTCTATTTTGGCGAAAAAATGACTGAGAAAAAGTCAAAAGCAGGCTCTCAATTTGTAATGAATTATTTGCTTTCTGCGGTGGATCTGGATCCGAGATTTCGCAATATGTATGTTGCCGGAAGCACACTCACTATGTTTCAAAACAGAGGCCGTGTTTCTGAAAAGACCATACAAATGGCAATGGACCTTTTAGAAAGAGGAGTTAGCGAATTTCCGGATGACGGAGAGATATTGTTTTCCTTGGGATTCTTGCACTACTACGAGATGGCGCGTTTTTTGCCCGAAGACCCTGACGATCCGTTACATCGAAAACACAAAAATCTAGGACGCTATTACATAGGTCGTTCGGCTTTGATGAGAGGAGCTCCGCCTTATGCCGCCTTGTTGTCTGCATCATTGATGTTAAAAGGAGATATGGACACAGCGGTGTTGGAGCATCTAAAAACAATGCTGGTGAGAGAGACCGATCCGGCTATCAGAGAAGAGCTTATCGACAGAATACGCAAAGAAGCAGGAAAAGCCGCTGAGAAAGAAATTGCAGCAACCGAGCAACTGCAAAAAGAATGGCGTTCTGTGATGCCCTATGTTCCGTTTGATTTTTATACAATACTGCGCAATGATCTACCGGTTGAAGAACGAATCGACCCACTGTTCTTTTCAAATAAACTGCTGGAATTGTCACTGGATGATATTGATAATGATGTAGACAATGAGACAAATAGTGAAGAGTTAAGTGAAACTTCAGACTCGTAAAAATATCAAAACAAAACCGAAAAACAGAATAATCATTGGAGTGTAAGGCTCGCTGCATTTTCAGAACTAGTTTCAGTGAGTCTAGTTTCAGTGAGTATGACACCTAGTTACGAGACACCTAGTTACGAAGCAAATCATGGCGCGACATGCTCGTATCAACGTTCCCTGGTTTCAGTGAGTGTGGCACCAGTTTCAAAGGCACCAGTTTCAAAGGCACATGGTGGTACCAGTTTCGCACCAGTTTCAAATCCGCCTTTACAAATGTACTTTAAGCGCAGTCACCCATGTCTTTGGATTTCATATTCCATGCCATCGGATTTGTCCCTCATGTCTCAAGTTTAGTTTCCAATCTCCCTGGATTTTGGAATTGTCTGTTAAGACCATTTCCCGGTGCCTCCGGATTCTGTTACCTATGAGTCAGAGTGTTACCCATGTCTCCGGTTTTTCGATTAGTACATATTTCATTTTTTTTATGTTATTCTATAAAAAAAGCGAAACAGAAGAACAGTTTCTAAATCGGGAGTAACAACATGTATGAGAAAAAAGAGTTTATTATTGGTATGTTTTTTATCGTAGGTTTTTTGGCTGCTTGTTCAGCTGTGGAATCTGATTCTCAAAAACATATGGGGTCTTTTTCTAGCAGTTTGTGCAAAAAAGTAGAGTTAAGAAACAGTCTTTTAATATCTTCTCTTTCTCGTTTATATGCAGAAGATCAATTTCCCGGCTTAAAATGTATTTCTTGGAAAAAAGCAGAAAACAGTCTTTATCTGGACTTGTCTAATTTTGAGCAAGGCTGCGGAACTGAGTGGGAAGGCAGCATAGAGGCTGATGATAGTAAAATAATTCTCAACATTGATAATCCCAAATCAGCAGTTGCCAACTGCGGTTGGTGTACTTTTGATTGGTCTTTTGAAGCTATTAATCTTGATTTAGAAAGCGACAAAGAGCTTTTGGTAAAAATTGATACATATCCGGACGGAAGTTATGACGATGTTAAACTTTACAATGCCCGATTAAATACGGGATCGGCAGATTCCGGAGTTATATGCCGATGGGCAAATTGGTATGCTCTTGAAGAGATGGCCGAGTCTGTAGGAACGGTGGGTACATTACACATGCCGTGTAGTGAAGATACCGAGGCTCCCTGCAAAGATGATTTGGTTTGTGAAAAAGCCGATGAGTCAGATTCAAAAGAAGTTTGTCTGTCTCCTTGTGAAGAAGATGCAGACTGTATGAACGAAGATATTTTATACTGCAAAGATGGCATTTGTCTTCTGCGTCAAATTTGGGAACCCTGAAAACGATCGGAAAACGGTCCTGTTAAATTGCCATGTCAGGGAGAGTGCTGTCTGTGGGACTGACAAGAAAACGCTTTTGATATTCGCGAGAATCAGCAAGTAAATTCCGACAATCAGCACGATATGAGGTGTTCAGTAAAATGCGAGACCTCATATATTAAGTGTCTTGATTCCCATGTTTAAGTTGATACTTAGAGATTTTTTGACAGGTTCGTCCCCAAGATGACAACTTAACAGGACCGTCCCCTGGTGCTCTCTGGTGCTCTGATGCTACATTCCCCAAAAGCAGCAAGCTCGACCCTCTCTGCAACTAATAGTTCCGTCGGCAGCTCTCCAATTTCCCCTACAACCGATTCCGTCCTGTATAGGGACACAATTGAAGCTTTCTGTTTCGTCACAAGAGCTTGGATTATCCGGCACAATACAGCACTGACCGAAACAATCCGTATATACTGGATCATTTGCTGTTAAAGGCTGCATTCCTTGTTGGCAGATATTTGAAGGTGCTGAAGTGCAAACACCTTCGAATTCCTCACAACGAATTTGATCCTTACCCGGATATTCTTCGGGATTGTCTCCGCATCCAAGAACTAACAAATAAAAGAATACTGTTACATGTTTTTTGATACTCATGTCGAAATCTATTCTTATTGAATTCTAAATTTCAGACAAGCATATTTTCAAGATAGCTATTTTAAAGAACAAAAAAACCACTATTGTTAAGTCTCATTGAGCGTTATTAGCGAATTATATACCAAGAAGCTTTCGGATTTAGGTCAAAATGAAAATGGTTATGGTGTGCTTTATCTGCATTGGGAGTTAACATGACATTGAAAATTTTGTTTTCATAAAGTCCGCAAACAAAGTCAGTGAGAATTTGAGCTTGCTTAGAAGATGGAATGTAAGAACAAGGGTCAGTTCCGCTTTTTCGCTCAAAATGTTCCAAAACACTTAGAGTCTCACCTGTTTTGGTTTTAAGAAGGTTGATATCTATTGCCGTGGCAAACCTATGACGACTGGTTTGTGCTGATGATATTTTTTCAAACCGCTCCTTTTCAATCCGGCATTTCTTACCGGCAGCGCCTTTAGGACAAGTAGCAGGCGGTTTTTGAAGTCCTCGGTATATTGAAAAAAACTGAATTTCAGAGATTTCAAGACTTGCTGCATGACGTGCAGTCTCAACTAGAGCAAGAGCCAGGTGACAATCTGTTACCGCGTGGATTTCTTTTTGTTTGGGATTGGCAGGTACAATACGAACTCCATATATGGGACCTGTTAACAAAAGAGGGTTTTCTACCAGAGGGGTTTCAAAATTCGGCTTTCGATAAGAAACCTTATGTTTTGCTAAGGCTTTAAAACACTGTTCACCGGATAGTCGCGTATTATCCGCAGCTTTAGGAATAACAGACGGTAAAACCGTGCGCTTTTTGTCATGATATTCCAAAGCGTCAGATTGATTGTTTTCAGACAGAAGTTTTGACATTATCAGCTCCTCAAGCGCTGTATGATCTTCCATCATTTCTTCTTCCGCTTCGGACTGCGATAAACTAAGAAGAAAATCCTCATCGATTGTTGATGTTGAAGTGTCACCCATTATTTCTTCTTCCAGCACTTCTGTCTGTTGTCGGTTGTTGTCTAGTTGAGGTGATTCTTGGCGTAAGTAATCAGTATTTCTATTAAATGCAAAACATGCTGCAAATAGAGATGCACCGGCGATTAGATATAGAGGTCTAAGACTTTTCAAAATCTAAACTCCGGTGCTCTGAAAAGTACAAAAAACCGCATCGAATCTGTTGTGGTCAATAAACTTTTGTGCTGCTTTTCTTCCTATTTCTTCAGGTTCGTATTTGTCTCCGCTTTCATTAATGTCAATTCGTAAACTACCGTCTTTGCTGAGAAGTGCCGCCGTCAAATTCAAGGTGTTTTGTTCTGTAACTTTTGCCATAGCTCCCAGGGGCGCTTGACATCCGCCACCTAAGGCATTGAGAAGAGAACGTTCAGCTATGGCAGCTAAGGTTGTATCTTCATCGATAATGTTTGAAAGCATCTCAGCAATTGCTTTATCGCACTCTTTTATTTCAAGAGCAATTGCTCCTTGCGATACAGACGGCAAAAAAACCGGCGGATCTAGATACGCAGTGACCTCTGACAAAAGGCCGAGACGCTCAAGGCCGGCTGCTGCGAGAATTATAGCGTCAAAAAGTCCTTCTTTAAGTTTTCTTAATCGTGAATCCAGATTTCCTCTTAGATCAACCAAGCAGAGATCCGGTCTTGTAGATGCAATGAAAGCCTTTCGGCGTATCGAAGCAGTACCAACTTTTGCACATTGGGGAAGATCTGCCAAAGAAGCTGCTTCTGCACAAATCAGTGCGTCTCTTGGGTCATTGCGCTTTAAAAATCCGGCTGTAACAAGACCCTTGGGAATCTCAGTGGGCAGATCTTTTCCGCTGTGTACGGCAATATCTGCTTTGCCTTCCAATAAAGCGTCTTCAATTTCTTTTGTAAAAAAAGATTTTCCTTCAATGTTTGCTAAGGAAACATCTGTAATTATATCGCCTCTTGTTTTTATAGGAATTATTTCGACTTCTACATTGGGATAGGCTTTGAGTAAGAGTGTTCGTACATGGTTTGCCTGCCACATGGCCAAAACACTGCCCCTTGTGCCGATTCGGATATTTTTAAATGTCTTCATCACTGATATCGTTGCCTTCCTCTAAATCCAATCCGAACAAGTATCTGAGCGATGCAACATGCCGACGGTCAGTGCCGTGCAAAGCCGATTCTTTCAGTCTTACGGTGGGACGATGAAGTATCTTGTTGGTAAGAGCTAAAGACATTGCCTCAACTAGATTTCGATCTTTATCATCTAGTGAATGCATTTTGCGAAGAAAGTTTTCTGTTTCTGTCTTTCGTATTTGCTCCACTTTTTCTCTCAAAGCTACAATATCCGGAACAACATTGCATTCCAGCTGACATTTATCAAATTCCGTCAGTGCAGATTCTATCATTGCTCGCACTTTCGGAATTTCACTTTGTCGGCGTGCCGTGTTTTCTGCAGCAGCAGCGGTTAGATCATCCAAATCATAGCGATATAGATTGTACAAATCGTCGACCGCAGGGTCTACATCTCTCGGCACTGCTATATCGATAATAAAAATTCGCTTGCCTCTGCGCTCGTGCATTACCTTTACCATATCGGCGCGTTCAATAATGGGAGAGGTCGCTCCTGTGCAAGACACAACTATATCGGAGTTAATTAAAGCATTGATGCGAGATTCCCATGGAATAACAACCCCGTTAACTTTTTGTGCAATTTCCTGTGACCGGGAATATGTTCTTGCCGAAACCGTAATTTTGGCTCCTTTATTGGCGGCAAGAATAGCAGTCTGACGTCCCATTTCTCCTCCGCCAAGTACAAGAAGATTCTTTTGAGCAATATCTCCAAAAATTCTGCCGGCCGTATCTAGAGCAATGCTGCTTACGGAGACATTAGCGCGACCGAGTTCCGTATTCTGTCGAACAGACTTTGCGAGAAAAACGGCATGCACAAAAAGCCGACGTAACGCTTTACCTACAGAACCGGCTCTGACCGCCTGGTTTAAATCATCGCGAATTTGTCCTAATATATGCGGCTCACCGACAACTGCAGAGTCAATGCCTGAAGCTACCTCAAAAAGATGTCTTACAGCTTCCGTGTTTTGAAGTACGAAAATATTTACTTCGGATTCCAAATGTTTTTCCCGGTGCTTTTCACTTATACGACTTAGCAAAATATCTCTTGCTGAGGTTGCAACAGAATCAACATTTTCAGCGTTGAGAATTAATTCGGTACGGTTGCAGGTCGATAAAACCACTGCTTCATCTGCGCCCTCTTCCAGTAGTCGAACACATAGATCGGCCTTTTCGTCGACCGAAACAGCGACGGTCTCCCTAATCGCAAGAGAAGCACAACGGTGATTTAAGCCTACAACCAAAATACTCATGGTTCTAAAAAAACGGATGAAGTGTAGCTGATGACATATTAACAACCGTAAGACCCAAGATAACCGTAATATATCCGACTGCTGAAACTGCAACACTGCGCTTTCCGCGAAAGCGCTCAAAACGACGAATGAAAAGTTGCAATGTAAAAACGCACATAATTACGATTGTTGACCAGTTTTTAATATCCCATTGATAGCTTTCTCCCAAATACCGGTATCCCATAAAAGTACCTACCGATGCTGAAATAACTAATAAAAGAACACCGATTTTAACTCCTGCAGCATTGACCGCTTCGACAAGTTCTAAATGCGGAAGATTTTTCATCAGTAAACCGAATTTCTTTTTCTTTATTCGATTCTCCAACAGTAAAAAAGCAGCTGCTGCAACAAAGCTGACAGTCAAAGAAGCATAGGACATGATCGCCGGTACAACATGAAGAACGAACAACATACCGGTATGAAGAGGCGGAATGGATAATACGTCGGGTTTAATCACTGTCGAAACGAGATGGAAGACAAAAATCACCGGAGTTTGAAATGCTCCCAAAGGATAGAGTTTATATCGTCTTTCTATAAACAAATACACTGTCCCCAAAAGAAACGAAAACAGAGATATAAAACCGGAAAGTCCCGAAAAAGGAGCTCCTCCCGCAGCTCCGGCTTCGGCTCCTCTGGCAAGCAATTCCGCTGCATGGAAAAGCTGTGTAACAATCAATATATAAGAGGGAAAGGCAGCTGAATTAGAACGATTGAGAAAAAGACGCAAATAGGCAAAAGCCGATGCTAAATAGAAAAAGGAAACCAAGAACCTTAGGTTCGTCCAATCCGTCATAACAAAGAGCAGTATGCCCTGAACCGATCAGATTAACAAGAAGTTAGAAAGGATACTTGGGTTAGCTTGTTATTAAACGTAGATAAGAGCCGCTCAAACAATCTCTGACGGTGTTGCAATCGGCACCTTTTCGGCATCCAAAGTAATATCCTTGTTTTCCCTTACTGCATGTTGCAGGTTAGGGCGACCGCGCCCACGAGGGACGCGGTCAGGATGAACGACTGCGTCGTTAAGCCCGGAGGGCTAGGGATTGTTTGACCCTTGTCGGCTATCTTTTGATGATTTCCAAAACAGCTTTGAGCATATCGGCGCGGGGTATTGATTGCTGTGCCGGCTGGGCTTTTCTCCAAGTATCGCGGTCTTCAATGTCCTTAGACATAGAAGAACCCAAACGCATATCCTTTAGTGAGATTTCACCTTTTAAGAACTCGTCTTCGCCGGCAATAATAACAGCAGGAGATTTTCTTTTATCCGCATACTTCATTTGGGCTTTAAACCCCTTGTCTCCCAAATACATCTCAGCATCTACTCCGGCAGCTCTAAGTTCGTGAACCATTTTTTGGTATTCGATAATGCGACTTTTATCCATTGCCGTAACCACAACAGGTCCCATAAAATCTAACTCAGCTCCGCGATTGATCGCCGCAAGCGCTGCTCTCAATCTATCCAAACCTATACTGCCTCCGGTAGCCGGAACTTTGTTGCCTGTAAATCGTGCTACAAGATCATCATACCTTCCGCCGCCGGCAACAGATCCGAAACTGCGCTTTAGACCTTTTTCGTCTACAATTTCAAAGGTTAAAACCGCTTCAAACACAGGTCCTGTATAATAACCCAAACCCCTCACAACTGTCGGATCAAACTTTACAGTATTAGAAGATAAATCAGCACAGTCCAAAAACTCACTCATCTGTCTGAGTTCAGCTATGCCTTCGCGCCCAATTTCACTAGACCCCACCAAGTCAGCCAATCTTTCCAGAGTTTCTAAGCGCGAAGAAGCGCCGATTCCCGCTGATACAAAGGCCGATACCTTTTCAATTTGGCAGTCTTTCAGCTCTGCGCCTTTGGTAAAATCACCGGATTCATCTCGGCGTCCTTTTCCCAAAAGCTCTCTCACGCCTTCCAAGCCCACTCTATCCAGTTTGTCCACCGCTCTGAGCACATTGAGTTGAACGTTTCCCTCAGAAGAAACTCCGATGCTTTCCAAAACGCCGTTTAATATTTTTCTATTGTTAACCCTAATCTCAAAATCTTTTTGCGAAATACCCAAAGCACAAAGAGTAGAGGCCAAAACAGCGCAAGCTTCTGCATCAGCGGCAAGAGACGAAGATCCGACTGTGTCAAAGTCACATTGGTAAAACTGACGAAACCTTCCCGGACCGGGTTTTTCCCGTCGCCATACCGGTCCCACCTGATATCTGCGATACGGAGAAGGCAGATCGTTGCCGTATTGAGCGGTAACGCGAGATAACGGAGCAGTGAGGTCGTATCTCAAGGAAATCCATTCTTCGTCGTCATCCTTAAAAGCAAATACGCCTCCTTCGGGTTCATTACTTTCCGGCAAATACTTTCCCAAAACTTCGAGATACTCTATTGCAGGCGTTTCAAGAGGAGAAAAGCCGTATTTGCGATATACAGAGGTAATCGTCTCAATCATACGATTCCTAGAAATGACATCCTCTGCAAATACATCCAAAAATCCCGCAGGATTACGAGGAACTGTTTTTTTAGTAGCTGTTTTTTCCATATAAACTATTTAGATACTTTTTTAATTTGCTCTTGAAGTTCGGGAATTACTTTAAAGAGATCGCCCACAATACCGTAGTCGGCTATTTGAAAGATTTCAGCTTCTTCGTCTTTGTTGATAGCTACTACAACTTTGGATGATTTCATTCCGGCTACGTGTTGCAGTGCTCCAGAAAGCCCTGCTGCTATGTACAATTCCGGAGCAACGATTTTTCCGGTTTGTCCTACTTGAAAATCATTGTCGATAAAACCGGCATCTACGGCAGCGCGGCTGGCACCCACTGCGCCGCCCAGCAAATCGGCCAGGTCTTCGATGATTTTAAAGTTTTCTTTGGATTTTACACCGCGACCGCCCGAAACCACCACGCGAGCTTCCGCAAGGTCAGGTCTTGCGGAAACGGCCTTTTCAAAACCGTTAAATGTAATGCGGCTCATTGCAGGAGAGGTTGCGGATGCAACTTTTTCGACCGGACTTGCCGATGCGGCTGCCGGTGCCGGGTCAAATTCGGTGGCGCGAATTGTAACTACCTGTATAGGAGTTTCAATTTGTACCTTACCGTTAACGTTGCCTGCAAACATAGGACGCGAATAGGTAAGTTTATTGTTTTCCGCTTCTACAGCAGTAACATCACTGGCCATACCGGCATCCAATCTATAGGCCAAACGCGGCATTACATCTTTGCCGATACTGGAAGCAGGGCTGACTACCAGAGAAAATCCTCCGGCTTTTACAACCTGCTCGATGGTTGGAGCCCATTGTTCCGGCAGACCGTTTGACAATCCGGTTCCCTCGGCCAAATATAATTTAGTTGCGCCCAGCTTTGACAAGACGTCAACCGATTTAGTCAAATCATTACCCAAAGCCATAATGCTATAGGATCCGCCCAAAATTGATGCTGCTTTTTTTGCAAAAGTTACCGCACTGTTGGTGGCTCGTTTTACTTCTCCGTCCATAACTTGTGCTATTATAAGTACATTGCTCATGATATTTTCTCCCTTTTCCTTTACAGCACGCGCGCTTCGTTTTTGAGTTTGTCAACCAACTCTTCTACGGTGTTTACCTTGACGCCGGCTTGACGCTTGGGCGGAGCAGTAAATGACAGGGTGTTGACGCGACGTGTTTTGTCCACGCCCAAAGCATCCAGTGTGCAGGTGTCGATGGGTTTTTTCTTTGCCAACTTAAGCCCCCTCAGAGCCACAAATCGGGGACCGTCAGGATAGGGACTTCCGCCTGAGGCAACGTTGTTTGTCACGGCAGAAGGAGCGACAATGCGGAGATCAACCGATATTACAGCCGGGAAAGTAACTGTTACAGATACTGCACCGCCGTCAACTTCTCTTATTACGGTTGCGCTTTTTAAATCCGCAGCAGCATCAATTTTTCCGGCAAAAGTTGCCTGCGGCCAACCGAGAATTTCTGCAAGAATTTGAGCGGTTTGATTGGAATCTCCGTCAACAGCCTGTTTCCCCATAATAACAAGATCGACACTCTCTTTTTCGACAAGCTTGGCCAAAGCTCTGGCTACCACAACGGAATCCAAATCTTTGTCTTCGGCTTGTACAATAATACCTCGATCGGCACCCATACCCAAACCCTGACGAATTTGCTTTGAGCAATCGTCCGGTCCGAGAGTAGCCAAAACTATTTCACCGCGAAGATCGCCTTCTCCTGGTGTTTTCTCAAGAATGCGAAGAGCGGTTTCCACTGCATATTCATCAAAAGGATTGGGTTTCATTTCCAGTCCTTCGCAGGTAACTTCCTTGCCGTCGGGACTGATTTTAACTTTATTGGCATTGTCCGGGTCAGCGACCCTTTTTATCGGAACGAGTATTTTCACGAAAAAACCTCCTTAATGTTTGCACCTTATCGCAGGTGCAAGGGATCGACACCATATTTAAAAAATCACTTTTCGTCCAGTACCCGATTTTAGGTCTCGATTGAACGAATGGAATATAAACCGAAAAAACAAAAAAAAATCGTAAAAGTTTGATTTTTTAAAAGTGGAGTTGCCCCTAAATGATTGAAGTGTTTCATGTCTTGACACTTTAAGTATTGCGTTGCAGGCTTGTTGTATGATGCAACATATTAAATTAAAAGTAGCGGAATTGTTTCCATCTTTGCTTGATATACCCAAAGAAGCGGATTTTGCGCCGTCCGGAGGTGTGTATGAAAGAGGGACGGTATGTCTCATTGGCGGGGAAGTGCGCACTTGGGGCGGTAAGTGTGAAAATGTGCTGTCTCCGATTTATTTGGCGGCCGACGGCAAGAAAGAACAACGGTGTATAGGTCCTGCGGCACATCTAGATACCGCCCATGCACTTAAGGCTTTGAATGCAGCGGACCGCGCATGGGACCACGGGCGGGGAGTTTGGCCTACCATGCGAGTAGGAGATCGGGCTGAGCGTTTGTCCGTCTTTGCGGTCAAGATGCAATCTGTGCGCGATGAATGTGTGAGGCTGCTTATGTGGGAAATCGGCAAGAGTCTTCAAGATTGCCAAAAAGAGTTTGATAGGACTGTTCAATACATTGTTGATACGGTGGAGGCGCTGAAAGAAACGGATCGTGCGGGTGCCAGGTTCTCCGCCAATGGCGGTGTGCTTGCCCAGATTCGCAGATCGCCGTTAGGGGTGGTTCTCTGCATGGGGCCGTTCAACTACCCGCTTAATGAGACCTTTACTACGCTCATTCCTGCTTTGGCTATGGGCAATACAACGGTGGTCAAGCTGCCCCGCTACGGATTGCTGTGTCAGATGCCGCTGCTCAATTGTTTTGCCGAGTGTTTTCCAAAAGGGGTGGTGAACATCATCAGCGGTGAAGGAAGACAAGTCGCCGGGCCCATTGTTGCTTCCGGAAAAATAGCGGCATTGGCTTTTATCGGTAGCTCTAAGGCTGCCAATATACTCAAACGACAGTATCCCATGCCCAATCGGCTGCGTTGCATCTTGGGGCTCGACGCCAAAAATCCGGCGGTTATTTTAGAAGATGCAGACCTTGATCTTACCGTTAACGAGTGCGTTACAGGATCTCTCTCTTTTAACGGACAACGATGCACAGCACTAAAACTACTCTTTGTTCAAAGGCGAATTGCAGAGGCATTTGTCCAAAAACTCGGAGAGGCCGTGGACGCACTTCCTTTCGGCATGCCCTGGGAAAAGGGAGTGAGAATCACACCGATGCCTGAACCCGGAGCGACGGAGAAAATGCAAGGACTTGTTGAGGATGCGATTCAAAAAGGTGCCGCAGTTTGTAATGCTAACGGAGGGCTTACCAATGAGAGCTTTTATTTCCCGTCTGTTGTTTACCCAGTGAAACCGGAAATGTTGCTATATACTGTGGAGCAATTCGGTCCTGTGGTGCCTATAGCGGTTTTCGATGAAGTGAGCGAAGTTTTCGATTACATCGTAAATTCTAACTTCGGACAACAAGCGAGCATCTTCGGGCAAGACCCCAAGACCATAGGTCCGCTAATCGACGTATTAGCTAATCAAGTCTGTCGAATCAATTTAAACGCCCAATGCCAACGAGGTCCGGACGTTTACCCCTTTACCGGCAGAAAAGACAGCGCCGAAGCAACTCTCTCCGTCTCAGACGCACTGCGCTGTTTTTCCATTCGCTCTATGACGGCAGCGCCGGATTCCGAAATGGGCAAAACCCTCTTAAGCGAAATTCTAAGGGACCGTACCTCCAACTTTGTTAATACGGATTATCTGTTTTAGAACATAAAACCTCACCATAGCTCGTAGCACGACGGCAGGCGCAACCAAAGAAGGTCGATCCGCCGCGCGTAGATTTCCCCTCGCATTCATAACGGGATTTTATTAGGGATTTTATTAGGACATTGACGTATAATGTCCACTGTCCTCTCTATCCGCCCTCCCTTTTTTTTCCTCCCTTTTCTTCCTTTTCCTTCTTTCTTTTTTGCGATTTGCTCTTGTAATTGCTTTAAAGATGGTGAGAAGATTGTGCTGTATTTCTTGCAGCTATGTGAGGTTAAAACGAAGGGAGAGATCAATGAATGTGACTCAGTTTGTTTCGAAATTCACAAGCAACGGTTGGAAGAATGAAAACTTGACTACATTGCCGGACTATTCTCTATTTCGAGGTGCAGAATGTATTGTTTCATATGATAATAGGATTAACGTCCAATATCATCCTAAATATGGATATATTAGAATTATCATAAGCGGAAAACACAATACTCTTGTAACGGATCGATTCGGTTTTATTTCTGTCGCTGCTATTGATGACAGCATTGGAGTTCAAGTTTCTTATAACGAAAACCTTCTGCAGGTAATTGAAACTATCCTTTCAAACACTAACAAGCTGATTGTTAAAAATTGGATATCCATTCCCAATCTATTTGCATCTTTTGCCAATGCGTCAGTTTTGGCTATAGAACAATTCTTAGATCAAAAAGAATATGTTCGTTCCTTAGGACGTCAATCACCGGAATTTATTGCCGGTAACGTACTTGATCAATCCAATGAGTATTGCGGAGACGGAAAGTTCGGCAGTGCATGGCAACTGACTATTGCGCACATAAAAAATGAGGGATTGGTGAACATTCCTATGTTGAACAATGCTATCTATATCTCCACAAGCAAGGTTGGAGTAAAGATTTCAACTGAGGATCAGAATTTGTTAATTGATACCGCACTCAACTACTTAAATAAGACAACCGAACTTAGCGACGAAGAATCGGCAGATCAGTTTTTTATATGCCGTTTGGGAGTAATGCTCATACAAAGCGGTAGACACTTTGACTGCGTCAAAGCAGTTCAGCGTTATTTGGAAATAGGGGGGGCACCTGATTCTGATATGCTGATGAACTACACTCATTCAGTAGGCAGAGTAGATGACAAGAACCTGAAAAAAAAGGTTTTGGCGGATGCTCTCAATATTTTTGAGAACTCTCCGCATCTTTTCAGCAAGGAAGACACGAGTTACCTTTATAACTCTGACAATATTGCAGTTCTTGCGGCTCGCGTTGACGACAAGTCAACCATGTTGAAATATCTATCAGAATCAAAAAAGCTTGATCCCGATTTTATCAAGAACAATAAAACAGAGAAAGCTTTTGAAAAATACCAAAACGACCCTGATTTTCTGGCTCTTTTTAAATAAAGAAGAAACCAAAAAGTCAGGTGATCGTGAAATGTGCGGGGTTCGGTGTTCGAGGTTCATGCCTGGACAATAGACTCTTTGTGTCGGGAGAAAGACTTTCTTTATCTGTAAAGTATCTATTGTTTTGCTCTCTCATTACTTTCTCTCTATGGATTTGTGGTTCTTAACCAATTTTCTGACCACATTCCATACCGTCGAGAAGCAGATCACGATTTACAAAAGCAATTTGTCATAACGTCAAAAGTATTTTAGAAGTATTTTAGGGAAGTATTTTAGGAGTATTTTAGAGTATTTTAGGGACACTGACCTTTATGTTGCAAGAAGTATGTTGCAAGGTATGTTGCAAGGGACACTGACCTTTATGTTGCATTTAAATCAAAAATCAACTATTCTACAAACTGTCGACTTTCAAGGAGGCCAACATGGCTCGGTTAGCTAGAATAAAAGCAGAAGACTCCGGAGCTTTTTATCACCTGTGCGGACGGGTCGCCGGAGTTATCGGTGACTATCCTCTTGATGACAAACGCTGTCGTCGCAAGATTGTTGATTTTATACGATTGTTCTCTCGGGTTTACTGTTGCGAAATTTTGGGCTTTTCCATTATGGGCAATCATTATCATTTGGTTGTTCGTATGGATGATCCTAGACAGATGACAAGAAAAGAACTTAGGGAGCGGGCTTCTGTTCTTTATACCGACCTAATTCTTGACGCATGGTTTGACTCTTCTTGGAAACGATTTGAACAAAGAATTTTTGACGTGTCTGAATTAATGCGCAGCCTTCAGTCAAAAATTGCTCGTTGGTTTAACTATACTCACAATCGACGCGGGCGCTTTTGGGCCGATAGGTTTAAAAGCGTTTTGCTTGAAGACCAAAAGGCGATGTTTGACTGTCTGCTTTATGTGGAACTAAATCCGGTTAGAGCAGGTATCGTAGAGCGTCCGGAAAACTATGACGGCTCGTCGCTTTATTATCGAGAAATGAAAGATGACAAGTGGATGGCATCACTGACTTCTCTTACCGGCCGGAGATCTAACAAAGATGCTATTCTCGATTACAAATCAGCTGTTTATTACCGAGGAAGCGTGCCGACAAAAGAAAAACAAGCTTCTATTTCTAACAGATTATTAAAACAGGAAGAAGCCTTAGGCTTTAAAACAGAGGGGCTGTTTACCAAACGTATTCGTCATTTCACAGACGGAGTAGTTATCGGCTCAGAAGAATATGTTCAGAAAAAGCTCAAGCAATTGAGAGCCGCCAATACCTATTTAAGGAGAAAAAATCCGGTTCGGCAATTGGACGGGCTTCATACAAGTTTGAGGCCGCAAAGAGAAACGGCTTCTTAATGATGTCTAACGACGAATTAAGATTTAACACATGACATTCTTTTTACACCTGACAAAGTGTGCACAGGTGCTTCCAAATTAGTAAAAGCCTGGCTTTATAGATAGCAAATACTCTCCTCTGTCTTTCTGGTAATTACAAAGACGATTTATCATAACGCTAAATAGACCGAATTTTGTTTTCAAAGAGCTGCAATACAAGCGAGTAGAGAAACTTTACAGAAAATCATTTTATTAATCAACATTTTATTAAACAATGTCCCTTATCAGAGTTTCCCTCATTTTATTAAACAATGTCCCTTATCAGAGTTCCCTTATCAGAGTTCGGATACCGACGCGGACACATATATGGATAATAACACAGATACAGACGCCGATACGGATACTGATACAGATACGGATACCAACCTTTCCAATGATTCAAAAACCTATGATTTTAAAGGAGTGTGGTTATTTTCAGGTTTGCGGGAAGTTTGCAGTCAACAGCTTCCTACAAGTTTAGGGGGAGGAACTCTAAAGTTTGAGACTATTCGTGTTCGAGTGTTCAGTAGCGAGACAGCGGTAGATCCGATTAAGACGGTCAGTGTACCTTGTTCTGAGGGATACTTTGTTGTAGAAGACCTAAACAGAGGATCATATTTTGTCAAAGTAGAAGCTATGGCTGAGGATCCAGTAGAAGTACCCCCTTCCATTGAAGAGAGCGATACCGGTGATTTGAATGATGATTCTGATAATTTTGTACCTGAAATTAGAGCATATTATTTAGGGACAAATGTTGTTGTTATTCCTAATAGCAATGACGAAATTATTCAATTTGATATGAGAATAAACAAGGGTTCAATTGAAGTTACTTGGGATTTTGAAGCAGGAAGCTGTGCCGGTGATTGGAACAATGTAAAAAATGTCAATATTACACTTAAGGGAACTTCATCTCTTAACAATCATGATTCCGGACAACTTGCTTGTGATCAAAAAGGACAAAGCTATTTGTTTGATAAACTAAACTGGGATGTTTACACGATAACTGTTACCGGTTTTGATCCGAATAACAAAGAAACGCATATCGGAACTATTTCAAAACCTCTTGAGATTAGACCCGGAACAGATATTTCAGGTACTGATGGTCTTGTCAAAATAGTTCGGCAGGCCATAAATTCGGCAATGATTTAACGGGGGGCGAGATCGACAGTGCCCAAGTGCTGTGCTGCTGTTCGGTATGAACAATCGAAACGGTCCCGCGCCATTCATTCGTATTTTGCTGACAAGATCAAGGCATACCGTGTCCAAGTAGGTACTTGCCGACTTGCATTTTCACGATATTTTCTGAACTGCATCCGGCTCGCTTGGTCAGCTTCTTTTAAAACGCCTCTTCTTTTATGAAAACCGGTCAATTGTCTATAATTCTACTGTTTGGTTTTTTGCAAAAAGACACTAGAAATGTCTTTTTTTTACATATAGTTACATTAAGAAGATTGCATCATTCTTTAGCATACTGTAATTTCCTTAATTGACGGTTTCGGGAAAAAAGTCGACCTTATTGGAGCCAATTTAAAATGCCTTTAAGCCACGTAACACTGGGAATCGACGTGGGGACGCAGAGCACTAAGGTGCTTGTGTACGATGTCGAAGATAAAAAAATCTTGGCGGTTGCTTCCGCCCCTCACGATATAATTCAACAACCCGACGGCACTTCTGAGCAGCAGGCTTCTTGGTGGATTGCAGCTATTGAAAAATGTCTTGTTGAAATAGGACCGGATATTTTGCGTTTCGTCAAATGCATCGGTGTATCGGGACAGCAACACGGCTTTGTTCCTTTGAATTCTGACGGCGAGGTAATTTACAACGCAAAACTCTGGAATGATACTTCGACAGAGGCGGAATGCGAGGAGATTACTGCTGCTTACGGCGGCAGGGACAAACTTATTGCTCAGGTCGGAAATCCTATTGTCCCGGGCTATACTGCACCTAAAATTAGATGGCTTAAAAATCATAGACCCAGGATTTATGAGCAATTGGCTCAGGTGCTCTTACCTCACGATTATGTTAACTATTATTTGACCGGTGTTTATGCCATGGAGTACGGCGATGCATCGGGAACGGGATTTTTAAATATCAGCGACCGTACTTGGGCAAAAGATGTTTTAAAAGCTATGGATGCTGATCGCGATCTCTCTTCTTGTCTGCCGTCTTCATTTGTCGCTCCCAATAAGGCAATAGGCGTTTTGCGACCTGAATTTGCGCAAAAATTCGGCTTTTCCCACGGCGTTAAGGTTTCGGCCGGAGGAGGCGATAATATGATGGCGGCGGCGGGTACCGGATGTGTTTCGGATGGTGTTTTTACCGCCAGTCTCGGCACTTCGGGCACTTTGTTCGGTTTTTCATCGCACCCTGCGATTGACCCGGACGGCGCTTTTGCGGCTTTTTGCTCATCCACCGGCGGATGGCTGCCCTTGGTCTGCACCATGAACTGCACTGTTGCATCTGAGTTGACCAGAAATTTGTTTGACCTTCCCGTCAAGGAATTTGATTCTCTAGCTGCTGAGGCACCTCCCGGCTCAAACGGCCTTGTAACAGTGCCGTTTTACAACGGCGAGAGAACGCCGAATCTGCCGGCAGCGACAGGGACGATTTTGGGACTTACACCCCACAATATGAATCGACCCAACCTGTTTCGATCTGCCTTAGAATCCGCTCTTTTCGGTCTAAAATTCGGCTTGGCTGCTTTCAAGAAACAAGGGTTAAATCCTTCACGAATTCATCTTACCGGCGGCGGCGCCAAGAGCCCCCTTTGGCGTCAGATGGCGGCAAACATTTTTAATTGCGATATTGCCTGTCCTGAAATAGAGGAATCGGCCGCTTTCGGAGCTGCTCTTCAAGCTCTTTGGATGTTCAATTCGGAAGCCGGTGATGAAGAAACAATGGAAGCAATATATAAAACTCACGGCAAATTGCGCGGTGAAACCATTAGCCCCGAACCCAAATCGGTTGAAGCATACACTATAGCATTTGATAAATACATGGATTCTCTGAATCTATTAACCCCGCATTTTAAGAAAAACAACTAGAGGAGAAAAAGTTATGACATACTTCAAAGGAAACAAAGAACATTTTGCAGGAATCGGAAAAATAGCTTACGAAGGTACAGCTTCCGACAACCCCTTAGCGTTTAAGTTTTATGACAAAGACAAAAAAGTCATGGGCAAAACCATGGAGGAGCATCTCAGGTTTGCCGTTGCATACTGGCATACTTTTGTAGGTGACAGCGCCGATCCGTTTGGAAAAGGGACCCGGACGTTTTCTTGGAATACTTCCGATTGCGCTATGGATAATGCCAAAGACAAATTGGACGCGGCTTTTGAATTTGTTACCAAGCTGGGTGTTCCGTTTTACTGCTTTCACGACAGAGACATCGCACCCGAGGGAAAAACTGTTTTGGAATCCGAGAAAAACCTGGCGACTATTGTTGAACTCGCAAAAGAAAGACAAGCTGCTACCGGCGTTAAATTGTTGTGGGGAACCGCCAATTTGTTTTCTCATAAGCGTTACATGAACGGCGCTTCTACGAATCCCGAGTTTGACATTCTTACTCAGGGAGCTGCTCAGGTTAAAGCGGCCATTGACGCGACAATTGCTCTGGGCGGCGAAAACTACGTGTTTTGGGGCGGTCGCGAGGGTTATGTTCACTTAATGCTTACAGACATGAAGCGCGAGTTGGATAACATGGGCCGTTTTTTGACCCTAGCCAGAGACTATGCCAGGAAACAAGGTTTTAAAGGCACATTCCTGATAGAGCCCAAACCCAAAGAGCCGTCAACCCATCAATATGATTTTGATGCGGCTACCGTAATAGGCTTCCTAAAAGCTCATGGGCTTGAGAAAGATTTTAAACTTAATATCGAAGCCAACCACGCTACTTTGGCGGGGCATACTTTTTCTCATGAGCTTCAAACTGCTGCGGATGCGGACATGCTGGGCAGTATCGATGCCAATCGCGGAGATCCTCAGCTCGGTTGGGACACCGATCAGTTCCCGACGGACATCTACCAGGCAACCGAAGCAATGATGATTGTTTTGCAGTCGGGAGGCTTTAAAACCGGCGGTCTTAATTTTGATGCAAAACTGAGACGTCCCTCTACCGATCTGGAAGATATTTTTATCGCTCATATAGGCGGCATGGATACCTTTGCAAAAGGGCTTGAATTGGCGGCCAAAATAATTGAGAAATCACCTGTTCCTGCAATGAAGAAAGACCGTTATAAATCCTATGAACAGGGCGACGGACTTCGTTTTAGCAAGGGTGAACTGTCACTCGAAGACCTTGCAAAAATAGCAGCATCACGCGAAGCATCGCCGATGATCAGCGGAAAACAAGAACTGGTCGAAAACATCATTAACCAATACATTCTCAGCGGCGACAAATAATGATAACCAATCCAATCCTGCCGGGATTTCACCCTGACCCGTCGATATGTCGGGTCGGAGACGATTACTATATAGCCAACTCCACCTTTCAGTGGCTTCCCGGCGTAAGACTTCATCACTCTAAAGACCTAAAGCATTGGAGACCTGTAGGCTACGCTATTACAAGACCGGACCAGCTAAATATGATAGGCAATGAGGATAACGGCGGTATCTGGGCGCCTTGCCTTACATATTCAGACGGCTTGTTCCATCTGATTTATACCGATGTAAAAGCCTGGACCGGTGCTTTTAAAGACTGTCACAACTACTTGATAACGGCGCCTTCAATAGACGGACCTTGGTCCGAACCTGTGTATCTAAACAGCAGCGGTTTTGACGCATCGCTATTTCACGATGACGACGGCAAGAAATGGCTGCTCAATATGTTGTGGGATCATCGTCCAGGCAAGAATCGTTTTGCCGGCATTCTTTTGCAAGAATACGACGCAGAGCGCCGATGTTTGACAGGCCCCATCCGCAACATATTTAAAGGCACTGAGCACGGTTTGGTGGAAGGTCCGCATCTCTATAAAAAAGACGGATGGTATTATCTTCTAACTGCCGAAGGAGGCACGTCTTGGGATCACGCTGCAACCGTAGCAAGAGCCCGTACCATTTTCGGCCAGTATGAAGTTATGCCTGACAATCCCCTTATTACCTCCAAGTACGACATTACCTTGCCGCTTCAGAGAGCCGGTCACGGTTCTTTTGTCGAAACTCAAAACGGCAAATGGTACTTTGTTCATTTAACGGGCAGACCCGTAATGCCTGAGCGGCGATGTACTCTCGGCAGGGAAACGGCGATACAAGCTGTTGAGTGGGATGCTGAAGGATGGCCTAGAATAAGCGGAGGCGGCAATACTCCCGCTGTAGAAGTTGTTTCGCCTAAATTTTTGGAACATAATTTTGAAAGGGATTCTAAGACGGTTAACTTTTTTGATGATTTTAATTCGCCTAATCTCAATTTAGAATTTAACACCTTGAGAGAGTTTGCCGATCCCTCATGGCTTAACCTTACCGAAAGACCGGGACATCTTAGGCTTTACGGCCGGGAGTCGCTGTTTTCGAAACATCGTCAAAGCCTTGCGGCAATACGTATTACGGATTTTGAAATTGCTGCTTCCACTGTACTGGAATTTGATCCCGAATATTTCCAGCAGACAGCCGGTCTGATTTTTTATTACGACACAACTAACTATCATTATCTTTATATGTCCGCCGATGAAAAAGGAAGATGCTTGGGGATCTTAACCTGCGAAGCGAACAACAGCCCTGTTTATCCGGGAGTCGAAGCGCGTCTCAAACCCGGTCCGGTTTATTTAAAAGGTGAAATGCGCTACGGCGGGCT
>CAYWLQ010000049.1:0-3556 GCA_964458775.1 uncultured Myxococcales bacterium | reverse complement strand
GCAAAAGGACGACTGGAAAATCTTCGGTCCTTTGTTGGATGCCACGGTTATTTCGGACGAATACAAAGTCGAAGTTAAATTTACAGGCGCCTTTGCCGGCGTTTGTGTTCAAGACCTTTCCGGAAGAAAACGCTTTGCCGATTTCGATTGGTTTAAAATGGAGAAAATCATTAAATGAGACCGCTAAAACAAAGAGAGATCTTCGGATACAGCATCGGTGATTTGGGTATTAATCTAAATTTTCAGATGATGGGGTTTTACCTGGCGTTCTTTTACACAGACGTATTCGGCATTCCCGCCGGCCACGTCGCCGGGTTGTTTTTGGCAGCCAGGGTATGGGATGCAATCAATGATCCGATTATGGGCTACATAGTAGATCGTACCCAAACCAGATGGGGAAGATTTAGACCGTATTTGCTGTTCGGTGCTTTGCCTCTAAATCTAATTTTGGTTGCATGTTTTTTTACGCCCGACATATCGCTGACAGGAAAGATCATATATGCATACGTTACCTACATAGCTCACGGCATGATGTTTACGGCAATAGGACTTCCGTATTCTGCCATCAGCTCGGTAATGACTCAAGACCAACAGGAGCGCGCGGTAATATCGACTTACAGAATGTTCTTTGCTGTGGTGGTGGCCTTGAGCATTATCATCTTGGTAAGACCGTTTGCAGAAAAGTATTTTGAAACCCCTCAAGCCGGCTATACCGCAGCCATGTTGATAATTGCAGCGGCGTCCACCTGTCTTTTGCTCTTTGCCTTTTCCCAGTCAAAAGAGCGAGTGGAAATTCCCAGGGAGAAATACAAGTTTACACAGATATTTCCTATTTTGTTCAAAAACGATGCGCTTTTGATTTTGGCGGTAGCGATGTTTCTTAATACCAGTGTGTGGGTAACGATCAACGCGGTAGCGCTCTATTACTTTAAATATGTTTACGGTGACGTAGATCTGTTTGAAAAATTCTTTTTCATAATGTTGCCGGCAAACATCTTGGGAGTAATAGCAACGCCGTTTTTAACCAAACATCTGGGCAAGCTAAAAGCCTTTATGATAGGAAGCCTCATTGTAGCAGTGTTCTACGGAATGCGTCATTACATACCAAATGATCCGCTCTATTTGTTCATAGCTGTTTCTTTAATAGCATCATGGGGGCAAATGATTTGTTCAATTACCCAATGGGGAATGCTGCCCGACACAGTAGAATACGGACACTGGAAAACCGGAATACGCTCAGAAGGACTGCCCTTCGCCTTTTTCTCGTTCATGCAAAAACTGGGACTGGCAGTGGCAGGCGCGCTGGCAGCCTTTGTGCTTTCTGTAGTAGGTTACGAAGCCAACCAAGATCAATCTCCCGAAGCGCTAGCCGCAATAAAAGCACTTTTCAATCTCGTGCCGGCCGGATATTCATTAGCATGCCTAATAACGTTGGCGTTCTATAAGCTGGATAATAAGTTGTTCAGCAAAATTCAAGAAGAGCTAAAAGCCAGAGGGTCCGGTAAGTAGAGCGAAGTTCAAAATGAAAAGGCCTACTCCGGGTATTCTCTTTGTGTCGTTCTAGAAGAACTCAATGATATGTTATTGAACAAACATATATAGGATAAAAACAAGCTAGTGCTCTTCGTCTTCTCCAAGTACTACTTCTCGATAGAGTTCAGTCAGCTGTGAGCGAACCGGGTCGAGTACCTGTTTTCCTTATTCTCCTTTTCTCAAAACTGTACCTATTCCTCTCAACTTAGTAATAGTCTCTGAATTTTCGGTTATCGAGCGCATCTAAACCCAATTTTGGGGTCATCTCGATCCCAGTCGTCGTTGTAATAGGTACGAGCAGATGTACGATATGATGTATTAGATATATTACGCCAAGCACCGCCTCTAATTACACAGCGATGCTTATCAGATTTGCATAATCTTTTAGAATATTCGCTATCATACTTTGTGGCAGTAAGCTCTTTGACGTTCCCGCCCATGTTTTTAATGCCGAAGGGGCTGTCCGATGCTGCAAAGCCGCCGACCTCACAGGTTCCCAGGTTTTCCCTACTACCGCACACCTGATTTGGCTGTATAGTTGAGCCCCAGGAATATCTTCGTCCGTCTGTTCCGCGCGCAGCAAATTCCCATTCTGCCTCTGTAGGAAGACGTTTGCCGTTCCATTTGCAATATGCATCAGCGTCTGACCATCGAACACAATTTATCGGATGATTATCTTTGCCTTTAACACCCCAGTTGCAAAAGGGTTTTGTCCCGGGCTTTCGACATTTACCTTCTTCTACACATGCTCTATAACGGGATACTGTAACTTCGGTTAAGTCTATTTCAAAGGATTGAACCTTAACCCGTTTTGGTTCTTCATTGTAGGCAACACTATATTCATCTGTCGTTCCCATACAGAAGGTTCCTCCGGGAATTGAAATCATTAAAGGACCGATTTGAGCCAAAAGGTATCTTTCAATTTCAGAATATCCCTTTTGGGCGGCAGTAGTCAAAGCTGTAGTACCGTCTTTCGTATGTGCAAAAATATTAGCTCCGTTTTCCGTCAGAAGCTTTACAATTTCAATATGTCCTTGTTGAACAGCTGCTATTAGCGGGGTCATACCGTTCTCGGCTATCAGACTATCTAAATTTACACCCTGAGATATTAGAGTTCTCAAAGTCTCTGTACGACCGGCCATTAACGCAGCAAAAAATGCCAAAGCAACAATGTCCGGTTTTTGATTATAAAGTACTGTATCTCTTTTAAATAGAAATTCTACCATCTCTGTGTTTCCCAAAACAGCTGCAATGGTAAGGGCAGAGAAACCTTTAGCATTCAGCATGTCCGCTCTTGCGCCATTGTCCAATAGTATTCTCGCCATTTTTGGGTTAGCATACATAGCAGCTGCCATCAGCGCAGTGTCTCCGTTGTCGGTTCGATCATTCGGATTTGCGCCGTTTTCTAAAAGCAGTTGAACTAGCCGGGCATCGATATGTTTGACGGCAAACCTTAGAGCTGTTTGACCTTTAACTGATTTTTCATGGATGTCGGCACCGTGACGAATAAGGGTTGAGGCAATTTCTATATTGTTATTATAGACTGCCGCTATTAGTGCAGTAAAGCCCGTTGTTTTCTGTTTCGCGTTTACATTAGCACCTTTGTCGAGTAACAGCTGTACAATTTTATCACAACCTGACAAAGACGCATTGATCAAAGCGGTAGCGCCGTCCTCTGTTCGGATTGCATTGACATTTGCTCCTTCTTTCAACAAACGAATTGCAATCTTCTCTTTACATGAGCTATTTCCAACGGAGTCAATTAGTGCTGTGGACCCGTCGTTCATAGTTGAATTGAGGGCAAGTCGCCCGTTTACAAAAAAGTCGTCATCACTTCTTCGTTGTAAATTTATGTCGGCCCCTTTATCAATCAAAAGTTCAAAGACATTTTCATAACCGTAAATAACCGCTGCCATAAGAGCGGTCATCCCGTCTGAGGTACGGGGTTCGTTAACGTTAGCGCCCTTTCTAAGCAGAATTTCAACGATCTCTCGATTTCCCATAACGGCTGCTTCAATCAGTG
>CAYWLQ010000048.1:0-31880 GCA_964458775.1 uncultured Myxococcales bacterium | reverse complement strand
AAGAGAGGCAATGATTGCAACAGCATACTTTCTATATTCATTAAAACAGACACTGCCTGAACCAAAATCCGGTCCCGGACATATAGTGTTCAACAATTATTGTGCGTTATGCCATAAACCGCCCGGTTTTTCCGGACCTCCCACCGCATTAGAAGACATTGGTACTGACTCTTCAGTCGGACGCTCACCTTATCGAGAAACCGGAACCTATCAAACCACATCGCTTCGCGGAGTCTCATCTCGAAAAATGTTAACGGCAACAGGTGCTTTCTTTTCTGTCGAGGTGCTTCTCTCACAAGACCGATCAACTCCAGGACATCAATACGGCAGGTTCTTGTCTGACCGAGAGCGAACTGATTTGATCGATTTTTTGTATGGATTATAAATAATTCTAAAGTTAAAAAAATGTTTAATATCAATCCGATCCGCGTTGGGGGTAAGGTGTAAAAAGTGCTTTTAGAATGTCAAATTCCTGCGTTAAACATGTGAAAAAGACACTAGAGTATTGCGCCGGCCGTTGCCGTTACAATCTGCTTGACGCAAGCGGCGGAATCGGGGGTGTAAGAATAGTTTAGCTCGTTAGCAGGGTAGATTGCAGTTGATTCCCAGTTGTCAGCGTTTGCAAGGGTATCACTTTCAACTGTCCAAGTAATGTTGTTGCCAATGTGATTATTGCGCAAATCCCAGTACCCGACAACATCGCTGTAGCGTGAGGTAACCGGATTCATAGCATTTTCAAAATAGTTGGATTCTATTAGAGCAACACCGCCCATGCGCACATTTATGCCGCTGCTCAAGATCTGATTATAGTAGTTATTGTATATGTGGATATAACCGAAACGATGCAGGGGAGTTCGGGAAACGACATTATTGTACCAGTTGTGATGAAAGGTTACATAGCGATCCATATCATCTGTATCTGAGTGTCCTATCAAACCTGTTTTCTGATGATCATGGATATAGTTATAAGAAATTGTAACATATCTAGCGCCTTTCTTTATATCGATCAGACCGTCAAACTCGGTGTCGCCTGCTCCTGAGCAGTCATCTTTTGTTGAGCTGAACAAGTTGTTATGATCAATCCATACATGTTCCACATCACCGTTGGTACCGTTACCTTCAATTGTAATTGCATCCGAATCACCTCCACCGGGCAAAAGTCCCATGGTCATGTTTCTAACAATAATGTTTTTAGCTCTATTAATCTTAATTCCAAAATTAGCACTCGAACCCTTGGTGCCTTGGAAAGTTACATTTTCCATCTCTTTTATTTGCAAAATTTGTGCATCCTTGGTGTGTTGCTCGCAAACATCTGTAATGGTTTCGTAGTTAAAAGTGCCGGTATAGCTTAAAACCAATCTGTTTCTCACGCCGTTCTTATAATCGCTACGGTAAGCATCTAACGCGGCTGTAGCTTCTTGAAAACTGCTAACCTCTATGGCCGGTTCATTTCCGCCTCCTGTAGTTGCTGCTCCATAACCTACAGGTGAATTAGAAAATCCCGGAATTATACAATCACCGTCGGAATCGGAATCGGAATCGGAATCGGAATCGGAATCGGAATCAGAGTCAGAGTCAGAGTCAGAGTCAGAATCAGCATCAGAATCAGTATCAGTGTCAGTGTCAGTATCAGTGTCAGTATCGGTGTCAGTATCAGTGTCTGAATCTGTATCAGTATCGGTGTCTGAATCTGTATCAGTATCGGTGTCTGAATCTGTATCGGTATCGGTGTCTGAATCTGTATCGGTATCGGTGTCTGAATCCGTATCGGCATCCATGTCGGTGTCTGAATCTGAATCAGCATCGGCATCCGTGTCAGAATCTGTGTCATTGTCAGTATCAGAATCCGCATCCGAGTCAGAGTCGGAGTCGGAATCGGAATCAGCATCAGTATCGGTGTCAGCGTCAGAGTCAGTATCTGTGTCGGAATCAGAATCAGCATCGGCATCAGAGTCAGCGTCGGTATCGGCATCAGAGTCAGTATCTCCGTCCGAAAAATCATAGATGGTATCGCTATCCGCAATATCGGTTTTTTCGGGATTCTGCTCAGCTGCGCAACCGAAAAATACTGTTAATGCCAAAATAAAAAAGGGGAAAGTTGTTTTCATTGTATATAACCTTTCGTTACTCGCTTGAACCAAAAATCTAATAAATTGTTTACTCTCACAGTCTCCCTGTTACCGTTTTCTACGGTATGAAAAAATTCTTCGGCGTTATTTTTTGCAATTTTGTATGAAGATCTAAATTGGAGTAATATAAGCTTTAAGCATTTTGAGAGTCAGGTCTCTTATGATTCTCTTCAAGGAGCTTGTTTGTGAAGTTCGTAAATTCTCTCAATTCCCTTCGATGTTTATTGATTTCTATATCTGTTGTTTTTGCTAACTGCGGAGGCGGCGGATTTGTTGACAACCGTCATCCCGATAATACGCAAGAGCTTTATAATGCAATTAATAATCTTCGAGTTGAGGCCGGGCTTGAACCGCTAATAATTGATGAAAATCTTTGCAAAACTGCTGAACAGCGTGCAGGTGAGTCATTAAAAAAAAGAAAAGCCGAACCTGACAACAACCGTCTTCCGACTTTAATTTCATCCGGAATATTTGCACGTTTCGCTCTATCTCATGAGGTCACTGCCTCGAGTTTTAGTGAGGGTGTGACAACTATTGTTGATAATGCACTGGCCAAAAACAAATGGCTGCATCCCAACCTAACACATATTGGAATGGGATTTTCCAAAAACGGAGGATACGGTGTGCTTGTTGTTGATGTCGCCAAGCTTATACCGACAATAGATTTCTCCAAAACTTACGAACTAATTCAGAGAAAAATGGATGAAAAGCGCGTAAGGAACAGTCTCTCCCTATTGGGGACAAGTGAGCCGCTTAATACAACAGCACGGAAAGCAGCCTTGCGTTACATTAACGAAGATATTTCCAGTGATGAAATTCTGCTTTCAGTACAAACAGAAACAAAACGAGAAAATTTTACACTTGGAAGATTGAGTATCAGTCTGCAAGCGGTATCAGATCTTGATCAAATATCAATTCCGGAACGCACTGCTGATCCTGCCATTGCTTTTGCAGGAATAGGAGCAGCTCAGGGAAACCGAAAAGAACACGAAGCCGGCTCTATTGTGATAGTACTTATTTTGGCAGAGCCGCAAACGGCATATGATGCTTCACAAAAAGTTACGGCACTTCCCGTCCCAAAATCCGCAGCCCGATCCAAAATCTCACCAAACAAACCCTTAGGCGATCAAGCGTGGACGGCAGTTTTAACCGGAAATCATCGCAAGGCAGCTGAACTGTTCGAAAAAGCATACAAACAAACCAAGAAACCTGCTCTTTTGTATGAAGCTGCGAGAGCTCATGCAAGAAATGAAAATCTTTCAGCAGCACTGAAAACAATGAAACTCTATGCTGAACTGGCACCGGAAGAAGATAAACCCAAAGCTCTTGAAATGATAGATAAGCTAGAAAAAGGTGAGAGTATATTTTCTTCGTCACAAGCCGAACAAATGTCGGTTGAGGCAAAGCGGTTCTTTTTAATGGGACGAATGCTTTTTGATCAACAAGAATGGGACGGCGCTGTGGATGCATTTCAACAAGCTTACAAGTATTCTGCAATGCCTGAGATTATTTACAACATAGGACTTGCCCATTATCGAGCAGGGCGAATCGGCGATGCGCTGACTTTTTTTGGAGAATATCAACGTTTGGTACCGGAAGCCGCTAATCTCGAAGATGCGCGTCAGTTTTTTGAAATCGGCGTCGAAATGTACAAGAGCGGAAGATTTGAAACTGCCTCGAAACAATTTGTTATGGCATACAGCTTTTTACCTTTTCCGGAGCTGGTTTATAATTTGGGTTTGTGCCACAAAGCTATGGGAGAGAATGACAAGGCGATTCGTTTTTTTAGAGAGTACCTAGGAAATGACCTTGCTGAAAAAGAAAAAAAGGTTGTTTATGATCTCATTAAAGAGCTTTCCACGGAGTAATTAGTATGGATAAAAAGCCCGCTGTAATTGCAGCCATGAGCGGAGGTGTTGATTCCAGTGCGGCTGCAGCCTTGCTCAAAAAGGAAGGTTATACTGTCATCGGTGCAACCTTAAGACTTCGTTCTTTAGAAGCCGATAAAAAAATAAACCGGTATTGCGGTATGGAAGCTGAAGAACAATCAAAATCGGTTGCCAAAATACTGGAAATTGAACACCGCGTTATAGACGCAACACACAACTTTGAGTCAGAAATCTTATATCCGGCATGGCAGGCATATGATTCAGGTAAAACCCCAAGTCCTTGTATTCTGTGCAATGAACGGATTAAATTTAAGCTGCTTTTTGAACTAGGAAAGAAGCTGGGAATAGACCGAATTGCAACAGGTCATTATGCATTGATAGATCGTTCGCAGGAAAAACCTCGCCTAATGAGAGGTAAAGATCTTTCTAAGGACCAGTCGTATTTTTTATTTGCGCTGTCTCAAGAGCATCTAAATGCGGCACTGTTCCCATTGGGTGAGCTGCACAAGATAGAAGTCAGAGCCTTGGCTCGAAAACTTGGTTTTCCGAATGCTGCTCGCAAGGACAGTCAGGATGCTTGTTTTTCATACGGAGATGAAGGCTTTGCGGAGACTCTTCGCATTCATTTCAATGCAGTTTCAAGACCCGGTGCTATTATCAATGCTGATGGAGAGCGAATCGGAAATCACGAAGGAATTCACTTGTACACCATAGGACAACGCAAAGGACTTCGTATTGCGACCGGTAAGAGGGCCTATGTATGCGGTATTGATGCAACAAAAGATCGAGTAGTGTTATCGTCAGATCCCAAAAAACTTGAATGCAGGGAACTGACAACCTCTAAACCGATTTGGACAACATCCGCTCCTGTTACTTTTCCATTTAGATGCAAAGCGCAAATTAGATACCGACACACACCTGCCGAAGTTGAAGTGTTTGAACAAGAAAACGGTTGCTTAAAGATTTGCTTTGACAATTCACAGACAGCGGCTGCCCCCGGACAAGCTGTTGTGTTGTATGACAATGATATTGTGCTTGGAGGAGCGTGGATCGAACAGACTGCTACCTGAATAAACAGCCTTTGTTACATTGCGCAAATTTCTTTAATAACTCCGGGAGGCAAAATAAAGTAACGAAAACCGTAGGCTCCGTCTACAGAAAGCGCGTGTTGCTTGAGATGTTTTCTCATTTCTTCGTCAAGTACTAATAAACGCTTTTCTCCGTTTTCGACTATTGGAGTTAACAGATGAAAATCTTCAACATCTTCAGAATACGGCCTGCTGTCCAGTGCTACAGCAACAGAATAATGAAAGTCGGGAAGGGAAAGAATTTCTTTAAATGATCCGGCTTCTGTCGGTCTATATATAGGCACAAACTCAGGAGAGAGTCGGTCTTCAAAGCCGTACACTAGAATATTTTTTGCATTGTCATCTTGTGCATGTCCGTTAAGCCCAAAATCATCCATTACGGTTTTCCCTTCAACAAAATAACAAGAGTCTGCTTTTGAATAATAGCCCTTGTTAAGTATTTTGCGCGTGGATTCGTCAACAGAATCTTCTGCAACAATAAGTATGTGAATGTCAGAGGAAAACTTGGATACTACATCGGACAATGTTCCGTTAGATTTTGTACGAAACTTGATATGGAATTCCGGCAGTTCGTGTTTTTGCCATCCCCATACCAAAACATGAATGACAGACCGGTTTACAGCAAATTGATGGGTTAACATTGTTACCTCCTATTTATAACAACAATAAATAGTATGCATTTTTTATACTATTGCAGACATATTAACAACCGCTATCTGAGTATAACAGGCAATTCTTGCAACCGGAAGAGCAGCTAAACTATATATTGCAAAGTTAGGGTTGAGTTAAGATTGCTGTGCATAATTAATTATGTCGGACTGATAATTATTTAATAAAACCGAAAAACAGTCTCATTTGTACAATAATGTGACTAAAAGTGTTATGATTCGCTTCGCAAGAGACAAAAACAAGGGTACAATTATAAAAAAGGAAAGAGGAGAAAAAATATGAAATCAAAGCTTTTTCTTTCAACCGTCGCTGTCAGTATGCTGTTTTGGGTTGCATGCGGAGGTGCACAACAAAATGACTCGTCTTCGAGCAACAATGGTAATCCGGAGGTTACCAATAAAGCAGAACAATATATGGGACAGGCGGGAATGGCCTTGTCCGAAGGCAATACAAAAGAAGCTATTGCTAACTATCTATCTGCTGCGGAAATATATGAATCAATAGGTAAAGTAAGTATAGAAGCAGCAGAGGCACATTTCCTTGCAGCAGATTTGGCATATCAGATTTCAGAAAGAGAATTAGCTTTGGAAGAATATCAAAAGGCAGTAAATATGTATCTGCAATTTACGGGCAACTCTCGAATAAAAGCTGCAAATGCTCTAAATAATATGGGCACAATTCATAAGGAAATGCAGAATAAATCCAAAGCACTGAACAGCTGGCACCGAGCATTGGAGCTTTACCAAAAAGCGCCTGCCGAGTTGAGGAACGAGTCCAACGTTCAGAAAATACAACAGAATATTAGAGACCTTGAAGCCGGATTCTAGTGTTCAATCGTTCAAACTTTGAAGCGTGTGAATTATTGTTCTTCTTTGGCAAAAATAATGACGTAAAAGCGTTGCAAAGACTTACTGCCGTTCGACTTTTTTAAAAAAAAGGGTTTGTAGAAGGTCATGTTGTCAAAATTATTAAAAGACGTTGTTTGCGACCAATATAATTGAGAGTAACTAATTTTATCATGACTGCTCGATTCGTTATCGGAGCCTTGATACTTCTATTAGCGATGCAAGCATGTCTTTCATCAGCTTCATCCCCGGACAGTCGGCTAATAGAAGATTCACAACCGATTTTATGTAATAAGGATAAATCTAGTGCGTATCATGAACAAAACACTCCGCAATACGGCGGTCACGTATCTATTCGCATTCTTCGAGAACCCGCCAGTCTACTGTCTCTTATTGACGATGATCCTATCATTAAAGCAATAATAGACCATTCTGTTTTAGAAACTCTTATTAGAGTTTCAGAAGACAGCACAACATTTGAACCTGAGTTGGCGGAGAAATTTGAATTAAACCTTTCTAAAAATCAGTATATTTTTCATCTCAATCCGGAAGCAACCTGGCATGACGGTCCTCCTGTTACCGCAACTGATGTAAAATTTGTTTTTTCCAAACTTATTGATCCTTTCAGCTCACTACCTTTGGCTAAATTTTTCGCAGATGTTTCGGATATTGACACTCCGGATCAAGACACTGTTATTTTTACCTTGAGCAGGCAGACGCCGGGATTTCTCAACGCCGTTGCGCAAATTCCTATTCTTCCCAGTCATATTTTTGGGCGAATACCGTTGTCTGTTCATGGAGCTTTGCGTGCTCCTATAGGATCAGGGCCTTTTCGGTTCGTCAGATGGATACCTTCGCAGCTGATTGAACTTGAAAGAAATCCGCACTGGAGGGGACGGGCTCCATATGTTGATGAGATAAAGTATTTTATTGTTCCTGAAAATCGTATTGCTTTGGACCTATATCAAAGCGGTAAGATTGACATAATAATTGATGATTCTTTTGTATTTGTACCATCTAAAGTCAATGCGCAAACAGTATCTTTTGCAACTCCATTTATGGAAACATGGCTGTTTAATTCTAAGACAGAAATTTTTAGAGATGAGCGTTTGCGACGTGCAGTTGCCATGCTGATAGACAAAGCAACCATTCTAACTTCAGCACTGAACTGCTCAGGAGACTTACCGGATTCCGACCGGATATCCTCTCGTACAGATGGATTCTTATTTAGAACTCTGCCCTTTGATCCGCAATCAGCCGGTAGGTTACTGGATGGAATAGGATGGAGAGGAAGGGATAGAAACGGAATTAGGGTGAAAAACGGTGAAAGACTTGCCTTCTCCCTGATGCTTTCAAACATAGGACGAGATTCTGAACGTGCAGTTAACATTATTCAGGAAGATTTAGCCCGCGCAGGCATTGAAATGAAAATTGCAGTTGTCAGTCGAGGGGCATTTCTTGCCAGGTTGGAGACCGGTAATTTTGATTCCGCCGTAATTCCTGTGTCTATAAATTCGACAGATAGTGTTGCTTTGTTTTTTCACAGTGAACAAGGACAGGCAAAACAATTGGGAGGCTTAGGGTCAGAGGAACTTGATATGTTAATCTCAAAATTGCATACAGAGTTTTCAATGGAAAGACAAAACGAACTCAGAAAAGAAATTGCAACTCAAATAAACAATATGCTGCCATCCTTCTTTTTGTATCGCTCACACAATTATGCAATTATTCGTCCTGATGTTTTTGGAATATATACAAGAGAAGGATTTTTTGATGTAACAAAATTTTTCCGATTAAGAGAGGATAAATTGTATTTTGCAAGAGAAAGCCAATGACTGTATATCTCATACGTCGAATTCTTGCAGCCGTACCGAGCGTAATAGGCATTACGCTCGCCGCTTTTATTCTACTCAATCTGTCCATGACATTTCAAACAGCAGAAGGACTAGGCGGAGATGTTTTTGCCAAAAATTCTTCTGCTTTTGATGATAGAAGCCGTTACCCGGATTATCATCTACCCTTGTTTATTAATCTGTCTATCGCTGATGCAGGTGTCTATGCGCGTAAAGAAATTGACAATTTAAAAGATCCATCTTTGGAAACTTCAGCTAAAAGATCTCTTACTAGAGCCGGCGGAGCATGGCTGCCGTACATTATACCTAGTATTGATAACGCTTCTTCCGAACAAAAAGAAAGCCTAATTGAGGTTCTGGATACTATAGGCGCACGACTTGGGGTATCTGAAATCCTAAATAAAGCTGACGACAAAGCTGCATTTTGGATTAATTATTGGAATGTCTACAAAGCAGATTTTAAATCGGTTAGAGCCGGTAGACTTATAAATCGTTTGATCAAGGGCAAGGATGACCTTGTTCTAAGAGAAATCTATAGTCTTGATACCTTCTGCCTTCCCCAATTGTTTGAGGTTCTTGATAATGATATTTCTCGCGAGTCTCTGGAGCGAGTTGTTGAAGTAATTGTTAATTTGACCGGAATTGACGATCCTGTTGATCGATATGCTTCACAAGAGGCAACGCAAGCTGTTATAGACCGCTGGAAAAACTGGTGGTCCAAACGCTATGACCGATATACATCTTTTGAAGGAGCAAGCAGCCTGATCGGAGCGATTACAGAAACCAGATATTTTAGATGGCTTTCGCGTTTGGTTACGTTGGATTTCGGTGTTTCAATCAGAGACGGTTTGCCTGTAACTGAAAAGTTGGCTGCCAGATTGCCCGTTACTTTGCTGCTGACAACCTTGAGTCTTATGCTTGCATATCTGGTTGCAGTGCCTATCGGTATTATTTCAGCGGTTCGCCGTGGAGCATTGTTTGATCGAGTTACAATGATGACAATATTTATCTTCTACTCCCTTCCGACCTTCTGGCTTGCTATGTGGCTAATCAGGCTATTTGCCGGAGGATACGGGCTGAGTATTTTCCCTGCTCAAGGACTCTTTAGTTTTTCTACAGAAGGATGGTCCGAAGAACGTCGCCTTTTGGATATGGCACACCACCTGGTATTGCCTGTTATTTGTTTGGCATCTGTTTCTGCAGCAATATTGGCTCGATATCAAAGGGAAGGAATGATTCGCGTAATAGATTTGGATTTCATGCGGGCAGCTCAGGCAAAGGGACTTAGCCGCACACAGGCAATTCTCAAGCACGGTCTTCGCAACGGTATTATTCCTGTGGTAACCATGCTTGGACTTCAAATTCCTTATTTGGTCAGCAGCTCTGTTGTTGTGGAGCGGATTTTCGGTATTCCCGGAATGGGCTATGAGACTTTTGAGGCTATTCTAGCTCAGGATCAACCGTGGTTGGTTGCTGTAGTAACTGTTACTGCGGTTATGACCATGATTGGCGCAATAGTTGCTGATACAATATACGCGGCATTAGACCCGAGAATTGCTCCGGGACTCGGAGGAAGTGTTAGATGATAAGAAAGATTTTATCTAATCTTCCCAAAATAAATCCTTTGCCGGAACCGACAAGGCGTCGTTCTGCCGCTTTTTGGCGCAAATTTTCAAGGCGTCCGCTTCATGTTGCCGCTTTTGTATTCTTATCCCTGACTGCAGTAGTTGCTATCAGCGCTGACTTATTGGCATCAGATCTGCCTCTGGCATACTATATTGACGACGATCTAACCGTCCTTCCCGGAAGATTCGGCAGATCTTTTAAGCAAGGAATGGATAATGTCGGTGCGACCCAAGCCGCAGTACAATCCAAAGATTGGGTATTGATACCGCCGATTCCGTTCGGCCCGAATCAGGCCAAACACCAAGGGTTCATTAAATGTTTAGATCCGCCAAGCAAGAGGCATTTTTTAGGCACTGACGACAAAGGTCGAGATGTAGCGGCACAAATTATCCATGGTGCTAGATCTTCTTTAATTGTCGGCTTAGGTTCGGTAGCGCTCTACCTTTTGGCAGCTGTTTTAATAGGAACGACTGCCGGATATTTTGGAGGAACGGCAGATAGACTGGTGCTTCGCATTATTGAAACTCTAACATCTTTTCCTACATTTTTTCTTATTCTGGCAATACAAGGAATCATCGGAGCTACCGGTCTTTTGCAGCTTATTTTAATTATTGGATTGACCAGATGGACAGATGTGGCGAGATTAACTAGAGCTGAGGTATTGCGAGTCAAAAACGAAGAGTATGTTCTTGCTGCCAAGGCGTTGGGCTTGAGAAGTCATACGATTCTATTTAGGCATGTTTTGCCTGCCGCTGCCGGTCCAACTTTTGTTGCAGCGGCTTTCGGAATTGCAGATGCTATATTAATAGAATCGACTTTGAGTTTTTTTGGATTCGGCGTTCCCAATACTGTACCCAGTTGGGGACGTTTGCTGACAGATGCATTTTACAACGAAGGAGCCTATTGGCTTGCGCTCTTTCCAGGAGTAATCTTGTTTTTAACGTTGATTTCGATCAACCTTGTGGGTGAAGGTGCTAGAGAAGCTTTAGATTTTACTAACTGAAAGATAAAAAATGACATTCGACAATAAAAACAAAATGTTATTCGGAGATCTGCATTATATAGACGACAATGATGCCCCTTGGATCATAGATGGAATACTGAAAGAGAAAACCATTTTAAAATTTTTAAAGCTCTTCAATATAGAAATAGATGTTCGTCAGGTTGCGGAAAAACTTACCTCAGTAAAAACGGTTACCGAATTACAAACAGAAATACTGGTTCCTATATTTGCTGATATTTTCAAAAATACCACATCAGGCATTACTTGTACCAATATCGAATTGATATCAAGACAGCGTTCGGAAGTATTTGTTTCTAATCATCGAGACATCGTTTTGGACTCGGCCGTTATGAATATGATGCTTTTTTTGAACGGTTACAGATTTGCTAATGCCGGAATTGGTGACAACTTGCTGATGAACGATACAATACAACTTGTTTTCAATATGATGAAGTGCTTTGTAATTAAGCGAAGCTTGCCCCCAAAACAACAGGTTCTTTTTCTTAGAAACCTGTCAGAATTTATCAATCATTGTGTCACAGAAAAAGGCGAGTCAATTTGGATTGCTCAATCATCAGGGAGAGCTAAAGACGGCAATGACAAAACAAATCCGGCGATTTTAAACATGCTGGCAAAGAGCAATAGAGAAGATCCGATAGGACAACTGAAAGCCCTTAATATCCATACTGTTGCCTGCTCATACGAATGGGACCCGTGTGATGTGTATAAAGTCAATGAATTGCTGGCAGTCGAACTATGCGGCACCTATACCAAAAAGCCGGGCGAAGATATGATGAGCATTCATGCCGGTATATGCAAACACAAAGGGCGAGTACATGTGGCTTTTAATCGATTGTCCGATGAATCGCTGGAATCTCTTCGCGCACTAAATGAAAGAGAGCGTTTTGTACAGTGTGCTCGCATTATGGACTTAAAAATAAGAGGCGATTATTGTTTGTGGCCTTCAAACTACATAGCAGCAGACCTTCTTCAAAAAAATGATGTCCGTTCTGATCGTTATACTGTTGAAGAAAAGGAATTCTTTTTGGAACGAATGAACAAGAGACTATCCGGTTTTAAGACCGAAATGTTAGATTCAGCAAGAAAAATATTCCTAACTATGTATGCTAATCCTGTATTGAACAAACCGGAGTAAAAGGTTTTTCGCAAGTTCTTAGTGTTTATTATGGGTTTGATATTTTTCTTTTAATACCGGAGCACCTCTCCAAGTCGGTGTAAAAATGAAGCTTAGCATCAATCCGACATTGTCTGATTCAGGATGCCTGTTAGCGGTTACCGGCAACCAAGCTTTAATTCCCACTCCTGCAATTCTTTTGACAAAAAAGATGTCAAATCCGGGTTCAAAGGCAAATGTAAAGTGTCGTTTTGGGCCGCTGAATTGTTTGTCCTCATCAGATTCCAAATCCCATATGTCGCTCCATGAGTCTGAACCGTCATATATGTTCCAATGATTTCTGGCTACACTGCCTCCTAGATGCATATTCACGTAGGGCACAATTCTTTCAAACGGCCATTGAAAGCGAACAAAGCCCCCTACGTTTAACCAAGTTTTGTATCCCCAGTATTTGTAATCGTCGTCGTCTCCCTCTGTATAAACATATTCGTTTGATGAATATGTGAAAGCTGTTTTAAAATTAATACCCACTCCTATCCATCTGATTGGAAAAAAACCGATTTGCAGATCGAGCATTCCTCCTAAATCCGGATCAAAAGGAATGTCTGAACCGTAAACGGAATCGGTTGTCGCTCTGGGTGTACGATAGTTGGGTAATGCAAGCCCGAATCCGAAATTAACAAACAGTCCTGGGGGTCTTAGATGATCATCTCTAAATTCGTACATCTCAATTCTACAAAAGCGAGACCTTTTGCAATAAGTCTCCTCACAATCAATCAATCCATCTCCGTTATTATCCGAACCGTCCGAGCATTGTCGCCCTCTTTCCGGTTGAAAAAACGGCACACTTGTTTTGACAGTTGAATTGTCAACGGCTTGTTCCTGTTCTGAATCAATAGCGATTGTTTCTTTGCTCAAACTATCAGGAGATTTCACACAAACGGCAAAAATATTGCAGTCTTGATCGTCACAGTCGGTATAACCGTCTTGATCGTTATCAATCCCGTCGCTGCAAAGAGACGGCGTGTTCTCGGTTTCTGCTTCAGATAACAAAACTTTTTCAATATCCGGTGTTTCTGATCGCGCGGATTGTCCTTTAAAAGAAATTAGTGCTACTAAGAATACCGACAAACATATACTTCCTTTCATATTAACACCTCCAAATAAAAGTAAGAAGAACGGGTTCATCTGCTTCTTAAAACACTGCCAAGTAAAAAAAGTGTTACTGCTTTATTTTTGAAGTTGTTCAAACATTTGCTAAACTGTCTCAATCAAATATAGGAATGCCCCTTTAAAGGAGGAATATTATGAGTAGGTATGTTTTGAGCGGACTGGTATTGGGATACCTCATGTCGACTGTCTTGATTTCTTGCGATGATTTGCCTCCGCCTCCGGAAGCACTGGAAAAATTGGGAGCCAGGGTTGAACTTGCAGCCGGGGATGTTCGTTTGGTACAAAAAAGCCAAAACACTAGAATAATAACCGGTGCCTTGCTCGAAGAAAATGCAGAATTACAGATCGATAAAGGTGCTAGGGCCTTAATAAGACTAGGTTCGGGTGCCGGAATTTTTATAAGAGAAAACTCAAAGATACAACTTAAAGATGATACTCTTATCTTACAAAAAGGAGAGTTATGGGCTGATTTTCCGGCGGGAAAAAGCGAAACATTATCGCATATAGTTGCAGGAGACGTAACTATTACAGCTGAAGACGCCGGCGCAAATATTTCTTTTGAAAAGGACCGCATATCTATTTATTCGGCAAGAGGAGGCGTTTTGGCATCCGGCTTAAAAGGGCGTGCCGAAATACAGAGCGGGGAAATGGCGGTATTTGTTAAGAACGAATCACCTAAGGTTGAGTCGGTGTCATTTTGGGAGGACTGGACCGGAGGTCTTGCGGACAGAGGTACATTTGCAGGAAACTTCGGAAGAGGAGCGGGGACTCTTTTGGGCATTGATCGAAATCGTCCTGGCGCTCCTCCCGAAGCACTGCAAATATCAGGGCAAAATGTAACTGTGACAATTAAGAACGGCATTGCTCATACAACGGTGAGTCAGCGCTTTTTTAATCCTTCATCAACTCCTCTCGAAGGTTACTATTGGTTTACTGTTCCCGAAGGTGCGACCGTGTATCGTTTTGCCATGGAGGTAAACGGTGAAATTATTAACGGCGAAATTGTTGAGAGAAAGCAGGCGGCTCAGGCATATGAAGAGGCAGTAGTTAGATCTTTTGATCCCGCGCTATTGGAATGGGTGGACGGAAGAAGCTACAGAGCTCGAATCTTTCCTATTCCTGCGGCTGGAGAGCGACAAGTAATTCTATCCTATTTTGAAACCCTTCCTCTAGCTGACGGAGCTTATCGCTACGTTTATCCCCTGTCGGCTGGGAATTCTACAATACAAGAATTCTCCTTAATTGTTGATCTGCTTGATCAAGGAAATGACTACATAATAAAAACCAGAGAGGATGCCAAGATAGAAGCTGACCGAAGTCGAGTTTCCATGCGTCGTTCGGGCTTTAGACCTCGCTCGGATTTTTTGTTGGAACTTGTGCCCAAAACTCCCAAAGAACCTATTCAGGCGTTGCGATATTCCGGCAGCAAAAACGAAGCAGATTATGTAATGCTGAGAATAACACCTGAAGCAGATTGGCAGAAATTGGAAAAGATAAAAGGAGATGTTGTTCTGGTGGCGGATACTTCTGCCGGTGGAGACAATTCAGACAGACTCATACGACAAGAGGCAGCCGAAGCGATTCTTAGAGCGCTTTCAGAAGAAGATCGATTTGCAATAGTTGTTGCCGACCTGTTCCCGAAAATAATTTATCCTGACAAAGGCATGGCTTCTGCAACTGAAACTAATGTATCTTCTGCTATGGAAAGGTTGTCAAAAATACCTTCGGCCGGTGCTACTGACCTGGGTTCAATGTTTTCTTCTGCACTCGAATTGCTACACGAAGCAGAGCAGCCTGCTGTGGTATATATCGGAGATGGAAATGCGACAGTTGGAGAAACTTCTTCTGAGGCATTATCGGACAGATTGCGACGTTCTTTGGGGGAATCTCGTGCGCGCCTTTTTACTATTGCGGTGGGAGAAGATGCCGATATTTCGTTATTGGAGAGACTGGCGCTTATAGGAGGAGGACGATCATTTGTCATCAGCAATCCTGAACAGACTGTTCAAGAGGCTTTGCGTTTTGCGGGTATGCTTAAAACGCCGACGCTGACAGATCTTAGAGTGGATGTCGGCAAGGGAATGGATCAAGTTTTTCTAAATACTGCAGGTAAAGTTTCTGAAGGTGACGAAATAATAATGTTAGCGCGAACTCATCACAGCCTGCCGAACGAAATTAAGTTGTCAGGCAAGTTGGGTAGTATTCCTTTTGAAAAAAGTTATAAATTAAAAGAGGAGCGTAGCGATAAGTTCGGTTTTATTTCTATTCTTTGGGCAGGGCAATTTCTTGGCGATTTGATGCGAAGCGGTCTCGAAGAGAACAGAGGTCGCATTATCTCGTTGGGATTATCCTATTCCCTAATGACACCGTACACATCCTTTTTGGTACTTGAAAATAATGATGCATATTATCAACAGGGAATTCAACGGAGAAACCGGGATCATTTCAGCAGCTTGTTCAAAGAAACTGATGAAACAAAATACTTAGCCCTCAACCTCTTGTCTGCACCGTTCGGTATTTTAGGATGCACAGCGGAGCGCTCTCCCGAACCTGATGCAGTACATGCGGTGCAGGTTGAGGTATCACCTGTTTCTCCGAAAGCTCCCCCTTCCGGCGCCGAAATGCCTCACAAAGCAGCACCTGTTCTAGATGAAGCGCGACTTTCGGACGGTCAAATGGGAGAACGTTCATCCGGCGCAGGTGCAGCAATGCCGGCGGCAGCAGCGGGGGAAAAAAATAAAAGGGAAGAAGGAGTGACTAAAATAGAAAGTAATGAAAACGACCCGCGCATGGCCCGCAGCATGGCTCAGTCGGTTATCGCAAAAAATAATGAATCCGTAACTTCTGATAAATTGTTCAACAAAACAGTTTGCTCTGATGCATCAGGTCGTTCTTTGGTCGAACGACGCATGCTGTGGGACCGAAGACTTTCAATGGCAGAAAACGTTTCGGGATATTTTAAGGTTTTTACAGATGCCGGTAGGGCATGTGAACTCCCGTCCTGGAGAGATCGAAAGGCTTTGCTCGATTTAATTGACTACAAAGTCCGAAAATCAGACGATGTGCCGATTTTGCTGCAATCATTCAGCTCTATTCCTTCTGCCGAAGGATATCTGAGGAATCGTATTTTAAGACGAGCATTCGACCCTGATCAACTTCTGGGAGATGTACCGGGAGAAGTCCATTGGCCCGCCTTTAAACTCGGAGTATCAACAACAACTTCTCTTGTTGAAAAAGAAAAAAAGCTACTTTCTTTGTTGGAGACCCATCCGAATCATGTTCAAGCTCGCGAGATGTTAGTTGAAGTATATCTCGAGCAACAAAGAAAAGAAGATGCACTAAGAGAAGCAAATAGAATGAGGAGAGACGGAACGGCAACGCCCAAACTAATAGAGTTGCTTTGCGACCTGAAAGCTCAAAGCGATGACCAAATTGAAGCGCGTAGAATTTGCTCAGAACTTGTAGAATTTAACGCCCATGATGCCGAGGCGCACAGAAGATTGGGAGATATGTTTTTGCGCCACAAATGGTACGACGCTGCCTATCGTCAATACTCAGGTTTGGTTGCCATGCTTAAAGATTCGCCCTCTGCTATGTTGCGCATGGCCGCAGCTGCAGCAGGGATGGGAAAAACAGACGAAGCATTGAGAATAGAGCGAAAGGTGGCCTCAGGAGACGGAGAAACAGGACCTAACGATCCGAGACGTATAGCATCGCTGAGCTCGGCTGCAAAACTCGCACTCCTCTTAAGTCAAGAAAGAAAGACTACTAAAGAAGAAAGTCTAGCTATTGAAAGAAATCTCAAGCGTACGCAAGTTTTTAGTCACAGCGCAGTGTGGGTTTTCTTAATATGGGAAGACTATCAAATACCTTTAGATATAATAATCGAGCAAAACTCTTTGCCGATAAAAGCTCAAGAAACAATAACCTCTTTTGATACCGGTCTAATAGCTGCCGACATAGGACGTGCCGATCCTGATAATCTAATTTTTGTTGTAGCAAAGCAAAACTGCAAAAAGAGCCGATCTGTACCATACAAAATAGTAACTGTAGCGTTTGAAGAGTCTGCATTTAAAATAAGAACATCTGAAGGAGAGGCAACAACTTGCCGGTGATTTTAGCTTTATTGTCCCAGGAAAGACCACGTTTTGGGTTGAGTTTGCTGATAATACTCACGTAAACAATCAAGCGGTCTTTGTGTGAGCAGAACAAACCGATCCTTGTTTCCTTTTCCCGAATGAATGTGAATCAACTTTTGTAGGGTGCTTAAGCGTAACCTTGTACAAAAAACACAGCGATGCCAAAGCCTGATGATATTCCCTTTGCTGATATTCCCCTTGCTGATATTCCCCTTGCCACCCATGCGGATCATCCAGTATTTATTGCATGTTTTCGTGGTTTGTCACTATACCTTTTAATTGATCATGAGGATCGCTCTCAGCTCAGTTTCGGTCCGACCCATATGAGGGGTGAGAGAGCTGAACGGCAACGCTTTGGCGTTTGTGGGGTGATTGAGCAGGGCGTACTAACGTGTAATTTTCATTGAATGCGGCCGATTTACAATTCAATTTTTTAGAAGTTGCAAACGGTTTTGTCATCTATATCATCTCATAAAATTTATTTGGTATTGCTTTACCTGTTTTTCGAAGCTATGCTCCTCTCGTTTTGAAAAATGCTGTAACTGACTGACTATAAACAAAATGGAAATACTAAAATGACTATTCTTCGAAATTTGTATGACTTAGTCGGTTCGACTCCTCTGCTTCATCTGAAACGTTTTGCTTCTGAATGCGGTGCGGAGCTGCTTGGCAAATTGGAAAATATGAATCCGGGAGCCAGTGTGAAAGACCGCATTGCCTTGGCTATGATTGAAGAAGCGGAACGTAACGGAAGCCTAAAACCGGGTTACACAATTATAGAACCTACTAGCGGAAACACAGGTATAGGGCTTGCTTGGGTTGCCGCTGTCAAAGGATATTCAATCATTCTAACCATGCCGGAATCCATGAGTGTGGAGCGTCGCAAAATACTTAGAGGGTTCGGAGCAGAGTTGGTGCTGACACCTGCTCAGGAAGGAATGGAAGGAGCAATACTTCGGGCAAAACTTTTGTCACAAAAGATTCCTAATAGTTTTATGCCTATGCAATTCGATAACGCTGCTAACCCCGAAATTCACTACAGAACCACCGGGCCTGAGATTTGGAAAGATACGGAAGGAGATGTTGCCGCATTTGTAGCCGGTGTTGGAACCGGCGGAACAGTGACAGGGTGCGGCCGTTATCTAAAGGAACAAAATCCAAAGATTAGAATTATCGCAGTTGAACCCGATGAATCGCCGGTTCTATCGTGCGGAGAATCCGGGCCCCATATGATTCAAGGAATAGGAGCCGGATTTGTTCCGTCTATTTATAGAAATGATGTGGTCGACGAAGTAATAAGAGTTCCAAGTCAGACAGCTATTGCAACTGCTCGCAAAGTAATAAGGACCGAGGGTTTGACGGTCGGCATATCATCGGGTGCCAACGTGTTCGCCGCATTGCAAGTTGCAAACAGACCGGAGTTTAAAGGCAAACGCGTGGTTACCGTTTTGTGTGATACCGGTGAACGATATATTTCAACCTTACTCTATCACGAGGATTGATATACGAAAGGAGTTGCCCATGCAACGCCGGCTCGCAGGAAAAAAGCTGAGTGAAGAAGAAGAAATTAAATCAGCAGGTCTGATTCTCGATTTTGACGAGATCGCTAAACGCGGCAGTATGTCAAAAGAAGAAGGGTTTATCGCCAAATGGTACGGCATGTACGGTTCGCGTCATCCAGGCAATTTAATGGCACGAATTGTTATTCCGGGCGGAGTTATCAGCACAGCGCAAGCACGCAAGATTGCCAAAACCGCCGAACACTTTGCTCAAGGAAGACTAAATCTTACCACTCGTCAGGCAATTCAGTATCACTGGCTAAAAGTGCCGAGGCTGCCTGATATGCTCAGGGAGTTGTCAGAGGAAAATCTCACCACATTTCACGGTTGCGGCGACGTTAATCGCAACCCTGCAGCATGTTCGATGGCCGAAAACTGCGTTCACGCACGAATTAACGTTCGTCCATATGCCAAGGAAACTGCGAGATTCCTCGGCTCCTGTCGGGATTTAGATAATTTGCCTCGAAAATTTAAAATTACATGGTCCGGTTGTACTGGAGACTGCGCCCAACCTTGGATGAATTGTGTCGGCATGATTGCCGTGACCGTAGATATTGACGGCAAGCGTTCCACTGGGTTTCGTGTTGTAATAGGCGGAGGAATGGGATGGAAACCTTTTGTTGCACAGGAGCTTTTCTCTTTTGTACCCGCAGATCGAGGTGTTTTGCTTACGAGAGCAATAGCTCTTTTGTATCGCGACTACGGAAATCGCTTTAACAGAGCTAAATCCCGCTTAAAATTTGTAGTTGAAAAACTGGGCATTGAACGGTGTCGCGAACTGGTTATAGATTATCTTCATCAAGAAGGAGTTTCTACAGAAGGTTTTTATTTTGGTTCGTTAAAGGATGTGCTTTCTGAAGTTCCGTGTCGGCCTTTGACAGATAATAAATTTAAAACAAAGGACGGAACTTCTGTCTTAAGAGTTTTAATACCTAAGGGAGAGATGAACTCCAAGCAGCTCTTAATGTTGGCGAATATTTCAGACAGTTATGCTGACCAAAAAATTTATACCACAAATCGCCAGAACATCGAACTTCACGGGATTTCACCACAGCGACTGTCGTCGGCGCTTAAGGCAGTTTGTGATATGGGTTATGAAACCGACGGGATTGAGGGCATTAAAGATATCGTTGCCTGTGTCGGAACTACTTACTGTCCAAAAGCAGTAGCAGAAACCCGCAAACTGCACAATCTCCTTGATGGGCTGGTGAGAGAGTCTGTATTTGAAGCTATTTCCGAAGCTGTGCGCATTAACATTACCGGTTGCCCCAACTCTTGTTCTCCTTACCGAATTGCGGATATTGGCTTTAGGGGGCTTCGCCTGCGCAGAACTCAAGGTTCAGTGGAGGGTTTCGAAATGCTGATAGGCGGTGACCAAAAAAATCACGGACAGAAATTGGGTGATTTTACAACCGAAGATTGTGTCGAGGTTACAAGGTGTGTATTGAAAACTTTTCTTAGTCTTCGCACAGAAGCTGAAACCTTAACCGCCTGTGTTCTGCGGGTCGGGATGGAGCAATTTAGAAAGGCGGTATTCAGTGAAGTATGATTATCCAAAAGCAGCACCGTTACAAGAGTACTCTGTTGCAACAGGAGATGCTGTTACCGAAACAGATCAACATATTTTAGAAAAGGATATTCCGTGTCAGGCTGCCTGTCCTGCACGAACGAATGTTCCTTTGTATATTGAATATCTAGCCTCAGATGATCCGACAGCAAGCTACGCTGTTAATCTTGAATGCAATGTATTTCCCGGTGTTTTGGGCCGCGTCTGCACTCGTCCCTGTGAAGATCAGTGTAGACATCAGTGGACCAATACCCAAGGACCGGTAACCATCTGTCATCTCAAACGCTCCGCAGCGGATCGTACGGTTGATGCGTCTGCTCCTAAAGCGTGGTTTAGCGAAACAAAAAAGAAAATTGCAGTAATAGGTGCAGGCCCGGCAGGTCTAACGGCGGCAAGAGAATTGCGAAGATTCGGCCACAGTGTTTCGCTTTTCGAAAAAGAACCTAAACCGGGCGGAATGATGACCTACGGTATACCAAGATTCCGTCTTCCTAGAGATGTTGTTGAAAGAGAAATTGACTTGATTATCAGAACCGGAGTTGATTTACATCTTTCAAAAGCAATAACAGCTGAAACGTTAGACGAAATATGCACCAACTATGACGCGGTTTGCATTGCTACCGGTACAAATCGGGTTAACAGCCTTGAGATAGACGGTATTCCGTCATCAAGTCTGACTTCCGGTTTGGATTTTATGTATAGGTATAACAACGGAGATATTACATCGCTTACAGGAGATGTAGTTATCATAGGCGGCGGTTTTACAGCAGTAGATTGCGCTCGATCCAGCGCCAGAGCTGCAAGAAAGCTTTTAGGTGCGGAAGGAAATATTTCTATTTTTTATCGCCGTACCGAACACTTCATGGCCGCCAACCAAGATGAACTCGAAGAGATGGAGGCAGAGAGGATTGACATTCGCACGCTGGCTACACCTGTTTGCGGAAAAATGGAAAACGGTCAAATCAAAGCGGTTGTATTTAGGCGTAATGTTCTCGACCCCAAAAGCCCCGACGAAAACCCTCGACTTGTTCCTGTGCCGGATAGTGAGTTTGAGGTTTTGTGCAGCTATATAATCATAGCCATAGGACAAGAACGTGAAACCGATATTCTCGGAGACAAACTGACATTGATCGGAGGTTTGAAAACATCTTACCCTCATGTTTTTGTAGCCGGAGATTTTGCAAGCGGCAGCGACAATGTTATCAAAGCTGTTGCAAGCGGAAAACAAGCGGCTCGTGAAATCGATACTTTTCTAATGGGACAAAAACGACTAGAAACTGTAGTGCAAATTACAGAACTAGACTGTGACGGATACGTAGGCAGGGTCCGTGATCACGACCTTGTTGAAGCTGCGAATATGCCGACGGCTTCCATTGAAAAAAGAGCAAATGATGATACAGAAGTTGAATGCGGGTTTACATTGGATGGAGAAAAAAACAACGCCTTCCGCTGCTATCTATGCCACTATAAATTCGAAATCGACAACGATAAATGTATCCATTGTGATTGGTGTATTGAAGCATCACCGAGAGATTGCATAAAGAGGGTTAGCAAAGCGTTCCACAAACAAGACGGCACAATAGAAACCGTTATTGAATCATCTACTGCAAAAGACACGACCTGGATTTGGATTGACAGCAACATGTGTATACGCTGCGGAAAATGTTTAAGAGTCTGCCCGGTAGGAGCAATCTCAATGCGAAAAGCTTGCAGCGTTGAGAGACCGCAAAAAATTATATAGAAAGGGAAGACTGACGATAACAAAGCAACAATGCTAAAGTTTAGTTGGAGGACCGAAAGATAAAGCCTTCCCGGGATATACAGGGAAATGCTCTCAATAGCTAACCAGTTTTACTTTCTGTTGAAAACGAAAAGTTCAGTTGGTGAAAATTGTGTCTTGCTGTTTGAAATCAAAGATTGATTCTCCTATGGAGATCTTTGGTATGCAAAAATCCTTAGTGTTAAATTGCTTTTTCAGACAAAGGACGCACGTATCCTTTAACTTTGAGCAAGACGATTATTAGAAATGAATCTTTAGACATTTTGTTGCGCAACAGCTACGGTTGCATATTGTTCTTCTTCTAGTCGAGCTCGTTGTGTATCTAGAAGGTATTGCGTGTAAAACAAAAAACCTACGAAGACTTGTATGTATAAATACGGATGTGTCGGTTGAATACCGGCCATAAAAATGCAGGCCAAACCGAAACCTTGTTTTCTGCTTATGCTGTCAGATCGCAGGGTTTTGGATGGAAAAATAAGAAAACCCACCAATAATGAACCCAGGAACAGAGAAAGCAGGTATGGGACAACTCCTCCCGGGACAATCATCGCCAATCCTAAAGACTTAAAGCTTAACAGCAACAGCGGGAAGGGATTGTTTTCTGAAGCTGCTGCATACACCGAAAAAGCAAAGGCAGTTACCGTCGCAGCAAAAACAATCGGTATAATCGGCGGGAATTTTAGCAGCTCTCGTCTTTTTTTAACAACATATAATAAGAAGGCGAAAATCGGAACGACGATAAAAATTGTTTCAGCAGCGAGGTGCGCTCTCTTGGACATTGTTTGCGAAAACCCGCTGCTCATAAGCTCAAAAGCAGCTATCATTTCGACCAAAGCCAAGGCTACAAGAATACGTTTTTCTCCTCCGTCATATTTGTTTAGGGCGACAAGTATGCTGAGAAACATTGCTGTGCTTATGGTTATTAAATATGAAACCAAAACCAATTGTATTGATATAGGGCGAAAAACTGCAACGCAGGTTACCGGTAAAAAAAGCGGAGAGGTTAACATTAGAATCAATCTAACCGGTAGAGATCCAAGGTTGGAATCAGCGGCTAGTCGCGGCAACATGATGCAGGTAAGCAAAATTCCCATTACCGCAACTCCGGCAGTTGCAAAACGTCCTGATTCTGCCAGCATCGCTAAAATAGTGCCGCTTTCCAGTTTCATATACAATCCTAGCGCTGAAAAGATGCGGTTGAAAACCAATTCCCATGCTGCGGCTATCAGTAGAAACCAACCTGCAACAGAGCCTTCTATGTTGTTATACGCACTTGTTTTTGAAATATTTTTAACGTTCATTTTCGATATGCTTCTACAAACAGTAATATTTTTCTAATATTTACAATAAGCATTAACATTAGAATAAGATAAACGGCTACTACCCAAAGCTTGTCGAGCGGTATTTCTCCATCTATTAGAACATAGTCAATAGGTTCAAGAGTTGATGATGCATTTTGCAATTCAACCTTAAGTTCTTTAAGTCTTTCTTCGCTTAGGAGCTTCGAAAGCATTGCAGCTTCTTTTTCAGCTCCCTTAAGCTTGGCAAGATAGACTCCCTTAATAGTCATATCTGCAATAAGCATATTAATGCGTTTTGCCAGAGCATCAGCATTATCTTTCGTTATGCCTGATTCAATAACAGAAGATATTGAAGACAGCTCTTTTTCTATTTCCATTTCGTGAAAACCCGGTGTTTCGGGAATGGCTTTTATTTCTGTTCTTAGCGCAGCCAGTTTGTCGATACTTTCATTCATGCGACGAGCCAGAGGCAGAAACGTCTCGTCAGATGCTGATTCGTTAGGTGTTGTTGAGGCAAGCATTCTTTCTATTTCAGAAATGTTTTCCATTACTCGATTTTCCATAAGCGGCTCGGGAACATCACCTAAAACATCGGGTTTTGAGGCCCATTGTTCCAGTTCGGGAAGCTGTCCTGGCGAGAGGGTGCTCAAGCGCGACATCATATCATCCAATCGCTCTTTAAATTCAGTTAGCTTGACAACATGTTTATCATCAACTGCGTTATCAGAAGAAGGGACCTCGTCTCGGTTTTCACCTTCGTTTGGGGCATTTTTTTTGACAGAAGCGAGGTCTGATTCCATTGAAGATAACGCGGATAAAAGTATTGAACCTTTTTTTGCGTTTGGGTCGAATGCCGACAGTTTTTCAACAACGCTTGGCGGAAATTCTTTTGCCTTTGCAATAATATCTTCGGTTCTTTTGTTCCATCGATGTAGACTTTCGCCAATACGCACCAAGGTTTTCATTATCTTGAGTTGAGAAACCAATGATTCTTCTTCGGTTTTCTTATTTTTAAGTTCGCCTGAAAGAGAGTGCAGTTTTTGCTTAGATTCTTCACTTAAGACAGATGTTGTTCTAAGAGCATGTACAGCTCTAAGTTTCAACTCTTGAAATCTAAGATTAAGTAGTGTTGCCCTTATTTTATAAAGGGATGATATTTGTGAACTTTTCTTTTTTGCGGCAATATTTTGTAATCTTCCTGTTTTAATATCGAGTTCTTCCAACTCTACAAAACGAGCTTGAACAGCAATTTCGTTTTGCAAAGACTTCAATTGCCTAAGATGTTCCTCCGTTTTTTTATCTCCTGATCTTTCAGCTTTGGCAATTTCATCCGATAGATCTGTTTCAGAGCGGGACGTTATTTCAAGACATGTTTCTTTTCCTGCATTTTCCTCACAGACAAAAGTATTTCGACAATCGTCCATAGAATTTTTTCCTATGCAGCGGTTGCATCTTCCTATGTAGTGATATTTAAGACAATCATAGAAAACCCATATCTTTTCATAATTTGCCCCCATGGATTGACGAGTTGCGAGCTGTCCTTTGAAACTAGATGGCGGTCCCAATTCACCTGGATTGGTTTCCGGATCTCGATATGCTTTACGCGCGGTGCTTTCTGTCCATTGAACATATATATTAGGTTGACCGGCTAACGGTGATAATTTGCGAGTATTGTTACTCAGCATAAACCACTTAACCCCTTCTTTAAAAGTAAGGGTTCTTTGCATTAGAGGAAAACCGTGCAGCTCAGCTTGTCTATTGGGTGCAAGAGATTCTACTTCGATATCTGCGGCCTCTCCCAGTTTGACAGGTTCACGAAAAGCAGAAAGGAAATATTTGAGTTCGGGAAAGAACCACACCATCATGACAACGGTCATGCAGAAGATTAAAATAATCAATAACAACAGCCTTGGATTAGGCGGAGGAGGAGACAGCGCTAAGAGTTCTTCGTCTATTTCATCGACTGCGTTGTTGAAAGGGACGTTGTTTTGTGTAGATTCGCTCTCTTCAAGCTTGTTTATATTTTTGTTATCATTCATTTTTGTGTTGCCCGGTCAAGAAAATGAAATATAGACGGTTTCGACCGTCAAGGTTGATCAAAACATGTGGGCGGATATACCACTATTTGCATTGTCTTGTCCAATGACCGAAACCTTGATATCTATTATGTCGATGAACGGTATGATAATGAAAATGAAATTATACGCTTTTGTTGTTTTAATGTTTTTTTTATTGTTAACGGTAGGATGCAAGGAGCCGTTTGACTTATCCGAACCCAATGCCGCGTTTAGGTCTATTGCGCCTTGTGTTGATAGACGCGATGCCAAGTGTCTGTTTCACCGATTGGATAGAGAAAGTCAAAGAGCAATTCATTCTATATTTAAAACCTTGGTGCAAATGAGGCAAATAGTAGATAGGTCTTATCCGGAGAAAGCAAAAAGCGCAGCTTTTGGAGTATGGGAACGAGAGTCAAGAGCTGTGTCTCCCGAAGAACTGTTTGAAATATTTTGCGAAAAAAACAACTGCATGCGATGGATAACGGACGGATTCGGAGCTGTTTCCGATTTAAAAGCTATAGATACTAATCGTATGGAGATTAGTACAAAAAGAGGCGGAGTTTTTAATATCCGTCTTATCGAACAAGAATGGGGACTGGATAGATTTTACGATGAACTAAAAGAGGCGGAACCAAGGCTGTTTGATCGATTGAGGGAGGCCCGAAAAAATGCCGCCGTATACGAAGAACAAAAACTGGTAAATGGAGAATAAATATGACAATTGATATTTCAAAAACAGGCTACACAGTAGGTCCTATTAAAACATCCTATTCCTGGCGCGATACCGCCCTGTATGCGATAGGCCTGGGAGCCGGCACAGACGATTTGGACTATCTTTTAGATGTTCCGCCGCCGAAAGTCCTGCCGACTTATGGGGTTATACCGGCATTCCCGCCGGTGTTTGAAGCGTTGAGAGCTACGGGAGGCAACTTGGTAACACTGCTTCACAGCGCTCAACGAACAGAGCTGATTAGGCCTTTTCCCTCTGAGGGGGAAATGGAAACCAAGGTACATATTAAGGGTATTTGGGATATGAAAATAGGAGCGTTGGTATCTGTCGAATCCAACACCTTTGTTAACGGAAAACATACAGCAAGAACCGAATGGCAGCTTCTTATGCGAGGCGAAGGCGGTTTTGGAGGAGAGCGTCCGCCGGGGTTGTTACGCACAAAACCTCCGGCAGATGTAGAGCCGACAATAAGAACAGAGGTTCCGACATCACGGAGCCAGGCATTGCTCTATCGATTAAACGGTGACATAAACCCAATTCACTCAAATCCCGAAACAGCAAAACAAGCCGGCTTTGATAGACCGATACTTCACGGACTTTGTTTTTACGGCATAGCCGCCAGAATAGTCTTAAAAGAACTATGCAACGACGATCCGGCTCGCTTCAACGCATTTGAAGCACGTTTTGCAAAAGTAGTTATGCCCGGAGATACCCTCATTGTTGAAGCCTGGCCGCTTGAAACGCCGGGGCAAGCCGCTGTTACCGTAACCGTCAAAGAAACCGGAGAAAAGGCAATTGCCAACGCTTTGTTTGAATACAAAAAATAAATTGTGGCAGTTAAGCCGTCTGTTTTTGTAGATTTGGTTTCAACAGCAGAACCCAATTCGTCAACTAAATTTTTTTCAGTGTAAAATAGAAAATGGTTATTCATTAAGAATATGGAATCCTCTATACTGGTTGAAAGGTTCAACTCCTGGAGGAAAAACAATGGCTATCAGTCGACATAGAACAAAAATTTTCGGCGCTGTAATATTTATCGTTTTTCAATTGTGCGGTTGCAGTACAGACGACTCGAACGATCATGATACAGCATCTGATATAGCAGATACTGATGCAGACACGGACTCTGACACCGATACCGATACAGACACCGATACCGATACAGACACCGATACCGATACAGACACCGATACAGACACAGACACCGATACTGACACAGATGCAGATACCGACGGAATTTGCGGTGCGGCAGAGGGTCAACTCTTTGATAGATCTTATCCGTGGAATCAAACAGTAGATACCGCTGATTTGGATTTGGAATCAGCTGCGGTTATCAATTATTTGCAAACCAATCATACGGCTTCTGCTAAGTTTCGTATTGACGGGCCTAGTGATGAGCCGGGCAATCTTTATGGAATTGCGGTGTTATATGACGACGGCACTGCGCCCTTAAAATCTTTTACAGAAAGCGATGATTTTTATTCTCCGGATTGCGACCCGGCACCCATTCCGGTACCGACTTCGGGTGCAATAGAAGGAGAATCAGGCTATGAGTGCGAAAGCGACGGAGATTGTCATCTCATTGTTGTAAACACTGCAACCTGCCGCCTGCATGAAATGTGGCGCGCTAATTTCACGAATACGCAAACTTTGGGCGGCTGTCAGGCAATTTGGGACCTTACACAACCGTACAATCCGGAACTTCGAGGCGACTGCTGTACAAGCGCAGACGCAGCAGGTTTACCAATCGCTGCCCATATGTTTACCGCAGATGAAATTGTTGAAGGAGAAATAAACCACGCGATTCGTTTTATCTTACCTAACGCCCTTATGCGAGAGCGAGTTTACGTGCGGCCTGCCACTCACTCCACCGGTGCTACTTCAGGCCCTGCAACGGCACCGCCCTACGGTGCCAGAATGCGGCTGAAGGCATCCTTTGATGAGAGCGGTCTCAAAGCCGGAGCGCAGGTAGTGGCACGTGCGCTAAAGAAATACGGAATGATTCTCTCAGACGGCGGCAACATTACCTTTACTGCTGCAAATGACCGCTTTACAAAATACAAATGGACCGACGCCGGTCTGATGCCGGGAGACCTGACATCTCTTGAATGGACGGACTTTGAAATGGTAGACGGAGGCGAGCGCTTTTTGTGGAACAATTCATGCGATTGTAATCGAACACCGATAACAAATTAGGACGTTTTTGTTTGCGTCGGGATATTCTACATATTTGCTTCATTTAACAGAACACGGTCTAAATATCAGGGGGAACACATCACTCTGAACCCTAAACATGTTTTTCTGCAATTTACATATTATGCATGTTTATGAATCAAAACCAAATCGCTGCATATCAATGGTTTCTCTTACCTTGCGCAGAAGTTCGGGAGCCGAAAAAGGCTTTTCCAAATAATTAATATTTGAAATTTCATGCCTAAAACTATCAGAATTGTTATCAAGGTATCCGGCAGTAAAGAGCATACCGACATTGGGCGCAATTCTAGATAAACAGTCAATTGACAAAGCATCTTGTTCCTCAAAAGGCTTGATGTCTGTGATGATCAAACTAAAGCATCCCTTGTGTTGTTCACACAATGTTTGTGCTTCATTTTTATTCGAAGCTGAAAGAACCATGTAGCCGGCGTTTTTTAAAGTGCGCTCAATTAGCTTTCGAACAGCTCTGTTTTCTTCTAACAGAAGAATTGTTTCATTACCTTCGACCAAGAATGATGCCATGCGACTTTCGGTTCTCCTTGTTTGATCTGATATTCGAGGCAAAAATATGCGATATTCAGTTCCTGCTCCAAGTTCGCTGTTAACACTAATGATGCCTCCGCTATGATTGACAACACTATAAACAATAGACATTGCTAGACGAGAACCCTTTTTTCCACTTTTGTCTGAAAAGAACGGCTCAAAGATATGTTTCTTTTCTTCTTCATTCAAACCCATGCCGTTGTCTGACATTGATAAGCATATGAATTTTCCGGGCGGAACTCCCGGATGCATCGCTGTATAAAGACTGTCGAGTAACTCATTTGATGTTGAGATAGTTAGTTCTCCTCCAAAAGGCATAGAATCGCGGGCATTTGATGCCAAATTCATAATAATTTGCTCAATTTGGCCGACATCAGCTTCTATCTTTCCGAGATTACTATCCAATTTAATTGTCAGGTGTACTGCGTCTCCAAGCAACCTGTTTAGCATATCCTGCATATCTCTAATAACATCGTTTAAAGAAAAAATAGTAGGAACAATAACTGATTTACAAGTAAACGTTGAGAGCTGTCGAACGAGAGCGGCTGCCTGTCGTCCTGCACGGTCAATCTCCAGAATATCTGAGCGAACAGGATCTGCTTCGCGAAGAGCCGTCATAGCAAAGTCAGCATAGTTTATAATTACAGAAAGCAGATTATTAAAATCATGTGCTACTCCTCCGGCCAAAACCTGTGCGCCTTCCATGCGCTGTTCCTGCATCCTCTTTTCTTCAAATAGTCTCTTTTCGGTAATAACATCCATAACAATAGCAAAGTGTTTTTCATCAATAGCATATGCCGACAAATCAATCCAATGTCCCAATTGCGGAAAATAGTTTTGGGATTTTGCAGAAAACCCTTTGTTTAGAGCTTCCGAAACAAAATCAAACATTCTAAATTCGGGATTGTTAACTTTTCCGATTGTTGTACTAAGATTTTTGCCGACAACATCGGATATTTCTGTCAGATGTTGAAACGCTCGATTTGTTTGAATAATTATGAAATCGGATATGTTATCGTCTCGGTTTATTACACTGCATAAAGCTGTTGCCTTATCAAAACTAAAAAAAAATGATTCAAACAACCTTAATAAATTTTCATCTATTCTCTCATCTGTGCCGAATTTGAACATGTCAGTTGTTTCCACAATTAGAAATATGAACGATATTGGAAGCTTGTCAATTAGCGCTGTAGCTTCTCAAAAACCATTAATAAAACAGAAAAATGAGTTAGCTAGTATCCATCTCAGAAGTCCTGTTCAGAACAAATCAGAGTGTAGCCGAGGGGTTTATCCCCTCGAAAAACTCAATGTTGGCGGACGTTTTCGACATGGGATAAACTCGTTCCCTACATCTATTTTCCTAATTTGCTGCATTCTGAGAGGGAAACTAGCTAACCAAGCGTTCGCAAGGCGGTCAGAGCGGCAAGACTAGTTATAATATCAGATGCCGGTTTCATCCTCGCTTCATAAACCTGTTATATCAAAATATTAAGAGAAAACTTCTCTACTACCAAAGAACCCAATTCTTACCGGTAGTTTTTGGGAAAATACTATTTTGTCGGTTCATTCTGTTTGACAGAATGCATACCTGTCACTTTCCATTATTATATTCATATTTTTATTTTACATATATACAATTACGTTGACACTGTATTGTCAAATATTCTCTCAACTTATTGATCATCATACATTGAAGAGTATGTTTTATTTATGATAATCTGCCACAGCACTTTTGCAGCAAAGGGAAGAAAATGAGTGATGAGAAGTATCGGGCAATACTGGAGAAGGACCCTACTGACACGCAGGCTTTTGTAGCTCTTTGTTCGAGCGCCGAGCGTAATAATGACTATCAATATCTGGCGCAGCTTTATGATTTTCGCGCCCAGGTCATAGCTGATACCAAAGAAATCGCAGACTTATTCTTTAAGTCCGGTGAGATTTATTTGGACAAGCTAGGCGAGACAGCCAAAGGTGTCGAATCGTTGTTGAAAGGATTTGAATCAGATCGAACCCATGCCGGAATAGGTGACAGGCTTGATGCAATCTATAGGGAAGCCGGTGATTGGGAATCAGCTGTTCAAATAATCGAACAAAGACTGGACGCCTTGTCAGGTGCAGATGCTAACGGAACAAAAACTATTATACGTTCTGATTTGCACCAGCAGGCCGGCGAAATATGGGAAAAGGTCTATGCGGATAGAAAAAGAGCTTTAGGTCACTACAAGAGTGCTATCGAGCTGGACAAAACCAATATATTGGCACTGTACGGAGCTCGAGAGATCTACTATCAAGCCGGCAAATTCAAAAACGCAAGCAAGCTGTGTGAATTGGAAGCGCGTGCGGAGAAAGACCCCGAACGTAGAGCTGCATTGTACAGAGAACTTGCGCAAATATATGACGAAAAGCTCGAAGAAATTGATCAAGCTGTAATTTCATTAAAAAGAGCTTTAAAATCCACACCTCAAAGCGGCGAGATTCAGAGTGCGTTGGCCGCAATTATAGCAAAAACGCAATGGACAAGAGAAACGGCAAAAGACCACGCTTGGGCAACGGAATATTTACTGCGACTTGCAGCAGATG
>CAYWLQ010000047.1:0-33086 GCA_964458775.1 uncultured Myxococcales bacterium | reverse complement strand
GAAAAAGACTTCTTGATCCGCGCTTTGGATGCGTCCTACGAGCTAGTTGCGTTGCGTTGCGTTGCGTTGCGTTGCGTTGCGTTGCAAGAACAATGCTAATTGCCTGACATTTCTCATTGCTTACCCTCCCTCGCAGTCATTCTCATGACCGCACTTCATAAGTTTTCCAGAACCGTTCTTTTAGGACCTAATTTTTCGATTACAATTTTTTCTAACAAAAAATATGTGAGCTGTCAACAGCCAGCTCGCCCTGTCTTCCTGAATCGGACAGTCTCTGAGGGCAGAGTGCTGAACAAGGCACAATGTTCTGCACACCCCCTTTTGACCTTGGCACTTTCCGCCGGCCGTGTATACTTGCTTTTACGTTTATTAAAACAACCAAAGGAGCAATCTAATGAAAAGAATACTTGGCGGTATCGGCGGTGTTATTGCTGTGGGGGCGTACATTGCGTTTAAGCTGCTTGCACCTTCTGCAGAAGTGGCAATCAAAAATTCTACCGGCACCGGTTGGGACGATGCCAAAGGCGACTTTATGAAAGAAATTACTGCAAGTCTTGCAACAGAATACGCAACCTTCGGTTTTCCCAATGATATTATACAAACTATTTCGAGTTGCATTTCTGACAAGTCGATTGCATTTCTCAATACTACAGATTGCTCCTACCTTTACAATACATCCGTTACCACTGAAGCTCAGCATTTGGCAACCCAAGAGCAGTGCATGAACAAGGTTCAGTTCGATCAGAAGCAGGAGGCATTTACGCTTGAATGCACAAAAGTGTCTTTTCCGGATGACTGGAAACATATGCAAAACCCCTTCGCCGTTGAGTTTGAAAAATCCTTTGCTGCTGCGGGTACTACTGCTGACATTGCCAAACAAATCGGACTATGTATTTCTGAGAAACTTGTCGCCATGTTAAATACTCGGCAATGCAAGTTGATAAACCGAGAGGCTGCCAAGATGGAAGAAATTTTCTTCAGTATGGATGATTGCATAAAAGACGCACAAAACGACGCTGAATTTCAGAGTATCATAGCCTCTTGCACCGGCACTACAGAAAAAGCTGAGGAGAGCAGCGATAAAGTGAGCAATAAGAGCAAGAAAAGCAAGAAAAAAGGAAAAGGCAATTAGTAGAAAAGGTCATTAAATTTGGATATCACTCTATTGCACATCCAAAATCTTCGCCGAATAGTGCGGTCTCTGTGATATAAAAACGATTGAGACTTATTCCGCAGTAAAAGAATGCAGTATTTAAAATATTCTCAGGTCCAGGAATTTGAAGACAAGGACGTATACTAAGATAGTCATTCGGTCGGTAAATATGCTCTCCGGCATTACTAAATACTTCATATTCTTTTAGATTGTTTTCTGTTCTTTTGTAAATAGCTGTCAGATTGTTGTTACCTGCATTGCAGACTGCTGTTTCACCGTTGCTGATATCCAACACTGTCCCATTGTCTCCGACTGCTGTTACAGAAAAACTGTCACCGTCTTGAAAAAACCTTGCGTCGTTAATATTAACTTTTGTCTGAGTATTCAAGGTTGTCCAGTTGTCCAAATCTTTCAGCATTAACAATCCGTTCTTTCCGGTTGCAACCAATAACTCTCCTTGTTTGCCGGCTACATAGTTAGAAGCCGGTTCGCCGTTTATGGATAGAAACTGTCCGACCGAAGGAGATATCTCTTCAGTCCATTCGGCATCTGTAAATCGGGCAAGACCGTTTCCTGCTACAAAAATTCTTGTAGGATTTGACAAAAAGAGCATGTCAGTTGCATCTCCAAGCCAAGACGGCACCTCTCCTCCCTCGATCAACTCAAAGGTTAGATTCCCGTTTTCATCCGGCGGAAAAAGCATAACAAGGGAGCATGTATCTTTGCACATCAATAAAACAGAATTCTCCGGCAGTCCTTCCCTATTGTTGTCTGTTGCAAGGAGCACCGGACGATATTGAGAAAGAGGCGACGGAAAATCATGGCGAACAAAACTGTCCGGAGTGCCCGCTAAATTTGTATCGGAGATTTGAATGAAGGGCCCGTTTGTTAACGATTCACCCAAGATCATTAAAAAGCCTGCGGTGCTGCCTATATCGATATATCGTTCATTCTGTTCTGCATTTAGATACACCGACAGCGACAGATTTGTTTCAGGGTCGCATTGCTCCATAGATTCAAACATAGGACAAGGATTAGGCGATGTTGAATCAGAAATTTTGCTTCCGGGAAGAGTTCTAACAGGTCTAAATCCTCCGTTAGTATTCTCAGCAGCGTTGATGCTGCGATTTGCTGCTCTGCAATCGGCAAAGTCGGAGTATCTTGCATCAAAATCTCCTCCGCGCATAACCGCCGCTGTTTCAAGGTCGTATGAATAGGGGTTTATCAAGGGCTCGTCGGAATACACTCCCTCCCAAAGCGCAAGCTCACTCTCATTGCCTATCATGTCATACAACCCAAAACTATTGGGAGTTCCCTTCGCCACAGGACGAGCGTGACGCTCAGACTGTGACATTGTAAAGCCGCCGCACCACGCAATAGATCCCAAAACATCAGGCCATTCCTTTGAACCGTCGTATTTTGTTTTTCTAAGATCTCCATTATAGGTTGACCGATTGTCACCGCCCCGCGCCGCCCTCTCCCACTCAGATTCAGATGGTAAACGATAGCCGGGACAGTGCAAAGGAGTAGGCCATTCAGCCCCCTCTGCATAACACGGCTCAAGGCCGGCTTCTGTAGACAAAGCATCAAGCCAAATCTTAACGCTTTCCAATTGGATAACATGAACAGGACAGTTATCTTCTGTGCATCGGCATTGAGAATTTTCTGTTTCACAGGGAATAGGATCGCAATAACCTTCAAAACCGGTTTTTAAGGCCTTCCACTGACCGCAGGTTACCTCGGTTACAGCAATCTCATATTCATAGGAGTGTTCGACTTCGTGGAGGTATTCATTTTCTTGTCTTCCCCATTCATTTTCAGGAGATCCCATCAGAAACTTTCCGGGAGGAATCGCAACCCACTCCATTTCGCCGGCAAGCCCTTTAATAGGTTTTCCTGTTTCTGAATCATCCCTATTGTTTTCTGTATCGTACGGCTGCTCATCGACAGTTCTGCATGACGAAATGCCGGTGCAAATCGATACGAAAAACAATACCGCATAAAAACGATTATCTCTAAATATCATGGTTTACCTCTTAGGGGAAGTTGTCAGTTTATCCGTAAGAGAAGATAATATCGGAAGGACCAAGTATGTAAAGGAAAATGTTTGCCGCCGTTTAAAACGCTCAGAAATTTTGCTTTGTCATTTATTACACAAATTCGAAGAAGAACTATTCAGCGTAAGATTCCTCCAAACGATGTTGGTTCCGTTGCACGGGCTTTCTCTAACAGCACCGTTGTTTACTGTTAGGTTTTGAATGGTAATATCTGAGTTCGGAGCGAATTCGTCACGAGCTGCGAGTCTTACCTCTCCGCCGGTTACCGTTCCGCTTTCTGAGGCTATGGTTATATTGTGACAGTTCTCTAGCAGAATTGCGTTGCTCTCTGTTCCTTCAATGCTTATTCGGTCAATAACAGCTCCTCCGCTTTCTGATACACAAAATATTCCTCTTCCTCCGCCCGAAGCTTTTACTTCTCCCACATGTATCGAAGTCGGCCAGGTAGATCCGACTCTTCCGTTTCCGTTTGCCATTCTAAATGCCGCGTATCCTGTGCCTGAACCGGCATTTATAGAGTCAACAAGGCCGACTTCGGCATTGATTGTATCGTTAAAAATAAGACCGCAATATCCTGTATTTCTAGCGACAACGGTTCCGATAGTAACGCCGTCTATTCCGTAGGTTTCAACACCGTGATTGCTTGCTCCTTCCACATGTACATGATCTATTCGAAGGTTTTTTGCCCGATTGGCTCGATCAGCGTGGTTGTCAACCCTAATTCCCAAGCCGCCGGTTAAGCGCATATCTATTTTGCCGAGATGAATATTGTTAACATTTCTAAAAAACATTCCGTATAAAGGTGATCCTGTAAGTGTCAAATTGGGAACCTCAATATCTGTCTGACCTCTGGCGTAAACCGGTGCCATGTCTCCCGAACCTGACCCTGTTACATTAATCGTTCCGCAAACATTAAGAACAGTATAGCTGGACAGAGAAACCCTTTCTCCCGCCGGAACATCTCCGGAACCTACAACCAGTACACTCTCTTTTGAACTTCGATTTCTCGTTAAGCTGTCTACAGCCGCCTGCATAGCCGCACGCATGCTGTTTCCGCTGTAAACATTTGAACCCCTGTTACTGGCAGTCCACGTTCCTCCCGAATTAGTGACTACCGCATTGTATCCGTCTGTTACGTTGTTACAAGAATAGGGATCATCTGAGTCCGAATCAGCGTCAGTATCAGCGTCGGTATCGGCATCAGTGTCAGTGTCTGTGTCCGTATCTGTGTCCGTATCTGTGTCCGTATCTGTGTCCGTATCTGTGTCCGTATCCGTATCCGTATCTGTGTCCGTATCTGTGTCCGTATCTGTGTCCGTATCCGTATCTGTGTCCGTATCTGTGTCCGTATCTGTGTCTGTATCCGTATCTGTATCTGTATCAGCATCGGCATCAGCGTCAGCATCAGTGTCGGTATCCGTGTCGGCATCAGCATCAGCATCAGTGTCGGTATCCGTGTCGGCATCAGCGTCAGTATCCGTGTCGGCATCAGCGTCAGTATCCGTGTCGGCATCAGCGTCGGTATCCGAGTCGGCATCAGAATCGGAATCGGCATCACTATTTCCCGTGTCGACATCGGAATCATATGTATCGTTTTCATTCGAACTATTCTCTGTACATCCAAACATACACAGAAAATTAAGAAACAAAACTAAGCGGCATTTTTTCGTTGTCATATATCAACTCCTTTTTACCATTTGAGACATTGTCAATGTCTCAACGTATTAATCAAGTAATGGAGCAATTTCAGAAATAAATGGGGACATTTTTAAAAGAAGCTGATTGCTGAATTTTATATTTCAGTTAGTTTTAGTGACAGTTTATCAGCAAAAAGTTTCAATTCCCCCACCAATCACATTGCCGTGTCGCGCCTAAAACAGCATGCCATAAAGCTCCGTCAACGTTAATCTTTCTTCGTTCGGAAACCGCCATTGAAATTGGAACATGAGTAAATTTATCCGACCAGTGACCAATAATAAGGTCTGTCTTTCCCGCCATAGCAGCATGAACTGCGTTTTCTGAAAGCTCATAGCAAAATATAGAATCGGTTCCGATTGCAGGTACAGAGCGAATAGAATAACTGGGATCAAAATATTTTACAGATACGTCAGTACCGATTTTCTTAAAGTGACTTGTAATGTCGTCTTTTAGTTTAATTCCAATATCTTTTTTTAAAACATTTCCCGATGCGTCTTTTACAGCATCATTACTATCAAAAAGATCCTGACCTGCTCCCTCTGCAACCACTATTACTGCGTGGGTCTTTTGAGAGTTAAATCTTTTTTCCAATGCCTTTAACAAACCATCTTCGCCTTGAATTTTAAACGGCAACTCAGGTACCAAACAGAAGTTGACCACCGAATTGGCAAGACTTGCATATGCAGCGATGAATCCGGAATCTCGCCCCATTAGTTTTACCAATCCAATTCCGTTAAAGGCTCCTTTGGCCTCACAATGAGCAGCGGTAATAATGGAATTGGTATGGTAAACCGCTGTTTCAAATCCGAACGTTCTATCAGTAAAGCTTAAATCATTGTCGATGGTTTTTGGCACACCTACAATGCTGATATTTTGTTTTCTGCGTTCAATTTCCTTTGCCAAAGCATGAGCACCGCGCAAAGTGCCGTCTCCGCCGACACAAAACAAAATATTGATATTGAGGCGCTCCAAAGTATCCGCCATTACTCCTACATCCTGCTCTCCGCGTGAAGAACCCAATATCGTACCGCCGTCTTCGTGAATTGTGTCAACCACGTCAGGATCAAGAACCACAGGAGAAAGCTTATAGGCAGGATTGAGACCGCGATATCCAAAAGGAATGCCGAATATGTGTCTCACGCCGTAGGTAAAATATAGATTATGTACCAAACCTTTTATAACATCGTTTAATCCCGGACAAAGACCGCCGCAGGTTACCACCGCCGCACGGGTCCAAGCCGGATCGTGAAACAATTTTGCACGAGGACCGGCTTTCTCAAATGCGGGAATATCCTGTTTTTCTGCTGCAAGCTTAAGCAAGGTTGCTTTGTCATTATAAAAAGAAATATGGTCAAAGTCCGTTGTAAAAACCCGGTTTCTAACCGGCGAGTCCACCGTACAACGTCCAAGAGATTTTATTTCGAAATCTGCTTGATTAATTTCATATATGTCTTTGTTTTTCATCATATATAATCGCTCCTATTCTTTATGATTTAGTCATTAGGGTTTAACGAAAACGAGTTTGTATTTTTTTGCACCGTGTTTCGATTACCTTTTGAAACTGTTCAGAGATTCCATGCCAATCTAGAACATCCACTCGAATGGGCAGGTTTGAGTTTTCAAATGATTCCTTAAGAAGACGGAGTATATCAAAATCAAGAGGTTCGTCTCCTTTTATTGCCAGATCCAAATCAGAATACGGCTTTGCATTGCCTGATATGCGCGAACCAAAAACAAGTACTTCACAATTGGGAACATATTTCTTTAAAATTTCAAGTACGGTTTCAATGTGGTCCTCAGATAAATCAATCATTACGTGCTGCCAATGCGTTCAATAGAAGCTCTGCGTCCTTTAAAAACGAGTGTGTTATTTGATATACCGATTCTGCAACAGAAGGTTCGTAGGTATGAGATGTAATGTTTCTTGCTGTGTGATATCTCATCCATTGTTCTACGTCTTCAATAAGTCGATTTTCGGCCGCTTGTCTAAACAATTCTCTTCTGGTAACCCCGTCTACTTCAACAATACTCACATTCATTTCTATCCAACGTTTCATTGTTTTCCAACACAACTCGTAAGTAAACTCAAAATGCTGAATTGCTCCGGCTTTGATAGCGTTTTGAGCAACATCATCTATGGTTTTCATAAAGCTATCATCATCTGCTTTTTGTAACACTGCTTTAAGTGCCGTAATAGACTTTTGAAGACTGTCCAGTATTAGAGACAATTTGCAACTCCGCTAATTTAGATAAGCTGACTCTAATGAGTTCAAAGTCACTTTAGTTTATTACCGTAAACATTTGAGTCGCTTGTAACTGTTTACAAATATAGGACAACTTGAAAACCCGGTCAAAAAGAATCATCATAACAAATGGCATTGGCATCGTGTATATCCCTAATCTGTATATCCCTAATCGCCCACTGACTATATTCCTCCTATATATCCCTACCCACCCACTATATATACCTACCCACCCACTGTATATATCCAAACAATACAGCAACTTAAAAGATTCTCAAACAACATTCAAATTGGCCAATGATCATGCTCTCAAAAGAAAATAAAATTTAAACTTTCAATAAACAATTACCAAGCATCGGTTAGAGCTATAATGCTGTTTTTGTTGAACATATACAATGGGACATATACAATGGGTGGGTAGGTTATACAGTAGGTTATACACGGTAGGTATACACGCCTACTTTCAAAATTGAATCTTATGCAACAAAGCACCCATATTACTTATCGAAACGATTGCGATCACTATTCGCATTTTGTCATATAAAAGAAGTCAAGATAGTTTTAAGCTTTTTTTGTTAGCAGCTCTAAAATCCGTTCGGTTCACATCTACATTCTATACAAGCTTTGGGAATTGAAACGGTTTCCTCTTGCTGATCGGTGTCTGCATCTGTTTCTTGAACTGTTTGCATCTCGACAGTTAGAGAGTTACAAATGCGACACTCATTTGTACCGCAGACTAGCGACTTGGTTGAATCACATTCGTATTCGATTTTATCGCCGTCACCGATGCACGGTGAAAGTGTGAACGAGATATCTTCTGTCTTACCATATGGATTGGATTCTGAGATATTCAAATACGAGTCAATTTGATAAAGCCCCGGTGTAGACACATGGATAATTCCTCCGTATCCCGGAAAGAAGCTATACTGATAATTGGTTAGACTCGACAAATCTAAGTCCGATATGGAAGATTTATAGCAGCCCGGGCCGCTTGAACATTCGGCTCTAACAATTTCTATGCTTTGATAAAATTGATTATAATCAAAGTATTCAGCCTCGAAGTCTTCGATAACAGAAGCATAAACATCAGCGTAATGTCGAGATAGAATATCAGGAACACATTTTGGAAAGTCAGAATTCGTAGCACATAATCTATAACTTCCCGGTCGTGAAAGCTCAACGAGTGCGGAACTATAAATTGTTAGCATTTCTTCCAATTCGTTCGTTGGTGACCATCCGATACCCTCGAACGGTCCCGTGGTACTGTTTTGAGAGCAATCGAGTAGAAACATGTGTTCAAAAGAACCGTCTGTGTTTGTTGTTTTCTTCTCATCATCGCACGCAAACGGAACGTTATGACACTTTTGGTCATCATTGATAACTAAATCGGCAGCGGTATCAAAATCGATTCCCAAAATATTTTTAAAATTTTTGTTAAAGTCTTCCCTTATCCAATTTTTGGCGGATTTTTTGGCAATCTCTTTTATCTTGTCTAAACCGAATTGCTCTATCCAATAACAAACAAGCATACCTGCACTGACGTAATGGCTGATTGACCACATTTCGTCAATTAAGAGAGAGTTCACATCCTCTAGACTAATTGACCAAGATAAACTGCTGTATCGCGAAAGTGATCCGTAGCAATATGCAAAACCCTCTTCAAAAATTTTATGCGGACTATCCAATCCGTTAAGAACAAGATGAACTATTTCGTGCCTTACAGAGTAGAATTCCTTGAGAAACACATAGTACTCACCTTCGAACACTGCGGCGCAGCCGGCCGCATCAGACGGACACGGTGAGCTTTCCCAGTCATTCGGAATATAATAGACTCTTATTTTCTTGTTTTCCGGAATATATTCATAAAGCATTTTTTCTAGCTTCGTTACAGAATCGTCAGCAGCTTCCAGTTCTCCCTTGCACGGAAGATAAGACTCAGTTGTGCCGACGCGAATCCGATTTCCCTCCCAAGTAATGTCAGGCATGTCACCAAACGGCCTTGTTTCTTCACATCCCAGTATCAGCAAAAAAAGCACTGCGGCAAAAACAAAAAGCAAAATTTGATTCATATCAATATGGTTATCCTGCAGGAGTAAATTGTCAACCAGTTTGTCTGTTACAAAAAGCTTAATATATGGTTATGATATCGGGACATTCTTCTGCATTAGAACAAGTTGCTGTACGGGATTTTTTCTTCGCAAATAGGTTATGGTTTTGTGAGCCATCTTAACTTATAAACATCACTTTAAGATGTAAAATACTGAGACCGGTTTATTACAAAGGAGCAACCATGAAAAACCTACAAACCATTCTTTTACTCTTACTAATGTCTGCCTTCTTCGCCGCGTGCGGAGATGTTGACAACTCTGACTCCGATACCGATGCCGGCGCCGATGCGGACAGCGATGCCGATGCAGACAGCGATGCCGATGCGGACAGCGATGCCGATGCGGACAGCGATGCCGATGCAGACAGCGATGCCGATGCAGATGCAGATACCGACACCGATGCAGACAGCGACGCTGATGCAGATGCCGACGCTGATGCAGATGCCGACGCTGATGCAGATGCCGATGCAGATACAGATGCAGATACAGACACAGATACGGACACAGACACTGATACAGATACAGACACCGATACGGACACAGACACTGATACAGATACAGATAGCGACACCGATACCGACACAGACACTGATACAGATACAGATGGCGACACTGATACGGACATCGACACCGATACCGATACCGATACCGACACAGACACGGATACGGATACCGACACAGACACCGACAGTGATACCGGAACGGAGCCGGTCGGATTCGCTCCCTGCCCAATTGACGGCTCGGACTGCAAGATCATGCCTGTGGGGGATTCAATTACCTACGGCATCGGCTCAGCAGACGGCGGAAGCTACCGTAGCAAGCTGTTTTCTAAGGCGCTCGCGGACAGCAAGAAGATAACGTTTGTGGGACGGGCCTCCGGCGGTCCTTCCATGGTGGACGGTGTTTCTTTTCCGAAGAATCACGAAGGGTACAGCGGCGTCTTTGTGGATCAGTTTATCAGCGGGCAGGTCAACAATGCGTTGAACGCAAACATCCCGCACATTTTCCTGATAATGCTGGGAACCAACGATGTGCATCAACCCACCAACCCAAGCGGCAGTAACGGAGCGGAAACCGCAGCGGAGTTGACCCAGCTGCTCGACATCATCACTGCGAAAGCGCCGGACGCCCTAGTAGCGGTCGCGAAAATCGTACCCATTCGTTGGAATCCGCAGGAGCTAGTTGACTACAACAACAATATTCCCGGCGTTGTTGAGGCGCAGGCGAACCAGGGCAGGCATGTGATCATGGTGGATCTGCACACGGGTTTTCCGGCCGACGGCCTTGGCGGAGACGGCGTCCACCCCAGCGATTCGGGATATGGATTCATGGCCGACAAGTGGTACGAGACCATCCGCGACTACCTGCCGTAATCATTTTTCCTACAGGATAGGACGCCTGTTACGGTGTTTTAACCGGCGCTTCGAAACGGAAACCAGTCAGTATATCCGGATTCTGTAAACATCATTGGCAATCCGGTATTATGACTTTCTGTTGATTATGAACAAAATTTAATATTCAGAAAAGAACCTCTTTACCATTATGACCCTATAATAGTTTTGTTGATATGCAGGGATTTAACAAAGAAGAGGTGTAAAATGGAAAAATCAACAATAGCAATTCTAATTGGAATGGCAATCTCGTTTCTCGGTCAGCAGTCCTGGGCCGACAGTGACTGGCATGAACGATTAGCAGCCGACAAAGCAAAAATTGGAATCACTGACGCCGTTAAGCTTGTTAAAGAAAAATACAATGGTGAAATCATAGATATTGAAATTGACGATTTCAAGAACTCCGTTGTCTATGAAGTTAAGTTTATAGATATACAAAACAAACGCAAAGTTAAGCTTAAAATAGATATGAATACCGGTGCGATACTAAAAGAAAAATCAAGACGAGTCTTATTTTGGAACAAAGAAGACAACGCAGAGTACTTGGCGTCAAAAAGCGTAAGAGAAAACAATTTTGGTTTGTTAGAGGCCATTGATATGGTTCAGCAACAAATTGACGGTAAAGTAAGCAAAGCAGAACTTAAACACAAAATAGGTATAACTGTTATTGAAGTAGAAATGCTTACAAAAAATGGAATTGAAAAAATGGTAGTCGACGTAAGTGATAGAAAAATAATTACCCATGCAGCAATAGACTGAATATCTCTATTTTGGACAATTTAGACGCAGCGGATAAAGGGTCTTTACTAATGATGATATATTTGAAAAAGACAGTATCATATCTTTCTTATTGTGGGATGTGTTGCATTATTGTGTTAACTTGGTCGGGATGTGGAGGCTTACCTGATATGGCATCTACTATGCTAGGAGATCATAATGAGCTACAACCGGTTGTCTTTAGGGGTATGTGTGATGCTTCCGGAGCGATACCTCTTTCTTCAAATGTCTTTGCCGTTGCAGATGATGAAGACAATGTTTTAAGAATATATGACGCTGAGAAAGGCGGTTACCCAATTAACGAGGTCGATATTTCCTCTTCGCTGAATCTCCATCGCATTCCCAAAAAAAGGAAACAAGGTTTTAAAAAACCTCCTGAAACAGATATGGAAGCTGCAACTCGATCAGGCGATTTAGCCTTTTGGATAACCTCTCATGGATTAAACGCATCAGGAAAATTACATCGTGCACGGTTTCATTTTTTAGCGACTGACATAAAACAAGAAATACAATCATGGACAATGAACGTTGTCGGCTTTCCTTACACAACTCTAATGCATGACCTAATTGCGGACCCACGGTTTTCATCACTACAGATTGAGAAAGCTTTGACAAAAGCACCCAAGGAGCCGGGCGGACTCAATATTGAAGGCATGACCAAGAAAACAGACGGCGGCGTGTTTATTGGTTTTCGCAATCCTATACCGGACGGTCTTGCTGTTATTATTCTCATGGAAAATCCTGAAGAAGTAATTCGAGGCGCAGCTCCCGTATTTGCTGATCCGATAAGATTGAATCTCGGCGGACTTGGAGTTCGTTCATTGTCTCGTTACGGAGATTTCTACTTAATTATTGCAGGTCATTATAATGACAAGGCCGGTTCTGTCCTATATCTTTGGGATGGAGAGGAACAGCTTAATAAAGTGGAGAGCGTTTCATTTGCCGGTCTAAATCCGGAGGGATTTTTCACTCCAAATAATTCCGACAAATTTATGGTGCTCAGTGATGACGGCTCACTGATCATTGATGATGTTCCTTGCAAAAAGCTTAAGGACAAGAATAAAAAGGCTTTTAGAGGAGTGTGGCTTACAGATGTTCCATATATTTAATATCTGTAAAATAATTACAGCGTTGTGTCACTATGAAAATTGGGAGAGCTCAACATGAGATATTGTTTTTCATTATTCTTTATTTTCATTGTCATGTTTAGCTGTCGGCATCTTTGGGCTGACGAAAAGATAGATAAAGAACGCCAAATATCTACTGCTGCTGTTACTCTCTCTCAAGTTATTCAGGATGCTGAAAAACGTTACAGTGCCGTCGCTGTTGAGGCTGAGATGGAGGTTTGGAAAAACTCAGTTGTATACGAAGTAGATCTTATTGATTTAAAGGGAGCGCGCAAAATAGAAATTAAGCTTAATATCGACAGCGGTAAAGTTCTCGATGAGCAGGTAACAAGCATTGCCTCTTGGTTTGTCGAGAATAATAAAAAACTTGTTGCAGTAGAGAAATCAATAGCCAATAGGTTTGGTATTTATGAAGCTATTGTATTCGCTAAGCAGCATGTAGACGGTAGAGTCTACGAAGCCGATTTGAAACAGGAAAAGGGTATTACCTTTATTAAGCTTAGTTTCCTAACTCCCAATGGAAAGAAAAAATTTGTCGTCGATATTGAAACTAAGATAATAATTCCGGTGTTAAAACGATAGTAATGGGAAAGCAGCATTGCAATGAAACTATTAGTCATAGAAGACGATAAAACAACCGGCGATTATTTAAAAAAGGGACTCTCAGAACACGGTTTTGTGGTTGATGTCAGCACTGACGGCAGGGAAGGCTTGGTAATGGCGCTCAGCAGCAGTTATAGCCTGATTATTCTCGACCGCATGCTTCCCAATATGGATGGTTTAACAGTTCTTCAAACAATTCGAACAAGCGGTTCCGTTACTCCTGTTCTTATCTTGAGTGCTCTTGATTCGGTGGATGAAAAAGTGCGCGGTCTAAGGCAGGGGGGCGATGACTACTTAACAAAGCCTTTTGCTTTTGATGAACTGCTTGTTCGCATTGAATTATTGATACGACGTTGCGATCCCGCAGCGGCCGGAACAACGGCAGTTGAAACAGAGCTGGAGGTCGGTAATCTCAAGATGAATATAATGTCGCATAAAGTGAGACGGGGTGACAGATACATTGAACTACAGCCAAAGGAATTTCAGCTGCTTCGATACTTGATGTCCCACAAAGGTAAGGTTGTATCTAGAACTCTTCTGTTTGAAAATGTATGGGACTATCATTTTGATCCTCAAACCAATGTTATTGATGTTCATATTGCCAAACTCAGAAAGAAGATAGAAGCTGCCGGTGAACCGCCTCTAATACAAACTGTTCGTGGAGCCGGATATGTCATCGGCCCTTAAGTTTGCAAATCCAATTAGAGCCATTGGCAGTTTTAGGTTGGGTTTAGTCTGGCGCTATACTTTGATGTTTTCTATTATTACGTTAACATTGATGGGAATGCTTATCTCTATGCTATATCAACAGAGCATAGGGAATCTGACCACTCGTCAGCTTACCGAACTGGAATTTCAGTCTGTTCAGCAGCAACAGCTTGCCGATAGCATGAGTCGCGATGAATATGCCGAACTAATTGAACGCCATAATCGAGCTAACACCTCTATACTTCTGGTTTTAGAAAACACCTCAGGTTCGTTGAGTTTTATACCTGATAATCTTACGATATGCCCAAAACTACATTTTTTTCACGTTTGGAATGATGATTTGGAGCATATCCAAAAACAACAAGGCTGTATAACTAAGACTTCACATGGGCGACTACTTGTAAGCCTGGACACAGAACCCATTGAGCATTTGCAAAATCAATTTGTCAGCGCTCTTATTTGGGTATGTTTTGCAGGTGTTATGCTCAGCATTTTGTTGGGAAGATTTTTTTCGAGTCATCTGGTAAAACGTTTAAAAGAAATAAACCGCTTTTGTGCTTCATTGAAAGTTGGAAAGATTAGTTCAAAACAGAGACTGTCTATTAGCAATCGCCAAGACGAATTTGACATTACTGCTTCACATATTAATCAGATGATGGATGCCATTGAAAATTCGATTGAGCAAATTGAGGGAGTCACTGACACAATCGCTCATGATCTCCGAACACCTCTGTCTAGGCTGCGTCTTAAATTGGAAAGCCTTGAGAAAAAAACTAAATTCCCCATCTCAGAGGAGATAAGTAACGCCATAGTTGAGCTGGATACTGTATTATCCGCATTTAAATCGATGTTGGAACTGACTCGTCTTCAGAATCACCAGACAAGCTATTATAGCAAACAGAATATGACCGCCATTGTTAATGATGCAATTGAGTTTGCAGTGCCTTTGTTTGAAGCACAAAAGCAAACACTAAAAGCAGACATTGCAATAGACTGTCAGGTTATGGGCGACGCTGACCTGTTGTTTCGTATGTGTTTTAACCTGTTGGAGAATTGCAGTAAATATGCCGGCCTCGATGCTAACGTAACAGTAACGCTACATTATGATCGTCTAATCGTTAGTGACAATGGTCCCGGTATTCCTGATGAAGAGATGGACAAGGTATTGCAACGATTTTACAGAGCAGATAAGAGCAGAGGTATTCCAGGCTACGGACTGGGACTATCTTTTGTTCAAGCTGTATGTCGATTGCACAAAATGGAGCTTCAACTTTCTAATAACAATCCGGGATTGATTGTAACTATTAGTTTTAATAAAACTAATACAGAATTGGATATAGTAAATCAGTAACGGACCCTGCCGATTATCCGTATCGTTAGGAATCGTTGAGCTTATGCAATTGTTATCTATTCGTCGGTTTTACTGCATGGTTGTTTTCTGTTTTTATCAGCACATTAACAATAATTAATTTAAAGGAAAAAGAGACTTTACCTTCTATTTGGTAAAAGCATTTCGGTGAGCAAGATGAACATAGAGGTAGTTCATCCGGCAATTAAAACAACAGCCATTTAGATGAATCGCAGTTGTTACCTGTTTACAGAAAGGAAAACGAAACGATGAAATGCCGTTTGAATACAACTATACATACTGTTTGCTTGGCAACTATCTCATTTGTCAATATAGCAAAAAGTCAAGAAACAACAAAAGAAGATGCCGTTATAGTCGAAAACACCGATGTTGCAAAAAAAACCGAAGCTTCTTTGCCTTATGAGAAAGGCAAAGGTGAAGATAACAAGAAACAGAAAAATAAAGACAATAAAGCTCACCTGCTAGAACAATGGGGTCTTGAAATAGAGGGGAAGATTCATAGCAGATGGGAAATGATCCATTACAAAGAAGATATTCTTCAGATAGACGAATCGGGAACGGCAGTTGTCGATGAACACGGAGAACCTGTATATTTACAAGAAGATAGAGTCTTTAACGAATTCAATATAAAAAGAGCAAGACTAAAACTGACATGGACTCCGGCTGATTGGGTTTATGCTCGATTGCAGCTTGGTGATTTTCAGGAATTTGGAGAAGGCACTTCTTTGCTAAAAGATGCTTATATACATCTTTCGCCTTCGAAATATTTAGAAGTCAGAGTCGGGTTATTCAAGAAGCCGTTCAGTCGTTTGGAATTGAAGGGTTCTTCTGCGCTTTTGGTTGCGGAAAGGGGAATTGGAAACGGAGTGATCGTCGAACAATATGCAACATCCTCGTTAAATTTAGTACCTAATGACGACAGGTTGCAATACGGTGATCGAGATATTGGTATTCAAGTGTCCGGCAGACTGATCCAATCTGTGAAACTCGACTATGAAATTGGCATATTTAACGGAACCGGACCTGTTTTGACAAGAAAATCAAACTCAAAAGATGCCGTGTTGCGAATAACATCTACGCCTTCAGCGTGGCTAAAGCTTGGGCTAAACGGATCTTTGAAGTTTTTTGACAAAGAGGAAATAAAAAAAGCGGGTTTTGCAGGAGAGAAAGACTCATCTTTTCTTCAAAATCCCGGATGGGCAACCGGAGCGGATGTTCTCTTCGAAGCTTTCGGCGTTGCGCTGCATTTAGAGGCACTTGTCGCTCTCGATTATCGCGTTATTGATCTAAATAATTCTCTTATAATGAACGGAATTGCTATACTGTCGTATACAAAAAAATTTAAGGCGCCCTGGAAGTTCGCACTGGAACCTGTCTTTAAAATGGAAATCTTGGATCCCAGTTCTATTTATATAAATGATGTTGTGCTGCTCTACAGTCCCGGGTTAAATCTATATTTCGGCAAATGGGTGAGATTAATGTTACACGGAGAAATTCAACGGGTTTCAGAATTTACCGCTGAATCTCTGCACAAAAAGAAGAACGGAAGATCGAGCGAACAGTTTATTGCTCAGTTCTGTTTTGACATCTAGATGACTTTTATTATCTATGACAGGAGGATTGACACTCGATTTTGAGACGCTAGATACTGAATTTTCACAGGATCATGCTATGTATTGAAAGGATCTTCTGTAGTTATTGTTAGATGATCATCAAAGCCGAATATGTTCTTCTGATGTTTTTGATTTTGTTTTAGCAGTGTCCGGCAACCCAAGCCAACACAATAGTTATGAGTATAGGCACTCCAAAAAAATACAGAAAAAACTTCATTGGGGAGACAGGACGAGGCCCATCTGAGCCTGATGAAGTTTGTTCATTGTTAGGTCGGCTTTCTTCTTTTTCTTGTTTATGCATCTTTAATCCATTAGATTTATGATTCTTGTTATTCATTTTCAAACTCACATTTCGTTGTGAGGCATTAAGCAATGCCTTAACTGTTTTCTTCATAACTCTGCAGCCATTGCAGATTATGAAGGATGCTTTTGGGTCTATTAGTTACAGATAAAACTAACTAATTGGAGGTGCACGTGCGCCGTTAACTTCGCAGCAAATGCCCAAATTGCATTGGGCGGAATATGTGAGAATGTCATTGAGATATTGTCTTTCAAACAAAGGAAGGCTGTCGTTGCGACTAAGCCCTGTCAACTGAAAATATTGTATATGTCGGTTTTTCGATAGTTCTCTGCGGTATTCAACAGATGATTTGTCAGAAAAATCAAAAAATAGTTTTTCGATTCCAAGGTCCGAAGCAGCTATCGTATGATTTTCGATTACTACGGGAAACAGAAACGCTGATTTGCTGATAAAAGCACTTATCAGAATTACAAATAGATGTGAAAAAAATGAATTCACAAACACATAGTAATCATGTCCAACAAATTTTGCTCTAAAAATTACGTCAATTAATTAAAATAAACTCAGAGTTTGTCTTGCTCACTTGCTTGAGGGATTGCTCTGAATTTCTAGTGCGACATTATATACCATGTTAAAGGACATATCGTAATAGCAGGCGCATATTCCCAATATATCATCCGTGAGGCAATCATCATTGTCAGACTCCAGATTATAATAAAGATAGTCAATCGTATGATTGATGTTAAAAATGATCTTGCCGTCTTTATATTCTCCTTCAAATGAGTCCAAATTAAAACTGTCTGCCGCGGTTTTACCGTCTATGTTGAACTTGGCCGTAGCGGTTCCCGAATTAAATGTTTTGCGGAATTGTTCAGTTGAATAGTTGCCGACAATTTCACTTGTAAACGTTAGATGAATGTAAAGATCATCATTCTCAAAGCTGTATTGCTGAAACTCTCCTGTCGAGGCTGCACATGTATCAGAACCTCCGGGACCGACACATTTAAACCCTTTATTATCATCATAGTTGGTAACAGAAACAGGGCTGCCCGAAACACAAATTTTTGCTTCGCACTCATCGGCATATCCCGGATCAAAAGACAAATTTCCGCAGACATCTGAGGCTTTACCGAGAACGTATTTACACTGTCCGTTAACACACTTCGGTGTTCCCAATGGAAATTCACAGTTGCAAACTTCACCACTCCAATCCGCGCAAAGTTCCTCTTTGCCGTTCCAATAATCAGCCTTCTTTTTCTCGTTGACAGCATTAGGTTTGCAACAGTCGCTGCAAGTCATTTCCACCGTCGCGCATTGTTCTTCTTCTGTACATGCCTTTAATTCTTCTGACGGCACAACAGTCCAGTCTCCTTCCTTTACCAAAGTGAGACCGGAGTTGCATATACCCCCGTTAATACAGTCTCCATTGTCGATACTTTCTGTGCATCCCAAAACTGACGTCAATAAAACCATAATGATAAAAACTGTTCTTATTTTTTTCATGAGAACCTCCTTTTTACAACACAGCAAATTGTGTACCAAAAAACACAAACTCAAAAAGAAGCCTTAGGAAAATCTTGGCTTCGATGCAGAAAGTCACACAGCACTAGCGAGTTGTATAACCTAATTGTTAACAGTTATGTTTGAAACAGTACACAATGATCACTTGTCCTTGTTTAATTTTCTAAACAGTCATGTACATGTTTGTGATCAAAGCACTATTGTACTTGTAGTTCTCAGCATATATCTATCTGTCCTGACAACATTCTACGGGACAAGGGCTTAATGAATCATCAAGAGTCTCAACCTGCACAGTTACATGTTTTACCGCAAAGCGATGTTCCATCTCTTCATTAAATGAACGCAGCTTTGTTGCAGTCCAAGGATTATCCGTACAGATATGAACGGTCATAGCCGCTTCCGTTGAGCTCATGGCCCATATATGAAGATCGTGAAAGCTTTTGGTATCAGGCATGGTTCCCAAATAGGTTCGTATTCCTTCTATATCAATATGAGAAGGAACAGCATCCATAGCAAGAGCCAAACTGTTTTTTAACAAAGACCACGTTCCCGCAACTATAACCAGCGCTATAATGATACTTACTAAGGGATCAATCCAGACTGATCCTGCCCAATATATCAACAAGCCGGCTGCTGCCACTCCCACAGACACCGCTGCATCTGATATGAGATGTAAAAAAGCAGCTCTAATGTTGATGTCGTCTTTTCTTCCTTTAAGAAATAGTATTGCGGCTCCGGCATTCACAAACACACCTATAATAGCCACAATAATAATAATATCCCCTTCCGTCTTGGGAGGATCAACCATTCGAACAGCTGCTTCCCACAGTATTCCGCCGACTGCAATTAATATAAGAATCGCATTGGCCAAAGCAGCCATGATGCCGGCTTTTCTATAACCGTAGGTTCGCTGAATAGTCGGCTTTTTGCGACCAAGAGATGCTGCCCACCAAGCCAAGGCAAGGCCTAGTACATCAAAAAGATTGTGCGCAGCATCTGACAATAGAGCCATAGAGTCTGCAATAATACCGAACGTTACCTCGGTAGCAACAAAGGCAATATTGAGAGCAATACCGATAACAAATCTATAGTCTGTCTGTTCAAAGGTCATATGCACATGATCGTGACTATGCAAGTGATCATGATCGTGCAAATGTTCTTGACTATGCTCAACAATAGAAAAGTCAGTATTGTATTCAGGATATGAACTACTCTTTTTATGCTCAGTCAAAAGGCCCCTCTAGTAAGCTGTATTACTAACTATCTTTCGGAAGAGGTATAACGCCGGATAACCAAAAATCAAACAAAACTTATTTTAATGATCTTCTGAACTTCCACTATCTGAATTTCAAAACAAGACGGTATTTCACTCAGGTTCGGTAATGGGCACTCCGTTGGGATCGCATGTGTAGAATGCATTGAATTTGCCGAATGGAGTCAATCCATGGCCTTCTATCCAATCTCTATTCGCGCAGGAAGGTCGGCAGCAGTCTTCCATTGTTGTGGTTTCGTACATCTTGCCGCCTCCTCCCACTTGGGATAGAAATCGAGAATCGGAAACCGCTTTGTCCGGTGTTGTTACATTTCGATCAACCTGAGGCAAGCCCTGGGGAGCAAGCTTGCAACCGGTCACACGGGTAAGGTATTCGGGGCACTCGACCTTCATTACATATACGGACCAGTTAAGATGATATGGAGTTTCAGGACTGTTCGCTTGTATGCAGGATTTACGAGACTGCTCTGTCAAACCCGGAATATCCGATACGATCTTATTGCATTCCTCCGTTACTCTACTCTGACATGCTGAGGATGAAAAAGTATCCGCTGTAACCCAGTTATAGTTGTTCTTGCACTCCTGAAAATGGGTTACAGGCTTTACGCCGCCGTTGCTTGTCTGACCGATATCCGGATAAGATGTATACATGTAGGTTCCGGTCGGAGTAGTAGCACCTAAAATCTGGGCACAGGCATTATGAGCGCCAAGACCGCCGGCAGCCATATACACATCAAAAGTATGCTGAGTAGCGGCAGTGTTGAAACTCTGAACTATCAACGGCTTGGGAATAGCAAGGGCCGAGACAGGCGGATTAGGGTTGTCAGGATCGGCCAAACACTGACGTTCGTTGTTAGGGCTTGGGTAGGCGTATACCAACTGGTAACACTGACAGCAAGTGCTGGAAGCACCTGAATCAATACCGGAAGGATCCGCGTCGTGCCCCACCACTGCGTAATTAAAACCTTCGTTTCCGTCATCTTTGGCGGCTTGCAGCATTTCCGGACTGAACAGCATGGTACGATGACACATAACAGTAATATCGGCATGCGGTTTCGACTGCGTACTTTCGGAACATGCATTGATGACATTGCATTTGCCTTTGCAAAGCGTATTCACATCGCCGGGAACACATCCCTCTCCCTGATAATCAAATTTGTTATGACATTGGCTGGGAGGAGGAAGCAGGTATGACTCAAATCCGGTATCCCGCTCGGGACCGGTATCGGTTTCTGTTTCGGTATCAGCATCGGTGTCAGTGTCGGAATCAGTGTCGGTATCTGCATCGGTATCTGCGTCAGCATCGGTATCAGTGTCAGCATCGGTATCAGCATCCGCATCGGTATCAGCATCGGTGTCTGCATCTGTATCAGTATCTGCATCTGTGTCTGCATCCGAATCACTGTCCGTGTCTGTATCGGCATCTGCATCGGTATCGGCATCTGCATCCGCATCTGTGTCAGCATCTGTATCCGTATCAGCATCCGCATCAGCGTCAGCATCTGTATCTGTATCCGTATCAGCATCCGCATCGGTATCCGCATCGGCATCCGCATCACTATTGGAGTCCCTACCGGTATCTATAGACGGACTATCCGTGTCACGAATAATCGGTCGCTCACCGTCAGTACACGCAATTGCCAAAAGGACCGGAACTATCAATAAAGTAAAAGCTTTCATAATATTAATCTCCATTCTATAGTCACTGCAAATAGCATACTATTTGTGCAACGATTCGAAAAGCGTAATTTCAGTTTAAGGCGACGTTAACAGTGTCACTTTGTCACTTGTAACATACTTGGAGGATATACCAGTTCATATCCGTTATCTGCATATTCTAACGCCAACGCCAAATATTCGTGAGACGCCAGTGCGTACGTTTTTATACTTCCGCTTTTTTCCATAAACAGCTCAAGATATTTTCCATTTGCAACCGGAATATTTATCATAGACTTAAAAGTCATATGCTCGGCTCCAATAATTTCAAAATAATAGTACGGCAAAAGATACGGAGGAGCTGCCAAAAATATTTTGTCATTTTCCATGTTCGCAACTTCGATTCCGAAATCCCTGTATGTTCGGCATCTTTCTTTTAGCAAATACGAGCTTTCAAACAAGCGCCCCGAAGGTCTTAAGGTACTTGAAGACGGAGGGTGAGCGAAATAATTGATCAGAAGAACTGTAAGCAAAACAGCAGTCCACCTTTTTTGCATTTTCGTCTTAAAAAAAGAAAGCGGCAAAGCAGCAAGAATCGGCACAAATACAGCCGGGATGAGATTATGTCTTGCACTGTTGCCTTCAACCAATCCCCAAAACAGCAGAATAGGAAGCCATGTTGCAACTATTAGAATTACCAAGATTCGATAACGCTTACATACAAAACAAATAATCGACGCGACCAGAGCGATATGAATTGATAACATTCCCGCAGCTCTTGAAATTACCACAGAGTTTTGGAGTGAAAACAGGTTTTTTAAACCTCCGAAAAATTTGTCTGACCATGAGCTCCAATGCTCATTTGCGCTTTGAGTTTCAGATAGAAGGACTCCATATTTATTTATCAGCCAGAAAGAAAACACACAGACCAAGGCAATTCCTACAGAAAAAATAATCTTTATTTTAGAAGACGATTGTTGTTGATATACCGGGATTAGAAATAAGGCAGCGGCTAAAAGAACATCTATTTTAAACAAAACTCCTATGATGAAAAGAATAGCTGCAAACAAGACATTCAATACTGCGTTTTTCATTGTTCGAGAGAATAAGACTCCTTGTTGAAAAAACATTGCCGCCGTCATAAACAAAGCCAACGCTGTAATTGTCGGAAATCCGTAAATGCTGTTAAAAAAAAATGCCGGAGAAAATTGCAGCAAAACACCTGCTGCAACAGATACTTTTAGAGATTTCACAGTTCTAAGTATAAATACTGTAAAAGCTGCTGAGAATAATGAGCCGGAAAGCAAACTCAATATAGTCATAAATGCCGGCATCTCTCCGTAACTTAGCCATTGATACTTTAGCAAAACATACAAAAGGTGAATATATAGAGGATATGAAAAAGGCCAATGACCCTCCATTTTGAGATTGCCGATTAAGTTTCCGTCAATCGCTCGAACAGCCAGTCTTGCCGCATCTTGCTCGCCAAAACAATCATAGAGGCCAAAAGGTGCGTGAATGAACAAGCCTAAAATAAAAAATATTAATCCCAGAAAAAAAGGTTGTTCGTGGAGAATCCGACGAAGCTCAAGTCGACAAGAATCCAATTTCATGCTTTTTGCTTGCGACGTCTTATGACAAGCACAAATCCGAGCAGAGCTGCACCGAATGCAATTGAGCCTATAGGACCCAGGGCGCTCAACGGCATGGTAAATAATGCAAAAGTAAAAAGACCGATCTTCATCGTTGTTTTAAGCAATTGGTTATCATTAACAATCGAAGCCAGAGAAGGGCCGACTTGATAGTACGTGTCTATTATTATTTGTCCGTTAGGAATTTGAGCGAGAAAATCATCTCTAAAATTGCGAAGAATTCTAACCACAAAATGATCATATGATCCGTATGTTGCTGTAGCTATGAAACAGAACTTTCCGCCTTTTCCTCCGGCTTCTTTGTATTTATCAAAGGCGTTTGTAGTAACATTCGGCATGCGACAAACTGTTTCAGAAATAACAGAAGGATTATTGTAGTCATCCAAAGCAATAACTCCAAATTTGTACATTTTTCCGTTTTTTAGTCCGGTAACAGCTAACTCTCCTGAAGACGGTGTCGTTTGAATTGTTTCACCGTAAACTCCGGGAATATGACCTCCCCCGGCAACAAACCCATTAGAGGGACAGTTTTCATCAGTTGAGTCTTCAGTAACTGAAACTGAATCATCAACTGCACCGTATGTTGATAACAAACCGTTGTTACTGCTGCTGCCGGAAAAAATAATTTTAGGGGATTGAACATCACCGGCATCATCTTCTTCGTTAGTATCAGAGTCTTCTGTATCATCGGTTCCCTGGGATTCATAATTAATAGATCCGTCCGTATGCAAAACAATTATGCGTTTAACCTCAGAATCAAGACCGGAATCAGAGGCTTCTGTATCCTCACTACTATTGACTTGCCACTTTATTACCACTTTGCCGCTGCCGGGGACAGAAGATATTTTTTTAGGCTCTGAAGGCGGTGTCATATCCCATGACAGTTTGTAACTTGATGACCATTCTTCTGTTGCGGAGTCTCTATCATTCAGGTCTGATGCTGAGGTTCTCCCCGCCCAAATAGATACATTGTCCGAACCTGTGCAGTTTTCTGTCGATATAATATTCTTTTTTTCCAACAGATCTCTGAGTTTTCTCTTAAAACTGCCTCCGGGAGTTACATTATCGATAAACAAACAATTTTTTTCGCTTGTGCTTTTGTCATTGCACTTAGACCCTACAGCTAAATATAAAGTGCCGTCGATAGGGCTTGTTTCGCTTATATTAAACACCAAGTCTATATTTTCCAAACAGTCCGCTTTGTTAAACCGAATAGTTTTTTCTGTGTCGGTTTTGTTTTTCGCAGGAGCAAGACCGTATTTGTTGCTGTCCGATCTATTGATTTCAATAGTTATTGCCGCATTTGCAAACAAAGGAAAACAAAACCAAGAAATTACCAAAACTCTTAACGAAAATTTTTTATATGTTTTCATATAAAGCTCCTTATCATAAAAGTGTATCAATAATTAAAGATTCTTTAACTAAAGATTCTTTCTTGTCGAAAAAATTTTACTATAAAGCTCCCAATGCTTTGTCTGAGGCAAATCTGCCTCGATGAGCACGTTTTTGTTTGTTGTAGGGTGAATAAAGGATACTGACTTTGCAAAAAGAGCGATTTCTCCAAATCCGAACTTTGTCAGAGAACCGTATTTCATGTCCCCGACAATCGGACACCCGGATGCTGACAATTGTGCCCTTATTTGATGAGAAAGCCCTGTAATTAGCCGTATTTCTAGAAGCGAGCGATTGTTGTATGTATTAACAGTACGATAATACAATCGTGCCTCTTTACCTTCGGACTCACCGGTAATTTGTGTTATTCGAGTTGCTGTATTTTTTTTTAGAAAGTGGCAAAGCTCAGCCTCAGGTGTTTTCGGAATACCTTCAACTATCGCATAATAAATTTTTTGTGTTGTTCTTTCACGAAACTGCTTCGACAGCCTCGAAGCACATTTGGAGGTTTTCGCAAGCACCATTACTCCTCCTACAGGCCTATCTAAGCGATGAACCAATCCTAAAAAAACATTACCCGGCTTCTTGTCACGTTTTTTAATAATTTCCTTTGCAAAAGTTAAAACATCAAGATCGCCTGAAAGATCCCCTTGACTCAACAACCCGGCAGGTTTGTTGACAACAAGAACATGATTATCCTCGTAAATAAAGGGTAATCCCTCCGACACTACCGAATTACCTTCCATACCATACCCTTCGGTGTGTCGCGAACATCAACGCCCATAACCTCAAGCTCATTCCTCAAACTATCAGATTTTGCAAAATCCTTATTTTCCCTAGCTGCTGCGCGCTCAGCAATCTTTCGTTCGACCGATTCACAACATAAGCCTTTCTTTTTGAGAGCAAAGTCACGCAAAGAGCACAGTTCAACCTCTGACGACTGCTCGCAAAGTCCCAATACAGCTAGAACTTCTCTTAACTCTTTTACTATTTTGGCTATAGAAGCTAACCATGAATTCCGTCCTCCCTTTAAGCCCTTTACAGTCTTGGTTTTCATATCGCACAGCTCATTGAGAGATTTCATTGACTCCCCAATACAGGCTATGGCGCGCGCGGTATTAAAGTCATCATCCATGACCTCAACAAACTGTGACATAATCGAAAGACTTTGGTGTTCATCAAGGGTCTCGGTATTTTCTGCAACAGGTTCTGCTGCCAGTATTGCTTCGGCTCGGGCAAAGGTCTCATAAAAGTATTCCAAGCGATCCCATGCCATATCAATACTTCCTTTAACGGTTTGTTCTCCTCCCTCAGTGCACACTTCTCTTGTTCGCGACAAATCAATAGGATTGGCATAGTGTGTACTGAGAATAAGAAGACGCCACACTTCCGGCGGGGCAACGGTCAAAGCTTCCTTTATAGTGACAAAGTTACCCAAGCTTTTAGACATCTTAACTCCGTCAACCGTAACAAAACCGTTGTGCATCCAGAAATTGCAAAACCGAACACCGAACGCTGCTTCACTTTGCGCTATTTCATTTTCGTGATGAGGGAAAATCAGGTCTTTTCCTCCTCCATGTATATCAAAAGGAGCTCCCAACTTGTCTACACTCATAGCCGAACATTCTATATGCCATCCGGGACGTCCGCGTCCCCAGGGAGAATTCCATCCCGGTTCATCAGAATTCGACTTTTTCCACAATGCAAAATCAACACCGCAGTGTTTCTTGTCAGAAGGCTGAACTCTCGCTCCGGAAACCATCTGCGTATAATCTCTTCCGGAAAGCTTACCGTAACAACCGCCGTTTTCATGATAGTTTGGAACACTAAAATAGACATCACCTTCAGACTCGTATGCCAATCCCTTTTGAATGATTTTTTCTATGATATCTATAACTTGAGGTATATGTTCGGATACACGAGGCTCGTTAGATGCTACAAACAAATTAAAAGGGCCGAAATCCTCTTCACGAAAAATATCGATAAAATGGTCCGCAACCACCTCAGCAATATGCCTTTTATCATTCTCAGCTCTAATTCTAATCTTTTCATCCTCTTCTAAACGCTCCGCCCACATTGCATCATCATATTCCTTGTAAGCGTCCCCTTTTCTCCATTCGCCGTTCGGCCCGGCAGATATCTCAGCAGCGCGAGCAATTATTTTATCGTCAATATCTGTAAAATTGCGTATGTAATTTACCCTGTAGCCTCGATATGCAAAATATCTTATGATTGCATCAAAAGACAAATAACAGCGCAAATGCCCCACATGACACCTGCCGTAAACGGTAACTCCGCATACATATATGGAAACTTCATTCTCTTTAACGGGAATAAAGGGTTCTTTTTTCTTGGTCAGCACATTGTTAATATGAATCATAGTTTTCCTCACTGCCGAATGCAAACCCGGCTCAAGACGCGCGCAGCATACCCATAAAATACTAAAATCTCTAGATTAGAGTTAACTAGTTTCCATCTCAGAAGTACTCTTTTCGGTCAGGTGCATCGGCATCCTTACTGCGTAACATAGTAAAATCATACATACTCGCTCGTCAACCGACACCCCCAATCTGTAAAAAATGGGCCTACGAAACAAGAAAGCGGAAGAATTTCAGAGACTAGAAGCAAAGTCACTGGATTATCAATTTCGAAATCAGTTGATAGAGGGATTGGGGTGTTTGCAGACCGTCGTTGTCGTAGGTGAAGGATACCGCGTCGGTTCCGTTTATCGCTCTTGACGTTACTCTAAAATTGTTGTCGTAAGTTCGGCTTACTGTTCCCGATATCAAACCGCTCATCGAGACTGAGGTCGTAAGCGATCCGTCGTAAGAATAAGTCAGCGTTTGACCGTCAGGTGATGTTAGAGTTGCCGGTTTTCCTGTGGTTTCGTTGTAGGTATAAATGATCTGTTCCGACCCCGGCAGGTTTATTGTGCTCAGCTTTCCGGCTTCGTTATAAACATAATCAATAACCTGACCGTCGGGCCTGGTTATAAGATCGATCTCGCGGTTGAGGTTGTACGTGTATTGGGTTGTTACATTATGCACATCGCTTACTATGGGCGGATTGTAGCTGTTTAGCAAGTTTACTGCCGTATAATCAAACTCATGAGACAGCCTTCCCGGCGGAGTCAGAGAAGAGCGTGGAACGGTCCTGTCATGTTTTGTCATCTTAGTAAAGTAATTGCCACGAGGTCTCTAAGAAGCAACTCAAACATGGAAATCGAATTACTCTATATTTGAGTTCTCGCATTTTACTGAACACCACATAGCCTGCCGATTGTAGGAATTTACGTGCTGATTTTCGCGAATATCAAAAATGTTTTTTTGTCAGTCAAAAAGACAGCACCGTCCCTGACATGACACCTTAGCATGACCGTCTATGAAAAAGCCTGTCAACAGAAAAAAGCAGGGCATCGCTGCCAAGCAACTTTTTCTTTAGCAGTGCGTCCGTCGTCACGAGTGCGGATCTTCGCATCGGTTCAACTTGAATTGTTTTTTCCGGAACGATTGTCATCTTGAGATGAGACCGTTCGGACGGTACGGTCGGCTTTATGTTAACACCGTCTATAGAGCAGCCGTACGAGCCGAAGGCGGGGAAAAGCGACACCCTTAAAAGTGTCGCCCCCGCCGTAGGCCTTTTATTCGAAGACCTAGTGTTTATCGGCTGCTCGGTGAGCCTTGGTATTTTCTTTCCAGTCATATGCTTGTCGTCGTTCTTTGGCCCATCTGTTGCTCTGTGAGACACTTTTCTCATCCGTCTATTCAGCTCTCAACGGTTTCATTCCCTGCCGCGTTTGTAGCGTGGAGCATGGCAACATGAGAGATATAAAGTGGAAGAGGATTAGCCGTCCCCGAGATCTTTGATGCCATTCAAGATCATGGTCCTTAAGAAATCTCTCTTCCTCTCCAAAGCCGATGGACACGACGCCCGGACTGGATTTGCGGCTCCAGTCTCAATCAGCCTCAAAGATTCTCATCTTCCGTTTTTCTTTTTAGATTTCGCCTTTGAGCGACCTCCTTATACTTGTCATTGTATTTTTTGCCGCTTTTCCATATTGCTAACACCGTCGCAGCAATCATTCGCGATACTGCTCCTCTTGCTGCTTCGTTATTTGCACCCCTGTCCTTCATATTGTTATACTTGCGCCTAAATGACGTGTCCGATTTCGTAGCTCCAATTACCGCTGATACAAATATTGACTTCAAAATTGGCAGGCCCTTCGCCCGACTTTTTCCATATTGCCGACCGTCACTCTCCCGATTGTGCTTGGTCAATTTTGCATATGAGTAAAGATGATATTTATCTTTGAACCGGTGAGGTGTTACTATTATTGCTACTAGTTGGTTCGCTCGTATCGGTCCAATACCCGGAATACTCATAAGCAATTTTATCTCTTTGAACTTTTTAGCATTCGCCGCAAATCGTTCCTCATATCCTCGCTTTTGCTCCTCCAATAATGCAATCTGCTCAAACAATGTGCACGCCACATAATATTGCGTATCGGTCGGAAGCTTGCTCAACAACTCTGTGTTATTGTAAAACTTTTAGCACTGTCCGTCGGAATTGCCACATGCCTAAACAATGCCTTATACCGATTCTTCTCTCGCGTGATTACTCCCGTCAAATCATAGTAACCGGATACCAACGTCCGCAAATTCATAAACTCATTGTCAGCATGAAAAAGCAGATACAGCCATTGAGACATTACGCCTTCTTCAAACACCAGCGACTTAGGTCCTTTTACAGACCTAACAAATTCCAAAATATTTTTCTCGCCGGTATTTATTCGTTGCTTATGAACCGTTTTCCCCTGCTTATTAAGCACAACAAAAAAACATGTCTTGCTATGAGCGTCCATTCCGATAAACTTCATTTGCAGCGCCTCCTTTGGTCGGTTGATGCATTGCAACACCATCCTACCAGAAAGGACGCTGCTTTTTCATTTTGCCGTCCCCCGATCTTTTCGATCTTTCCTACCAGAAAGGACGCTGCTTTTTCATTTTGCCGTCCCCCGACTTGCTATTTCGAGAGGTCAACGGGGAAGATGCGTCCATTGTTTAATACATACGCAACGTTTCCTTGTATCAGCGTTGTGGCGAAGTAATCCGGACTCATGGGATGATACGATTGCTCCTTCGGTTGGGCGGGGTTCTCGATATCCAGTACGAATAGACCGTCGCTCCGCATCATCAGTGCGGTGTCCTCTGCGGCGGCTAGAAAGCTAAGCTCGCCCTCCTGGGTGTAGCCGCCGAGGAGCGACATTTCCTTGTCGTCGCTGAAGACGGACAAATCGTTCTGCGTATCAGCGACATATCCGTTTGTCGCCTGTTTGTAGGTAACCAACAGCCGGTCTTCGGACGTTGACATGTGGGTAACGGTCGCATGACCTATGGTATACGATGCGTCCAGATAGGCAATGCCTTTGTCCAAAGTCAAACGGTTCACCGTCGACACCACACTCGAACCCGATTCGTATACTGTATCGCGCGTATAGAGCACCGTTCCGTTTATAGCGGTAAGCACTCCGGGAATATTTACCGCGTCCGAAACCTTTGGCGCGTCGGGGTCTGTTAAATCAACTGCTATATAGTAATGTGCGGCATAGGGACGGTTGTCACCCTTAATGGTAACCGGCGCCTTGTAGCTAATGTACACTGTGGATTTTTCGGCTAACAGGTTGCTGACGCTTCCCTCATCCACCGGCAAGAAAATCTCATCCTTAAACTTGGAATGTTGCGGGTCACTCAAATCGAGATATTGTAATCCATAATCAGACAGAAAAGCGATACCCTCAGAAAGAGCTACGCGATAAGAATAATAACCTTCTGCATTATCGACTATTTTCGCTGCCGAAACCGGCGCCGTCGGCGTCTCGAAATCAAATACCTCGAGTATCAGGGTATCGTCGTGGATTGTATGGGTTACCGCAAGGTGATCCCCCAACTTGAGCAGTGCTGCGCACCCGGCACTCAAAACGACTGAGGGTTCCGCTCGGTCCACATTTTCGTCTAAAGGAACCACCTGCAGCAAGCCTTCCCGGTTCAGCCGAACTCCAGTTTCTCCGAAAGTGGTAAAGCCTATGTAGTATGGGGCAAAGCTCGTTGCGGCAATGACCTCCGGCGTTTGGGGTGTGTGCACATCCACCATCGAGAACCGCCCTGATTCCGAGACAATCAATGTATTTTCATCCAGGGCATCCATTCCCATCATTCCCTCGACAACTTTGGGCAACGTAATGTATCCGCGTTTGGTGAGAGTGGTGCGCGAAAAAGAAAACAGCTGCAACCCCTCCTCGGTTTGGGTGATCAACAATCCCGTCTCAGGTGTCCCGTCCGGTGCGGTTTCGTTTACAACAGTGTCAACACCGTCCGCCTGCACAAAACTACTGACGATTTGGAGGTCTAAAGCGTGCTCTGCCGCCACTGCGATGGATGTCCCGTCCTCACCGACATCATACAACCGCACCACACCGCGAGCTTCCGGACTGGAACCGATGCCTATGAGCGCAGAGCCGTCGAGCACCGAAAACAGCCGATCTTCTGAACCGATCGTCATTACGCTTGACCTGTGCTCGATTCTTCCTTTGGTATCCACCGCAAGCTCGGTCACTGCCCCGCTGTTGGCATAAGAATGCCCTTGCCTATCGGAGGTCGCAACGAACTTGCGATCCCCTAAGAAGAAACAGTGTTCTGTATCGTGATGATCAAAAATTGTCTGGCTTCGTTCAGTTTTTATCACGCTTCTTTCAACTTCAAACGGCTGGAAAAAAATAGTAACATCGAAGGTGTGAACATAGCCGTTGTCAGTGACCAAGGTGACAATCTTGTCTTCAATCGTCAAACAGCCATCGGAAACAAGACTTCCGTCTGACAAAAGAGGAATGGCGGTCGATTGCAGGAAGCTCCCGTCCCCGAAAGAAACATCGAACAGCTGAAGGGTAATGTCCCCTACTGTCGGAAAACATTTCGGAAAACAGTAGTCGCCTGTACTCCTTTCTTCGTTCATGTACGAAACAATGGCGAGCATATCATCTGCAAATTGGAAGGTAGTAACAGTTCCTTCTTCAATCTTCCGACTGTCTTTCAAAATCACCGAACCGTCCGCCGTCAGGTTAAAGCTCGTAAGCTGACCGTCCCTGATTACGTACAGCAATCCCGACTCCCCTCTTTGCAACGCAATGCTTGAAGTAACATTTCTACCCAGAACGGTTCGAGAAACCCGCAACGGCGACGCTAGGTCACTGATATCCAATACTTCGATGGAGACCGATTCGACCTTGTCCATCCATATAACAAAATAAGCGTACTTCCCGACGATATACATGTCCTTAACCAAACCGCCTAAAGAGACATCGGCTATGATGCGAGGATTGGTGCGGTCGGAGATATCCGTTACCTGAAATCCGCGAGAGCCATAAAAAGAAAACACGGTGTTTCCGTCCATCGAAACTTGAACGTTCTCACCGGAGAGAGGGTGCCAAGATGTGTCTCCATCCGCATCCGCATCTGAATCCGCATCCGCATCCGCATCTGTGTCAACATCAGCATCCGTATCTGCATCCGCGTCCGTATCCCCGTCCGAAGCGGTATTTCCGGACGTGTCCTCATTGGGGGTCGGTTCCGCATCCGCCGACACATACCTGATCTTATTGTCGCTGGAATACGCGGCATTATCGTCGGACCCATCGCTCACGGTGCATCCCCCAATCGCCGTCACACCGATGTAGACCGCAACAAATGCCGAAAATATGAAATCATGTTTAGTAATGTCGTTCATTTTCCTTAGGTTCTCCCTGTACCGATTAAAAAATCTTTAATATTATTATACTAAATCTTGTGCTCAAATCTAGGGATTAGATAGTTTATGGTATCTTTTGCTCTGAAAGAATCAAATTTCATAACTATTCAGCCCGAATCATAGCCTGAAGTCGAAAAAAAGCGCATTGCGACTCACTTTTTTGTTAACAGGGTTTGCGTCAAAAAAAGTGAATTTCATCGGCACTGACGAACAAACAGCAGATAGTTCGTGTCGGTCACCACGCGGCATTCTGACGGGAAGTTTTTGGTGAGTTTTTTGGGAAGTTTCTTGGAAAGTTTTTTGGGGACATTATTCTGTATAAGAAAGTAAGTTTTTTGGGAAGTTTCTTGGAGTTTTTTGGGGACATTATTCTGTATAAGAAAGTAAGTTTTTTGGGAAGTTTCTTGGGGACATTATTCTGTATAAGAAAGTAAGTTTTTTGGGAAGTTTTTTGGGGACATTATTCTGTATAAGAAAGAATCTGTATTGGTAGTTTTAAAAGCTCCCTGACAACAATTTTTCGCCAATTTTGCATAAAAATTTTCAAATGAGCACTCGATATGGTGCAAACAGGTAAGAGTGTAGTTTAAAAAGGTAAGAAAACGGTGTTTAAGCACAGTTACGCTTGTGCCTTTATGTTTTGT
>CAYWLQ010000046.1:0-33398 GCA_964458775.1 uncultured Myxococcales bacterium | reverse complement strand
ATAGTAAGTAGAATAATCATCATCATAAACAACAGTCGAATAGCCTTCTACACAAACCGAACCGTCAGTGTAGATTGTTCCCTCAATAAATGATTCATCGTCACCGAATACATATACAGCACCTTGGATTTTAAGACTGTTACTGTCAGAGGCAATCCAACCCTCTTCATTCGGAATTAGCTCCAGCTTGGTTGTGTCTGTGTCTGTATCTGTGTCTGTATCTGTGTCAGAATCAGAGTCGCTATCTGCATCTGTGTCAGTATCAGTATCTGCATCTGAGTCTGAGTCAGCATCAGTATCAGAGTCAGCATCAGTATCAGAGTCAGCATCAGTGTCTGAATCAGAGTCAGTATCAGAGTCAGCATCAGTATCAGAGTCAGCATCAGTATCAGAATCAGCATCAGTATCAGTATCAGAGTCGGAATCTGTGTCCGAATCTGCGTCGGAATCTGTGTCCGAATCTGTATCTGCATCCGTATCGCCGTCTGTGCCTGTATCATTTATGTTCACAGTGTCACAGATGGGTTCTCCCTTAACCATTTTACAAATTTCATTTGATTCACAAGTATTCCACTGTGACCATGAACCGCTTACACATATGTCGATATTGTTATCATTGCATTGTTTGATTCCGCTAACGCATTCTTCTTTTCTTCAGAATCATTAGATTGGTCGTCACTACAATTTAACGTTACGACCATAATAATAAAACATAAAAATAAATATCTCATTTTATCCTCCTAAGCTCATATCCCAATAATAGAACTGTATTCTGCACGGCATAGATGTAAATATACACTAAAGCTATGTTGTTTTCTATGAAATGTTTAAAACTTGTTATTTCCAGCGTAAATAATGTTAACAGCAACATATATGACTAATAGTTTCTCAAAAGTTATCGGTGAAATAAAAAAGTATCTTAAACAGGACTTTTGAGATGGAAACCAATTATTTTTGTCAATGAAGCACTTAGGTATATCTTAATAACTGTTTCGTATTACCCTAACAGATATTTTATGGTAATAGTCTCGCAGCATGAAGAATGTAAAAGCAATTTTTAAGTTGGCGCGGCCTCAACAATGGATAAAAAACATTTTTGTTTTTACTGTACTGATATTTTCCGGTCTCACTCTTAATCCTGCAGCTATAGGAATTACACTGTTAACCTTCTTGTCATTCTGTTTGGCATCGAGCGCCGTGTATTTTCTTAATGATTATAGAGATGTTGAAGAAGACCGAAAACATCCGACAAAATCTTCTCGTCCTCTTGCTTCAGGAGACATACCCGTAAAAGCTGCTCTTATAGGGTTTGTGTTTTTGGCTTCTATTTCTGTGCTTTTGCCATTTATATTGGTTAATTCTCCTACAGCCTTTATTTTGCTGATATATATCTTGCTTAATTTGGGATACTCATTGGGCCTTAAACATGTAGTAATTCTTGACGTTTTGGTTTTGGCTTCCGGTTTTGTATTGAGAATTCTTGCCGGTGCTACAGCATTGTCTGTTTTGCCGTCAACTTGGTTGTTGCTATGCGGGGTTATGATCTCTCTTTTTCTTGGTTTTACAAAAAGAAGAGCAGAAGTTGTGTTGTTGAAAGAACGAGCGTCTGAGCATCGTAGAGTTCTGGCTCATTACTCGACTGCTTTTCTTGACCAGACAATTTCTATCGTTACAGCAGCTACCGTTTTGGGATATGTGCTTTATGCGGTGGATACAAGAACAGTTGAAATTGTCGGTTCCAGAGCAATGATTCTGACAGTACCGTTTGTCTTGTACGGAATATTTCGATATCTTTATCTCGTGTATCATATTGAAACAGGAGGGGATCCAACCAAGACGGTGTTTACGGATATTCCGCTGCTGATAACAGGAATTTTTTGGGGTCTTTTATGTATGGCAACAGTATTTTTTGGAAAGAACATTCATGATCTATTGTTTTAAAAGATAATAGTTAGGTTTATAGGTTGAATAATGAAATGGTATCTTTTTCTTGCAGCGGCAGTAATATTTAACGGAACGGCAAATGTGTTGATGAAAGCAGGAATGAAGAACGCTCCGGAGACGCTTAATGCCGGAAGTTTAATCGGTCACTATTTGCGTTCTATTCCGGTCATGGCAGGACTGGTTCTATTTGCGCTGAATGTACTTTTATATACACAAGCATTGACAAAAATACCATTGTCTACTGCCTATCCATTGATGGTATCGCTTTCCGGCGTAATTGTAATTGTCGGTTCGTCAGTACTTTTTAAAGAAAATATTTCGTTTATTCAGTGGCTTGGTTTTGCACTGATAATAGGCGGGGTTTTTTGTGTTACCAGATAGGTAGTTGGTATGAGAGTGACCGTTAATAATTATATTGTAGCCTTCTTAATCGTTCTAAGTGTTCTGACCGGATGCAGCACAAAAGAAAAGACAGCTCCTTTACCACCGTATAATATTGAACAACGCTCAGCTGCATTGTCAGAACTTAAGAGTAGCTTGGAAAAATTAGAGTCAGCTGATTCCATGGTGTGTGCAGATATGTTGAGCCATAATGATTATCGTGTTAGGCGAGCTGCTGCACGGAAATTGTCAACACTTAAAGAACATTCTGACATTGTGATTGAGAAGTGGATAGGTGCCTCCGCTGACCAAAATACAGATGTGCGAATAGCGGTAATTGCCGGATTGTCAACAATTGATGATGATCGGGTTGTTGAACCTTTGATACGTGCACTTGCTGACTCTGATTCTAAGGTCAGACTGTGGGCTCACAAAGGAATAAAAAAACGGGAGAAGAGAGCTGTTCCGATTATGATTAGAATTGCTGCAGACGGTGCAGCATTATCAAATTTAACATTTGTAAACAGCATGAACAAAACAGAAAGTTTGTTGGAGGTTTTATTTTCAACACTTCAGGAAATGGGAAGAACATCCGTTCCGCACTTAGTAGAAATAATTAAAGAAGACAATGATGAATGGACAAGGAGAGCACTTGGTATATTGGGAAAAATTGGAAAAGATGCCGGAGATGCTGTGCCTAACATTGTTGACTTGCTTGAAACTCAAACGAATGATTCAGTACTCGTTAGTGCGATAAATGCTTTGGCAGATATAGGAGATATGGACCCAAGGGTCATGCCGTTGTTGATGGAACTTTTGGAAAGTGAGAATAAGACAGTATCGCAGTCAGCCAAAAAAGCCGTGAAAAAATTGGGAGAAGACTCATAGCGGTTTTTCATACTAAGAATATTGAACAAACCGGCAAACGATGCTGCCGCTATGACAGTGAAAATAGATGCGTGTAGGTACCAAAAGAGTAATTTTTTTTACTGCGGTCGGATCAGCCGTATTATGCATTACACTTTTGCTTCTTTTTCAGTCCGGAATAGATGAAAAAGTTGTAAATTCAATTGTCCCTAAGGTTGAAAAACGGCTGGGTGTTAATATCTCTTACCAAGAGATAAATGCGTCTTTAACCTCTCTATCACTTATGAATCTGGTAATCAAAGAAAAAGAAAGCGGTTGTACACTGGCTGCAGTGGACAGAATAGGAATAGGTTTTAGAGTAGGACCGCTTTTCTTTGGAAAAGTAGATCTTACCGGAATCCGCATTGAAGGTCTAGAAGTAAAAATTGGTGAAGCTGTTTCGGATTGTAACATTAATACATGGAAGATGCTGAATACCACGATTGCAAAAGAAACAGCCGATAACAATGAATACGGTGATTTGAAAAACAGCGCGTCAGGAAAACCGGTAATTATTGTTACGTCAGGTAAGGTAATATATGAAGACAGTTCTATTTCTGCAATATTGGACGGCATCTCAGGTAAAACTTACGATTTATCTGATTCTGTATATGAGATAGCAACCGCATCATCCTCTATGAGCAACATCATGTCTGTCACTAGCGGACCAATAAATGTAAAATATGCAAAAAAAGAAAATAAACTAAATATAGATATAAATGGTGTATATGTAGAGATAATAAATATCATAAAAAACGCAAAAAATATAATTAAAACTATTAATGATTTGCATGCAAAATATGGATATTCGCAACTTTCAGACAATGCTGTTCCTTTTGATTTATCAAGACAGAATGTTGAGATACCAAACAAAAAAGCAGATATGCATGTATCGATGCATGAATCTCAATGTGCCTTTTTGGATTTTGCGAACAACAAGGATAAATGGGTTGTCCGTGATATTGTTGCAGACGCAACGATGGACAAACAAGATTCTGTAGCTATTAGGGCATCAGGTGTTTTGCCGGGGGCTGACGCAAAATTTGTTTTTAATGAAAAGAGAAATCAGAATGGACTCTACGAACTTAATTTAAAAATTCCAGATATATCTTTATATCCAATAGGTGAAATGCTGTTTCCCTCTTCCCATGTGGGATGGAATGACGCATCAATGGGTGCAGATATTAAAGTAATTCTGGACTCCAAGATGGACATTGTGGACCTGGAAGGACACAGTGTGTTTACCAATTTCAGTCTTATGCATGAGCGCATTGCTTTAGAACCTCTAAAGAATCTCAGTTTTGGTGCTGATTTTAAGATAAGGTATTTACGTGAAGATAATGAAATTGTTTTTGAAAGACTTTTGCTATCTAAAGAGTTGTTCAGATTAACGCTAACAGGTATTTGGAAAACTGATCGAACAGCATTTGATTTGCATCTCAAGGTTCCAATTTCTTCATGCAACAATGTTGCTGAAGCATTGCCTGAACAGTTAAAGTACAAACTTAAAAATACAAAACTCGACGGCAAAATCTCTGCAGAAGTACATGTTGCTGTTGATGAAAATGAGCCTGAGAAAACATTACTGGACGTTAATATTAATAATCAGTGTCGAATTAAAGAATTCGGAGATATGCCGGAGGCAGGATATTTTAGGGGGCCGTTTTCCTATATAGCATACACGGAAAACAATGAGCCGTTACGGTTGATTACCGGACCGGGAACGGATCGTTGGACACCTTATCGAAATATATCACCTTTTTTAATAGAGGCAGTTCTTACTACTGAAGATGGAAAATTCTGGACTCACAAAGGCATTACCGTTCCGGAAATACGTCGAGCTATTGAGCTAAATTTGAGGAGTAAAAATTTTAAACACGGAGCAAGTACTATAACTATGCAGCTTGCTAAAAATCTATTTCTCAGTAGAGAAAGAACAATTGCTCGAAAAATGCAGGAAACAGTTTTTGTTTGGTATTTGGAGACATACTTCTCTAAAGAAGAACTCTTGGAGCTTTATTTTAATATAATAGAATTCGGTCCTTCTATATACGGAATATCAGATGCTGCTATGTACTATTTTGGACGAGAAACATGGGATTTGACCGCATTGGAATCGGCATTTTTAATAAAGCTGTTGCCAAATCCAAAGGTCAGACACAAACCCTATGAAAGAGGCAATGTTTCGGTAAAACATATGGCGCAACTGCATCGATTATTGAAAACGATGAGAGATCGAAAGCGTTTGACCGAATTGGAATATCAAGATGCAATAGAAGACAGCATTATATTTCATAAAAAAGGCAACCCTTTGCCGCCGCCTCGCGATATTCCCTATCATGAGCTAAAGGGAAAAGGGTTTGCCGAAGACATCTTTATTGATCCTATGGAAGAAGACGAATAGTAAGCCAAGCCAAGGAGCATAATGCAACTATGGTTGGATTTTCTTTCTCCAAGCATCAATGATTTTGTCCATAGTGCTGTTTACTTCCGGATTTATGATTTTTCGTTCAGGATGCTCATTAAAAAAATCTACGGTTTTCTCTATTCCGCGATTAAAAGGAATAGTTGCTTTAAACGAAGGAACAAAAGTCTTAATTTTTGTGTTGTCAAAAATAGCACTGTGTGCTTTATCTCCAAGCAATCCTGCTCCTACAGACGGTGCAATTTCGTTGATAAAGTCGGAAGGTATATGGAGTATATCAGCTTTACATCCAAGTGCTTCAGCAATGGTTTCGTAAATTTGATTCCAAGTTAGAATCTCATCGGAAGTAATATGAAAAGAATGCCCTATGGCCTGGCTATGACCGATCAAGCCGACAAAGCCCTTTGCAAAATCTTCTGAGTGGGTAACTGTCCATAGTGAGGTCCCGTCTCCATGAACGATTATCGGTCGTTGATTTAAAATTCGGTCTGCAAGAGTATAGCATCCCCAGCCGCCGATAGCGATTGGGAAATGTGTATCATAAGTTAACGACGGTCGGACAACGGTTATTGGGAATCCGATACTGCGATATGACTCTTCCAATAACAGTTCGCAGAGAATCTTGTTATGAGAATAGGTCCAGTAAGGGTTCTTAAGAGGAGTTGATTCTGTGATAACAGGATGAAGCGGAGGTTTCTGATAGCTGGAAGCAGTTCCAATAAAAATGTATTGCGATGTTCGATCACTAAAAAGGGCAATATCTCTTGTAATATCTTCCGGCGTAAATGCAATCCAGTTGACTACACAATCAAATTGTCGGCCTCTTAGCACACTGCTAACCGCCTCTTTGTCATTTATGTCGGCAATCAGAGATGTTGCTCCTTCAATACGCTCAGTTTTTTGGTTTCTGTGTAAAAGATATAGATCAATACCCATTTTAACTGCATATCTGCTGACGGAGGTGCTTATATTGCCGGTTCCGCCTATAAATAGTACTCTCATACAGTAACTCCTTATGTTATTTTGTTTTATGCCAAAAAGATAAACAAATATTAGACACAATTTCAAAGATAAACAGAGTAGAGGCTTTACATCAATATCGGATATCATTTTTTTTTGAAACTGAGCGATTGACCGACCTTCATTGGAGCGATAGTCTTCTGTTCGATGTTTAAAGATGAATCAACATGTATTTATAGAAAAACTGTCGGTGGTGCCGGAATTTGGCTTGCTGCTTTTGCTATAATTGCATTGGTGTACGGCATACTTTTTTCTATTGTGCTTTATTTTGATATTCGCAATTATCCGAACTTTCTTATTTCCGAAATCGTTTTTCATAAAGGTGCCATTAATTCTCTTGGAAATATGCCGGAGGTTATTGCCGGTGTTTTGGGAATTGCTATTACAGTTGTAGCTATCATAGTGGAGTTGGCTGCAAATAGGTATACCTCTAAAGTTACCGATTTGTTTGTCAAGAATTGGACAAACCTTGCAGTATTGGGTTTCTTTGTAATATCCTGTCTTCTTTGTGTCTGGATCAGTATTATAGGTGATACTGATTTGTTTGTTCCTGTAGTAGGCAGAACAGTTACCTTTGTTGTAATTTCATTGTGCCTTCTTTTGCTTCTTCCGTATTTTGTCTTTGTCTTTAATTTTTTAAATCCTCACAATGTTATAGAAAAAATGGGAGCTACAGCCTATCGTGCGGTTTCACAGGCAAAGGGTACAAGAAGATTTAATATTTCAAGAGTCAAAAAGCAGTCCGTAACCGGTATAGAGCAGCTTACTGACGTAGCTCTTAATGCAATAGAGCACAAAGATAAAGGTATATGCATGCATGCGGTGGATGCTTTGGGCAGAATGGTAAGAGATTATTTGCTGCTAAAACCTAAGATGCCTGATGAATGGTATAAAATGGATCTTTCGCTACAGGAAAATCCCGATTTCATTTCCATGCAAACCGATGTGTTAAATGATATTGAAAAGCGTCGTTATTGGTTTGAAATGAAGATATTGCGTCAGTATCAGATGTTATATGGAGATGCACTTAATCGAATGCGAGATATCAACTATCTTATAGCCATTAATACCAGAAAACTTTTTGAATGTGCATCCGAATCCAAGTGCCCGGAAGTCTCTGATTTGGCACAGAAATTTATGAATACGTATCTAAGGGCTACAATAAACGCTAAAGATGTTAGAACTGCTTATAATATTCTTAATCAATTTAGGTTGACGGCAGAATATTCACTTAAGACAAAAGACTATAATGCCACGGTTGAAACGGCAAAACGGTTTCAGTATTACGGACAGTTGGCATTTAACCTGAAATTACCGTTTATAATGGAAACCTGTGCATATGATTTATGTACTATCAATGAAAAAGCTTTTGATTTGAATGTTCCTTGCAGAGGCGAACTTCTTGCAATATTTCTTGAACTTGATAAAGAAGGCGGCGAAGACCACAAGCTTGAAGCTTCTTTACGAGGTGTACGTAAAGCCCAGATCAAATTGGCAACCTATTATTTGACCAACAGTGATGAGCAGTCAGCGAGACTGATCTATGAAGATATGAAATATGAATTGTCGGGTCGACTTCTTTCAATTCAAAAAGAACTGCTTAGTATTGAAACAAGTGATTTCTGGGAAGTTAGTGATCGTGGTGTTAATTTCGATTATTTGGAACCGAAAAGAAAACTAGCTCTAAATACTTTTTTCGAATGGTTTGAGGAAAGGCAGAGTATGTTACCTGTAGAACAACGGAAGAATTATCCAAATAAGCAACCCTGATGATAAAATAATAGCAAGGAGTCTCTAAATATGTTTGCGGTTGTTGTTACAGAAAAAGGCGGCGGAAAACAGCGTCTGGAGTTTGACAAAGAACTTGTTCGCATAGGACGAGTACATGGAAATGATGTTATTCTGCCTCGTGCAAATGTTTCAAAGAATCATGCAGTTATTGAGAGACGATCAGACGGTTTTATTCTCTCAGATATGGGCAGCACAAACGGAACATATGTAAACGGTCGTCGTGTTTTGGGGACACACGAGCTTAATCCTGATGATAGAGTATATGTCGGTGATTTTATTCTAAATGTTGAATCAGTAGTAGATAATGATTCTGCACTGTTTGATGGCGATACTGTTGAAACATCTGTTTCTACATTTCCCGAAGTTGTATCTCAAAAAGTTGAAGGGTTATCTGTTTCAAAAGAACGCAGATTGTCAATTCCGCAGCCTAGTATCAAACCTCATCCGCCTTCTGAGAAAAGAATTCCTCTGCCGGAAAGCGTGTCTTTCATGAATCCTGATTCACAAGGAAATGATAACGGCTCTGACCAAATTTCAGAGCCTGTTCCCCCTCCTCCAATAATGTTATCAAATAACACAGCACAATCATTGCCTAGAGTTCCAATTCCTTCTGCTGTGCCGCAGGTTCCTTCTATTCCTAGAATTCCGACACCTTCGGCTTTAGACAAAGCAGCAAATACAACTGAGGTTTTATCGAATGCCTTAACTTTTGAAAATATTGCAGATCTCCTCAGCAATCCGTCAGTATATAAAATAAGTGTTTTGGGAATTGACGATATTTCAATGCTTACAAAGGATGGATGGCAAAAAACCTCACTCAAATACTCAAACGATACAAAGCTCTTTGAAGAAGTTTGCGACTTGATGGAAGAAACTGGTAACAAAGATGCAAATCAAATGTTATGTCAAACCTATACAAAAGACGGATTCCCCATTTTTGTTTTTCGTCAAGATTTTTGTACTGTTGCAGTAATAGACAAATGCGTTGCAATGCCTGTTCAAAACACTGATGATGATTTGGATGTTTTGAACCGAATTATTAAGGCAAAATCCAATGTTTTGGTAGTCGGTAGAAATTCATCTGTTAGAAGAGCGATACTTTTTCGCATTCTAGAACTTTTACCTAAACAGTCTTTTATTGCTGCTATCGGAGATTTGGTTAAAAAACCAAACCTGCCTGGACAAAGAACTGCTTTTGTCAATTTGCACTTGATTCAAAAAAAGAATCCCAAAGATATTTGTAGTGCACTATTTGGGGCAGTTGCTATGGGCCCAGATTGGTTGGCTGTTATAGGATTAGCGAAGACATATATTCAAGATGTTCTATATACAGCGACAGGTCGCGGATCTGTAATAGCAGAGATGCCTTTAGGCGGATATAAACAATTAAATACTGAGTTGTCTATTGCTTTGTGTAGCAACGGACTCTCGGTTACTTCTGAACAAGCAGCTTCTTTTATCAGTGAGGCGTTCTCTGTAGTTGTAGTAGCGGAATTGTCTGCAGAAGGAACACCTTACATTAAAACAATATTTGAGTCAGCCTTGACTGATACCGGTTTGTGGTCTCCTCGAATAATATATAGTCGTGATATTACCCAATAGAATTAGACAATAAATTAAAAATGTTTCAACTATGTGACTATTTGCAAAGATACAATGTTTATATCTTTCAAAAAGCAACTTTATTCTATATCTACAAATCAGCATTGTAAGACTTAGCTCAAAAAACGAGCAAAAAAAGGAATATAAAATATGGCAAATGAAAAATCACAAGATGTATATTGGCACAATCAGGCGGTTACCTCTCAGGATTTGGAATCGCTCCATAAGCACAAAGGTTCTACTCTTTGGTTTACCGGTCTTTCAGCGTCCGGAAAATCAACACTGGCCAATGCAGTTGCCAGAACATTGCACGATATGGGAGTAAGTACTATCGTTCTGGACGGAGATAATATCAGACACGGACTAAACAAAGATTTGGGATTTTCTCCTGAGGATCGTGTTGAGAATATTCGAAGGATTGGTGAGGTGGCCAAGCTTTTTACGTCTGCGGCAGTGGTAAATCTAACCGCATTTATCAGCCCTTATCGTCAGGATCGACAAACCGCACGCGAATTGCAACCGGAAACCTTTATTGAGATATTTTGCGATGCAGGTATTGATGTATGCGAAGAAAGAGACCCAAAAGGATTGTACAAAAAAGCTCGTGCGAATCTAATAAAGGACTTTACAGGAGTAAATGCCCCTTATGAAGCACCTGAGAATCCTGAAATGATAATTGATACCGGTAAACTTTCTATTGAAGAATGTATTAATCAAGTGATTGACTACTTGAAAGAAAGAAAAGTAATCAACTAGCTTCTATCTCACAAAATGCAGCAAATTGTGTGAATTGGTGTAAGACATAGGTTAGAACGACAAGCAAATGTAGATGCGCGTTTTATCCGCGCTTTGAAAAAAATGTAAAGACAGCTTAACCTAACCGACTGTTAAGCGGAGATAAACTCCGCATCTACATCGTCTATTAAAACTGTTGTTTCAAAAGAACCGCACCGGTAGATTACCGGGGTAAAGCTCTGTTTATCCTATGACGCAAACGCTAATTGATAAACATACCTTTTGGGTTGTTTATGAATGAACCGACGTAGCCATTGCGTCCTCTGTTTTTTACCTGAATGCAGATACGCTAGTCATGTTATGTTGCTCTTTTACGAGATTGAAGTATATTATAATAGGCTACAAAATATAGAAAGATATCTATGGTATGGGGAGGTAGCTTAATGTCTCTGATAACACTGTTGGAAAACGAATCTGTGACTGTCTGGTATCACAAAGATAAAAGAATTGTACATCATCAATTTCACAAATTCATGTACGGCGATTTGTTTAAAGAGGCTTTAATGACCGGTGCTGATGCTCTGGAAAAATACGGTGCACAAAAATGGTTGTCTGATGACCGCAAAAACAGTGCACTTCTCAAAGAAGACTTGGAGTGGGCTCGTACAGTTTGGTTTTCAAGAGTGGCAAAAGCAGGATGGAAATATTGGGCAGTGGTAATGCCTGAAAATGTTGTGGGTAAAATGACTATGGAATCTGAAACGAAAATTAACGAGAATAAAGGTGTGACCACAAAGCTTTTTATCGAACCGGATGAAGCAATGGTTTGGTTGGAAAGCCTTTGATATCTTTTAGAAACTGCTTTCTATTGTAGATGTGAGCTTTCTTTTCTATTAAAGCTCATGTATGGTTACGACTGGTTTGATGTCATAAGGAAAAAACGTGTCAAATTCAGAAAAAGAAGCTGATAAAAGGAATTTCCCCCGCGCCCCTATCGAATTAAAAGTCGAATATCGAAGATTAAATACATTTTTTGCGGACTATACCAAGAATATCAGCAGAGGCGGAACTTTTATAAAAACCGCAAAACCCTTGGCAATCGGAACTGATTTTATTTTTAAACTGCATGTGCCCACTTTGGAATCACCTATTGAGATAGCGGGAATTGTTCAATGGGTAATCAAACCGGGTGAAGAAGGTCCCGATGAGCAGCCAGGAATGGGAATTAAATTTAAGTATGATACAGGCAATCAGCGAGATGAAATCGAATCTACTGTTGAAAAGCTTATGATTGACAGCCTGGGTCGTCATATTTATGAGAAGCTTCAGCGAAGAAATAACGAAGATTAGTACTCTGTTCAAAACAGGGAGATTGTTTACAGAACTGCGATACAACTTTGCGGACAAAGTTGTATCGCAGTTGCACCGGACTTGACGGTCTGTGCAGTGACGTGCGGAGCAGGGAAGTGAATACTAAAACTGTGTGAAGAAGTCCCATGATTCCTTCTTTGTCCAGGTTCTGGCACCGTCGTCACCGCCGCCGTCTACCGGTCCAGGTGTATGACCGCCGTCAAATGCGCACCAACGAACAGGATGTTCGCTTGAACATCCGTCATAGGTGGTGCAAGTATGTGTACGACTTCCTGAGCCGGGTTCCGGCGGATTTTGTGAAGCGCAGCCGTTGTTAGCCACAAACCTATCGCGAAGGGACCTTCCCATTTGAGGAGTACATGTTCCGTCGCTCATACCGTGAATTCCCAAGTAGGCCAGAGGCTTGGAGCCGTCGCTACAGCCGCTGAGTTGTGCACCGGAATATATTGCTACTGCTCGAAAGACTGTAGCGCGGTCGCATGCGATAGCGTAACTCATTCCCCCACCGTAGCTGAATCCCATGGAAAATATTCGTGTCTTGTCGATGCAGAGATTTTCCTCAAGCAAATCTACCATCTTGTCTACAAAAGCAAGATCTCTGCCGTTAGAGTTAGCCCAACCGGCATTTATTCCCTGAGGCGCGACAAAGATCATTTTGGAATCTGTACTGTTATCTGCCTGTTCTCTGAGCCCATAGTATGACCAGGTATACCCGCTGCTGCCTCCTCCGTCGACATCATTCATAGAACCGCCGTTCCAGTGAAATGCGAAAACCAAAGGGTAGGGATGCTTATTGTCGTAACCATCCGGAATCCTCATCATAAACTGCCGATTTTCTCCGTTTACCTGAATGGAATGCTCTCCGCTCGCTAGCGTTGACGATTTGCCGCATCCCAAAGACGTTTCGACGTCTGTATCTGTATCTGTATCTGTATCTGTATCTGTGTCTGTGTCTGTATCTGCATCTATATCAGTATCCGTATCGGTATCGGTATCAGTATCCGTATCGGTATCAGTATCCGTATCGGTGTCAGTATCAGTATCTGTGTCAGTATCAGTATCGGTATCGGTATCGGTATCAGTATCGGTATCTGTATCGGTATCTGTATCGGTGTCAGTATCCGTATCGGTATCAGTATCCGTATCGGTATCCGCATCAGTGTCTGTATCAATATCTGTGTCGGTGTCCGTATCTGTGTCAGCATCAGCATCACTATCTGCGTCAGCGTCAGCGTCAGCGTCAGCATCAGCGTCAGCATCTATGTCGGTGTCAGCATCACTATCACTATCTGAGTCAACATCTGTATCTGTGTCACCATCGCTGTCACTGTCGCTATCAGCATCAGCATCTGTATCGCTGTCACCATCGCTATTTCCGCTATCCTCTTTGTCTGTTGATGTGTCGGTTTGCGGGTCGGTGCATGCAACAGCTCCTCCAGATACAAACAAAAAAGACCAAAATATAAGATCTAAACGATATTTCATTTTTGCATTTCTCCTCTAAAAAAATGACTTACTATTTCAAATCTTTGTGTACGGACTAAGCAAAAACCGGGCGGAAAACGATGTAATTAAATCGTAGCGTTTCGTTATTTTGTTTGATCAGCAGAAGTAACTCGTTTCCATTTACGAATGTGGTAGGTTAAAAAAAGTGATGTAGAACACGAGCTTATATGATGCCGCAAGATTCCTTCGTTATAATTCTTATTGGGCTTGTTTTTTACAACTCAGGATATCCGGCGGGAATTAGACATACGAATACGAGATTTTCGGTTCCTTGGTTTTTTATTTGGTGCTCTGCTCCTTCCGGAATAAAAGCTACATCTCCTGCCTTAACGTCATTCCATTTGCCGTTCAGAAAAACTTGTCCTTTTCCTTGGTGAAAAAATATTTCGTGTTCCCATTCATGAGAGTGTTTAGGAGTGAAACCTTCATTTCCCAATTCAAATACCCTCATGCAGAAGTTTTTTGCACCGTCTGCTTTTCCTATTACCACTCGTCCTGTAACAGCCTTTGCAGAACCTCCGTCAAAGGTTTTTGTTTCGGAATTCTTGTAAGGTGCTATTTTCATGTAGGTTCTCCTCTTTTAATTAACTTGTTTTAACATACCGACCTGTCACCTGCCTTAGGTCAACCATATTGACTATATTCGATAAAAACAGAATCCGCGCAACGGAGTTTGTCTTAAAAAGCTTAACAGTGCGGCTTGACATTGATAAGGATGCTGAACTAATTTCCCCGCTATGAAGAATATGACATATAGAGAGGCCGGAGTTGATATAGACGCCGGCGAGTCTTTGGTTGAAAAAATAAAACCTATGGTTGCCTCGACCATGCGTCCGGAGGTTCTTACAGGTATAGGAGGGTTTTCGTCTTTGGTAGCCCTTCCTTCAGGACTCAAAGAACCGCTTTTGGTATCGGGAACTGACGGAGTCGGAACAAAACTTAAGCTGGCATTTGAAGCGAACAATCACAAAACTGTGGGAATCGATTTGGTTGCTATGTGCGCCAATGATGTTTTGGTAACCGGCGCCGAACCTCTTTTCTTTCTTGACTACTATGCATGTTCAGAGCTTTCTCCTGTTGCTGCCGCTGAGGTAATATCAGGCATTGCCGAAGGCTGCAGACAAGCGGGTTGTGCGCTTGTGGGGGGAGAAACCGCCGAGCTTCCCGGTTTTTACTCTCAAGGAGAGTATGATTTGGCCGGGTTTGTTGTAGGCGTTGTGGATAAATCTAGAGTTATTACCGGAGAAAAATCAAAAATCGGTGATCAAGTTATCGGTCTGGCTTCTACAGGCGTTCATTCCAACGGATTTTCATTGGCAAGAGCGGTGTTGAAAAAGTCAGGACTATCTTTGTCCGATAAGATTCCGGGTTATGATGAACCTTTATCAGAGACTCTTTTAAGGCCGACACAAATCTATTGTAGAGCAATCAAAACTCTAATGGATAAAGTTGAAATCAAAGCTCTTGCTCACATTACCGGCGGCGGGTTGGTCGATAATATGCACAGAACTCTTCCCAAAGAACTGTCGTTTCGAATTGAGTCAGGTTGGCCGATTCCCCCTGTATTTAGATGGTTGGCTGAAACCGGACCGGTTGAAGAATCTGAAATGCTTAGAACTTTTAATATGGGAATAGGTATGACTGCGGTTGTTTCAAAAGATGAAGTTGAAACAGCAATTGCCTGCTTAGCAGAAAACGGTATTTCATCATTCCGAATAGGTGAAGTTATAGCTTCAGAAGTCGGAAAACCTCGCGTTATTATCAAAGGCAAGGTGTGACAGACTACTATTATGATGTAGCGGTTATCGGAATGGAAATTGGACCGTTGACCGCCGGAGCGCTCTTGGCCAAACGCGGGTTTCGCGTATTGGTTTTGGGGCACGGTGCAGACTGTGACAGGTATTCATGTTGCGGTTTTGAGTTTTCAAAGAGACCTTTTCGTATGATCGGCAGTGAATCCTTTGCTGTACGACGCATTATAGATGACTTAGGAATATCTCAACTGTGGCAACATGCTATTCGTAGGGATGATCCGATGTGGCAGATTGTGCTTCCGAATGCTCGACTGGACATAGGTCGCAATCCTCGACATATAACACGAGAAGTCAAACGAGAGTTGCCGCCGGATGCAAAAGGATTGGATGATGCAATTGAAGCGGTAGGTCGAATAAACGGTGAAATTTCAAAGCTTTTGGCCGGCGATTTTCTGCTTCCGCCGGAAACTTTCTTTGAAAAACGTGAGTTTGCCAGAATTGAGGTTCAAAACCCGTTTCGACTTCCTTACGGAATTCCAGGCACAAAAAAAGCGGCTAATATTCCAGATTATTTAATGTTGCCGTGTTACATGGAATCAGCGGGAAATATAGAGCTTCATCCTATTGTAAAATACCGACAATTGGGAGGTTGGCTTTTTGACTGTGTTGCCTTTGAAAACGGAATAGACGGGATAAGAAAAATTCTCTTAGAACAGATAATCGGGCAGGGCGGTGATGTTCATCCGACACTCAGTGCAGACGAAATTGAGGTTACAAGAGGATCGGTAACAGCTATACTGGTCCATGGTCGTAGCAAGGCTACCGGATGCCGAGCAATTTTAACGCATCTTTCTCCGTACGATTTATCCAAATTGATAAAACCGGTAAACCATACAAAACAATTCAGAAATTTGATTGAAAAGTCCATTGAAAGCGCCTTGGGGTATTCGGTCAATTTAGGTATGGACTCTGAGGTAATCCCTGAAGGTTTGGCACAAGTTTGTTTTCTTCAGAACCACGGAATTATTGGTGATGAGCTTTTAAGAATCGAAAAAATTCCACAAAAAGACCATAAAAAGGCTGCACTAAATCTTTCTTGCATTGTACCTCATAATCTAAAAGAAGACATAGAGACCGGCTCTTTACGAGACAGGATTCTTGACAAAATAAGAAGAATTATTCCGTATTTAGACCAGTATCTTCATGTAATACATTCGCCGTTTGACTCCTTCGGTTCTATAAATTTGCGAGAAACAGAAGAGGGAAACAATCCTACTGAGATAAGCCAAGAAAACGTTTCTGTATGGAAATTGTTTGCCCCAAATGAGAAAGGCACTTTTGGCGCAGGGGTTTTGCCTCACCGCACAGGTATCAAGGGTTTGCTGCTGGCCGGCTCTCAAGCATTACGAGGTCTCGGTATCGAAGGAGAGATGCAAGCAGCCTGGGGAGCGGCAAGAATAGTGCGAAAAATGGACCCCAGACGTGAGCGGTTGGTAAAATCCATTAGAGCAAAAGTAGAGCTATAAAATAGAGGATCATTTGATTCACGATAAGGTTATCGTTATATGCGGCCCGACTGCTTCAGGAAAGACCGCTTTGTCAGTGGACTTGGCTGTTGGTTTGGGTGCTGAGATAATTAATGCAGATTCAATGCAGGTCTATAAAGGTTTTAATATCGGTACCGCCAAACCGACTGAAGAAGAAAAAAAAGGAATACCTCATCACTTAATCGATATTGTTGAGCCGGAAGAACCGTTTGACGCGGCTTGTTTTATTGAAGCGGCGGATATAGCGGTAACACAGATAAAAAGCAGAAAGAAACTGCCGTTACTAGTCGGCGGAACAGGTCTATATATTAGAGCTTTTCTTCACGGATTACATAAAGGTCCTAGTCCCAATCCTGCTGTTAGAAAAACCCTTCTGGAACGTGCTGAAAAAGAGGGAAGGGAGGTTCTACATCAGCTTTTGGTTGAGGTTGACCCTGCAACAGCACAAAGACTGCATGTTAATGATATTGTTCGAGTTGTTAGAGCTCTTGAAATTACAATATCAAGCGGAATTCCGATGTCAGAATGGCAATGTCTTCATCGCTTTGAACAGGATAGATACCACTTTTTAATGCTCGGCATACAAAGAGATAGAGGCGAATTAAACAGCATAATAGAAAGGCGAACGGACAAAATGATGTCCGAAGGATTTTTGAAAGAAGTTGAGGGTTTGCTGAAACAAGGAGTTTCACCAAATTGTAAGCCTATGCAAGCATTAGGCTACAAACAGCTCATAGAATTTCTGCTAAACAAGATCAATCTTGATGATGCTGTGGAGCAAATTAAAACCGAAACCCGCCGTTTTGCCAAACGTCAAATGACCTGGTTTAGAAAAGAGCCGGGGCTGATATGGGTAGAACCTAATATCCAAACAATCGAAAAACTTTGCACCAATTTCTTGGCAAGTTAGTACTTATCGTCTCTGGTATACGGACAAAACTCCTACATAGAGATAACCGAAAAGAAATAGAAGCAGGAAGGGTATTGAAATGTAATGCTTTCCAACAAAAGCAACATAGATAGTTGCCATAAAATATACAGCGAAGGCCAACTCTATTAGAGGAACCATTCCCTTTCGAGCTCGATATTTCATTTTGTTCAACAAGAATGATTCTTTGTCGACACAATGTTTTGCAGTTCTAACAAATTCTGTTTCGTGACCGATCAAACCTTCTATTACAGCTTTAGCATTGTTAATAGACAAACCTATTCCAAGAGACATCAGCATCGGTACTTTTGCAAAAGCTCTCCAAAAACCTCCATATAAAGATCTGTGAGCGACTACATAGAAAGTGGCTATAGAAGCGGTGGTTCCAAAGAAAAGAGGTAAATCGATTAGAAAAACCTCTCTTATACCGTGTTCGGTTCTGAGCAAAAGATTGGGAAGCAGAAGAAGAGCCAATAGAATCATAAGAGGATAGGCAAGATTATTGGTTAAATGAAAGAACGCTTCTGTTTTTACTTTGAAAGGAACATCAGATTTTAAAATAATGGGAAGCATTTTCTTGGCAACTTGGATAGATCCCTTAGCCCATCTGTGTTGTTGTGATTTAAAACTTGCCATTTCTACAGGTATTTCGGCCGGAGTTTCCACAGATGTGAGATATACAAACTTCCAACCTCTAAGCTGAGCGCGATAAGAAAGATCCATATCCTCTGTCAGAGTATCATGTTCCCATCCTCCGGCATCAGAAATGGCTGAACGACGCCAAATTCCGGCTGTTCCGTTAAAATTGAAAAATCGTCCGCTTCGAAATCTTGCATCGTGTTCGATAACAAAGTGTCCGTCAAGCATCAGAGACTGAATACGTGTAAGCATAGAATATCTTCTGTTTATATGACCCCATCTCATTTGCACCATTCCGATTTTGTTGTCTGTAAAATAATGAATGGTCTTCTGTAATACATCCGGTCCGGGGTTGAAGTCGGCATCAAAAACAACAATAAATTCACCGCGAGCGGTTTTAAGTCCGTTTTCGAGAGCGCCCGCTTTGTAGCCTGTTCTATTGGTACGGTGAATTAGAAAAACTGACAAACCCATTGCTTCAAGTTCAGCCGCCTTTGCCCCTACAATTTCTGTTGTGTCATCTGTAGAATCGTCTAAAATCTGAATTTCAAATCTGTCAGACGGATAGTCAATCTTTGATATGGCGTCAAGTAGGCGAGATGCAACATATCGTTCATTGAACATGGGTAGTTGAATAGTTACATAGGGTAACACTTCAAATTGGCTTTGTGGTTTGGGTTCCTGTTTCCTTGTTTTCATGAAGAGAAAAACCAAGAGTGTTCGATGAAAACCGTATACAGCCAACAGAGCCAGGATGCTTAAATATCCTGTTATAAAAATGTATTGAAGAGTGTCCGTATTCATAGCTTTTTCGCCCTTTTTTCAGAACCTTGCAGTTTTGCAAGGTTGACTGTCTGAAACTATGTATAGTTAAAGTAATTGTAATAGTTGTCACGAAAATGTCATAATCGACTTAGGAATTGTCAAAAATTGCAGTCATTTTAAAATATTAAAAAAAAAACGACAATTATTCGTAATGATATCTAGATGACAATCGCTGATGAAGCTATGATGAGTTCGGAAAATGACAACGGCTAATTTATGAAACTGGGAAAAACACTTTTTATTCTGCCCAATCTATTAACTGCTGCCAGTCTATTTTGTGGATTGTTGGCAACTTTAAAATGTACGGCACCTGAAATAACTGATGAAGACATCTATCAATCTTCATTTCTTCTTTTCTATGCTTTTATATTTGATCTGTTTGACGGACGAGTTGCTCGAATGACCCGAACTCAATCTTCTTTTGGAATAGAGTTTGATTCTCTGGCAGATCTGATTTCATTTGGTGTAGCACCTGCAATTATTGCATATCGTTGGGCATTATCTGAAATTGGAATGATAGGAATAGCGGTTTGTTTCTTATACGTTCTGGCAGGAGCAGTGAGACTTGCCAGGTTCAATGTAATGTCTAATGCCAAGGTTCAAACCAATAAGCCGGGGAAATATATGCTGGGATTGCCCATACCAATGGCAGCTGCTTTTGTTGTTGCATTGGTGGTAGCATCAAATGCAATGGGAGGCTGGCCTTGGTTGACTTCTCATGGATTAACGGTAAAGGGCATAGGATACCCGATGATGGTAGCAATAATGCCTACTTTAGCTGTTTTAATGGTAAGTGAAGTTAAGTTTCGCTCGTTTAAAGATCTTAAGATCAATATCTTTTTTGTCAGCATATTTGTAGTTACATTGGGTTCAAGCGTGGTTTTGTGGATTAAATCCAAACCGGCATATATTCTAATTTGGTTGTTGTGTCTGTATGTTGCCTTCGGATTTGCAGAAGCAGTTTTTCTCTGGTCCCAAAGATTGCGAGAAAAACAAAAGAATATTTCTTTTAAAGGGTCTACAAAATCATAGTTGTTTTTAAACCAAGTGTTTTTTTTAAAAATGATGTAAATTTCAAGTGGACATCAGGTATTATGCAGTGCTTAATTATTTTTGAAAATAGGTTTGCAAGATTACTAGATCGAATATGAGTGATGTCGTAATTTATTTGGGCAAATTTGAGTGCTATATAGTTTAACTATTAGTAATGTATTGAGATAGATGTATATAAAGCGAACATTCGGGATATTCTTAGCGAGGAGATTCGGAGAGGAATGAACGAATCCAATAAATCAAAAACAGAAGAATTACCGATCCCGGTTTCATTAGAAATTGAAGCAGAAGTATTCGGTCGTACAGATGTAGGTCTTGTTAGAGAACACAATGAAGACAACTTCTTAGTTGCTGATCTTACAGCTGGAAATCGCAGCATTCGTCCTGAAGTCCGCAAACATCGAATAGGGTCAAAAGGGTCTGTTTTTGCGGTTTGTGACGGAATGGGAGGAGCAGCAGCCGGCGAAGTGGCGAGCCAAATTGCAGTCGATACCATATACGACATGATGCAAAAAGGGGATGCCGCTGATTCTGATGATAATTTGGCGCAAAAAATAGAAAAGGCCGTTTGTGAAGCCGGCAGAAGAATTCTTACGGCAGCGAGACTCAATCGTTCACAAAGAGGTATGGGAACTACAGTTACAGTAGCCGCATTGATCGGTCCGCGTTTGCTGATAGGTCAGGTCGGTGATTCTAGAGCATATATTCTTAGAGGCGCACAACTCGTTCAGGTCACAAAAGATCAGTCGCTTGTTCAACAGCTAATTGATGCAAAACAAATGACTGAAGAAGAAGCGAGAACTTTTGACAAAAACAATATAATTCTTCAGGCGCTTGGAACAGCGGAAGAAGTTCATGTTGATATTACCTCTGTTATTCTGAAAAAGAATGATCGTCTTGTAATGTGCAGTGACGGTTTGTCAGGTATTGTCAATAATGATGCAATTCGTAATGCGTTACTAGAAAATGAAGATCCAATAGAAACATGCAAAACTCTTACAGACCTTGCTTGCAAAGGCGGCGGTCACGATAACATAACTGTTATTGTTGCAAGATTTACAGGGAACGCTCTTGATGATCCGCCTGAAAATCAAGCGTCTGATCCTGAATTGGTATACAGCAAATTTACTTTTAATAGATCTTCAGAAATTACAGCTAGAAAAATGCGACCTGACAGACCTGTTGACAAAAGAACAGGAGATATTGAAACCACTCAACCGATTGAGGCAATTTTTCAGCCTTCTAGACAGAGCTCTACAAGTAAGAACTCTTCAGAATATGATAAACGTTCTCCTTCTATGACTTTCCTATATGCTGCTGCAGTATTGGCTGCATTAGCTGTAGCGGTCGCTTTTTTTGCATCCAGAAGAAATGTTGATTCTTTGCCGAATGATACACAAGATATTGCATCTGTTCCTCCTCCGCCTCAGCCTTCAATACCCAGTGTTATAACGACCAACGAAGTTAAAGAGACAGTTTCCGATAGTTCTACTAGTGCTTCTGAGGTTAATGATACAGAAGCAAATTCGTCGATAGCGGCAGTTGAACCTCCTTCTATGCAAGAAGAAAAAGCTGTTGAAGATGATTCTCCAAATGAAATAAAAATGCCTGAAAAAAAGCAGTCAAGATCCAATAGGAATAATGATAAAAACAAGAGCAACGATGATAATCCCAATAAAGAAACAGATAAACCAAAGTTAGTTGATACTAGTAACGAAGATGAGTCACAACAAACAGGAAATGGATCTGATTCTCCGACGGGATTGAAAATAGAAAACACAACTGAAAAGTCGGACTCCTCAACAAAAAGTGAATCAGAGCTGAACAATAAAGTTGAAAACGGTTCGCCTGCTAGTGTGCCGAGTAAATCAGGCAAGATAGAAGCAAACCCGTTTAATTAGAGAATGATTTTGTTTGAAGAGTTTGTGAGAGTTTAGTTGACGTTGGACAGTTTGAAGTGCTGAAAAAGCAAGGAGTATGAGTTAAAGTGACGACTGAATTTTTTTGTCCTAAATGCAATTCCCCCAATCCTAAGGATACCGTTTTCTGCGGAAAATGCGGTACAAGGATAGTCGTTGACTCTCCGGATGCGCCTGTGACGGATCCTCTGATTGGTACTTTTGTCGGTGATAGATTTTTGGTTCACGAAAAGCTCGGCGAAGGCGGAATGGGGGTTGTTTACCGTGCTGAACAGACAGCAATCAAGCGAGAAGTCGCGCTGAAAGTTTTGCATAGCAATCTGAACCAAGACGAAAGTTTGTTTGCTCGATTTCAAAATGAAGCGGCTGCCAGCAGCAGACTCAACCATCCCAATACCATTACCATATATGACTTTGGGAAAACTGCATCAAATTCATTGTACATAGCAATGGAATTCGTCAAAGGCAAAAGCTTGGATGATGAGATCCAAAGTACAGGTGCCATGCCTGTCAATAGAGCATGCAGTATCGGACGTCAGATATGCGGGTCACTTCAAGATGCACATGATAACGGTATCGTACATCGTGACTTAAAACCCGAAAATGTAATGCTTTGCTCAAGAGCCGGTGAAAAAGATGTTGTAAAGGTCTTGGATTTCGGAATTGCCAAAATTATGGAGGATGAATCTCAAGATCAACGCAAAGCTCTTACCAAAACCGGAATGGTATTCGGAACACCTCAGTATATGTCTCCCGAACAAATAAGGGGTGAGAAGGTCGACAATCGTACAGATATATATTCACTTGGTGTGATGATGTATCAGATGCTTACCGGGGCATTACCTTTTAACGCTGAAACCCCCATGGGATTACTAACTAAACATTTGATGGATATTCCGGCTCCCTTAGAGCCGCAAGGAATTCCTTCTTCTGTGGCTGTTGTTGTAATGTCCGCCCTGGAGAAAGATCCATCTGCAAGGCCGCAAAGCATGCGTGAATTCGGACAACGTCTAAGCGAAGCTGCCGGTCTGTTGCATCCTACAACTTCCGCTGTTGCAGCGACCTCTTCTCCAAGCGCAAAAACTATACCGCAACAGGCGGTTTCTGTTGCTGCATCATCAAGTGCTGTTAAGAAGCAACAACAAAAATCTCAGGTGAAATCACCTGAATCTAAACCGATTCCAATTGTGCCTATAATTGCGGCAGTTGTTTTACTCGCCGGCGGCGGTGCAACGGCCTGGTATTTTACAGCCGGTCCAGGAGCCAAATCTGATACGCAAACCGCTACTGTTGCAACGGTGAGCGTTCCTCCGCAACTTCCGGCCGGACTTCCGCAGGTGTCTCCGCCTGTTCCGACCGGCGGCATTGAAAATACGTCAAGTGAAACTCCGACAAATTCGCCTGATCCGTTGCCGAGTACTTTGGTAGGCACGCCGTCAAGTTCTACTGAACCAAGAGATTCAAAAGCTGTTAAAAAACCAAAGACGGGAGATGCATCAAAGACTCCTTCTGTCGACGGAATTCCCGATGATATTAAAAACAAGGTACCGGAAGAGTATGCTGACAAAATTCCGGACAAAGTTCCTGACAAAATTCCCGACAAGATACCGGATGAAATTGCCAATCCAAAAAAAGATACTGACACTCCGGTTGCAGATCCTCCTCCCGGCGAAAAACAGAAAGATGTTAAATGCTCATTTTCTTCTTCTAACAACGCCGTGAGCAAAGCGGTTGCGGACGCTTTAAAAAGACAGGAATCTGTATTAAAAAACTGCGCAAAGACACAGGGTGATATCAACGGAAGACTCCAGTTTTCGGTGGGGGAAAAAGCTATAAGGGTTAGTGATCTTAAAACTATCAGCGGAAATACAGAAGAGTGTATAAAACCCAAAATGGCGACCGCTGTTATAAAACCTCAAGATGCAGGCGGAAAAGGTATTGCCACTTTCGTTATTAATGCAACTGACAAAATTGTTAGTAAATGTGAAATTAAGGTAACAATAATACCTGCCGGGGGAGAAGGAATAAGAAATCTAATTGGAGGAGGCGGCCAATAATACAATATTGTGCAGTACACAATATTCTGAAGATGACAAATATTGATATTAAGGGATATCTGAAATGGCAAAGCTGATAATATTTGATGCCGGAGGGAGACGAGAAGTCGATCTTATTGAGCATAATTCTATAGGCAGGCATCCGCAAAATCGAATACAAGTGCTTGATCGGGTTGTATCAAAAGAACATTGCATTGTTTACTATGACGTAAAACGAGGGCATGTAATGAGAGACCTTGGAAGTCTCAACGGAACCTTTGTTAATGGAGAAAAAGTTAACGGTGAGGTAGTGCTAAAAGACGGATGGGAAATTCGTCTCGGCGGAACTCGTTGTATGTTTTTGGATCAAGCAGTCGGAAATCTTGGTTCAACTTCGATGGTTCATATGACAGATGCTCAGGTTCAGAGTCATATTCGCGCTCAAATACAGGTTACAGATCGTTTTCTTCCGGAAAAGGAAATTGCAGATGATAAACAAGTTCGTGCTGACTATGAAAAACTTCGCGTAACATATGAACTTCAGCGCGATATCGGCATGGAATTTGATTTGGACAAGATACTTACTCAAATTCTTGAGAGAACTTTTGAATTTTTAAATTGTGATCGCGGTGTGATCCTTATGCCGGATGAAAACGGTGAATTTCAACCGAGGGTTCATAAAACAAAAAAGGAAGAAAAAATATCTATCTCGACAACTTTAATAAAGCAGATTCAAAAAGACAAGACAGGTATTTTATCATCAGATGCGCAAATGGATACACGTTTTAAAGAGGCGCGTTCCATAATAATGCAAGGCATTAGATCTTCAATGGGAGTTCCTATACTTCATGCCGGTGATTTGTTGGGAATAATGGTTATTGATTCCTCTGTTGCTGTTAACGCGTATACAGAAAAAGATCTGCATTTGTTGTCCAATATTGCTAATCAAACAGGACAACTGGTTCATATTGTTGAGATGGCTAAAAAGATGGAAAAAGATGCAGCCACTAGAGAGCGGTTCCAGAGGCTTCTTTCTCCTGATTTGGCGGAGCTGGTTGTTTCAGGCAAACTGAATGTGGAAAAGGGCGGTGAAAATAGATACGCCACAGTTCTGTTTGCTGACATCAGAGGTTTTACCTCTATGAGTGAAAACATTCCTGCTTCAGAAGTTCTTCAGATGCTCAACGAGTATTTCGAAGTAATGGTAGAAGTAGTGTTTAATCATGAGGGAACGGTGGACAAATTTGTTGGGGATGAGATTATGGTAATCTGGGGTGCACCGGTACTTCATGATGATGATCCATGCAGAGCAGTCAATGCAGCTGTGTCAATGATGGAAGCTCTGGTTGAATTTAATACAACAAGAGCTTCAGAAGGTTTAACGCCTATACAAATAGGAATCGGAATAAACACAGGTGAGCTTGTGGCCGGATACATCGGATCGACAAGAACAATGAGTTATTCTGTTATAGGTGATACTGTAAATACTGCAGCAAGACTTTGTTCGGCTGCAAAAGCGGGCGAAATTATTATTTCCGAAGAGACATATCGACAAGTCTATAAGGATTTTGAAGTAAAGACTCTTGAACCTATTAATGTAAAAGGTAAATCCAAATCTCTTCATGTCTATAGCGTTTTGGGGCATAGAGGTGCTCCAATTCCTCCGACAATACTGGATTTGACCAAGTCATAACATTGACCGGATTGACAACAATCCTGTTATATAGAAAAATTTTTGTTGTTAAATTTCAGTCAAGAAAAGAAGAAAAGGAGACGGAAATGGACAATCAAATCCCTGGCGGACCGGATTTTGGACAAAACAGTGATATACCTTCGGGAAATCTTCCTTTGCCCGCTGATGATGCGGAAATTAAAATTTCCAATACAGGTCAACGTATAGCTGTGATAGCAGTTCTTGTTGCCGTTGTTGCTGCGGTGATTGCGGTGCTGGTAATGATGAACAACAAGAAAAAGGAAATTCAAAAATACGAAGATGTTCGAGCGGCCTTTCAAAAAGCGCATTTGTCCGGATATCGTGATTTTTGGAAAGCTGTTCAGGTTGACGTAAAAGGTCTAAAAAACAATGACGAATTTGAAGCGAAAATGCGTGTTGTTACTACCGATCCGGTAAGATATGCCCGTCATGTGAAAGAGAATGGTATAATTGTTTTGGATAAGAGTTTGCCGGACTACAAAGCAATAGTTGCTCCTTCGGATTTGGTGGAAAACTTAGCAAAGATTTCAGAAGCAGTGGTTTCTATGAAATCTGCATGGAATGAATTTGCTACGGAGTTTTTGAAATATGAGGACTATTTTAAATCACTGGAAAAACTGGAGACTGCATCCAGTCATTGGGTCGGTTTTCAGCAACAAAAAGATAATGAAAAATTTTTATTAAATGCGGTTAGATATTTTAAAGTGCTCAGGTGTGTTTTAAAAGATGCAAAGCTAGAAGATCTCGATTTTGAGTCAATGGAAACAGAAGTAACTAATACCTGCGCTGCAGCCGCTGCAAAACCTGAATGGTTCAGCAGAACAGCTTTTGAATGTTTGGCCCATTTGTCAGCTCCAGCCGGTGTTCCTGATGATGATTTTAAAAAGGCTATTGAAATTGCGGCCAAAACTCCTGATACTACCTCCAAATTTGGAATAGACACTTGCTTGAAAAAATCAAAAGAGTTCTTTGAAAGTGAACAATTTCACAAATTGGCGCTTCCGTGGTTAGAATACATTAAGGCGCAAAATGATCTTTTAAAGGCAATTGACGAAAAAATAAAATCACTACAAAAGTAAACCATTGTAATTGCAATAATATTTTGCCTTGTGCGATTATAACAATTGAGGAAAGCCTATATGGGAAGAAAACTATTCGGGACAGACGGTGTTAGAGGTGTGGCCAACAGGTATCCTATGACTTGTGAGATAGCCATGAAACTTGGAAGGGCTCTTGTTGTTGCAGTGAACAAGACTGCACCCAAGATTGTTATCGGCAAAGATACAAGACAGTCAGGTTATATGCTTGAGACAGCGATGGCATCAGGTATATGTGCAATGGGAGGAAAAGTTATGCTGGTGGGGCCTTTGCCGACACCGGGAATCTCTTTTATTACCTCATCAATGCGGGCAGATGCAGGGGTGGTAATATCCGCTTCACATAATCCTTATACGGATAACGGAATAAAGCTGTTCGGTGCGGACGGGTTTAAACTGCCTGATGAGGAAGAGTTTGAAATTGAAAGGCTTATGGAATCAGAACCGCGTACAAGCTTGTCACCCATCGGAAGCGACGTGGGACAGGCTGTTAGAGTTGATGATGCGGTGGGTAGATACGTGGTTGAGCTTAAACATACTTTTCCAAAAGGCATGACCCTTGACGGACTTAATGTGGTTTTGGATTGTGCAAACGGTGCGGCTTATAAGACAGCTCCTGCTGTTCTGAGTGAGCTCGGCGCAAGTTTGACAAAAATCGGAGTATCTCCTGACGGAAGAAATATAAACGAGAATTGCGGGTCACTTTATCCTGAAAAAGCAGGAGAAAAGGTAAAAGAACTGGGCGCTGATATAGGTATAACCTTGGATGGAGATGCTGACAGGCTGATCCTTCTGGATGAAAAGGGCAATGTTGTGGACGGTGACGCTGTAATGGCTCTTTGTGCTAAAGAAAAAATTAAATGCGGTACGTTAGCGCAAAATACTCTTGTTACAACGGTAATGAGTAATCTGGGATTGGATCTGGCAGTTGAATCCGAAGGCGGCAAGACCGTTCGCACTCAGGTTGGAGACAGATACGTGGTGGACTGCATGCGTTCCAACGGTTATAATTTCGGCGGTGAACAATCCGGTCATCTAATATTCTTAGAACATGCTCCTACGGGTGACGGGATGTTGGCGGCTCTGCAAATACTGTCTATAATGCTTAAAACTCAGAAGCCTCTTTCAGAGCTTGCTCACGGTGTCATGGAACGAGTTCCTCAATCGTTGCTGAGTTTTTCAGTTCCCAAAAAGCTTCCGTTGGAAACTCTCCCCGGACTTGGCGATTTGGTCAAACAAATAGAAACAGAACTAGGTAAAAGAGGGCGTATTGTACTTCGATATTCCGGTACTGAAAACAAGGCGAGGGTTTTGGTTGAAGGTCCTGATCAGGACAAGATTACTAACTATGCTGAAACCATAAAAGAGACGATTGTTCGGGCTTTATCGTAATTTAGGAACTGTTTAAAAAACTATGGTGAGAAATATTATGACCCCTCCTTGAGAAAGGAGTTATAGCGATATGCCGATACTTATTCTGTATGCTACCAATCACGGTGCTTCTGCTGTCTCAGCAGAATACTTGTTAAAAAAAATCGACGATGCGGAAATGTTTAACATCAAGGACAATCTGTCTCCCGATTTGCAACGGTATAGCACGGTTATTCTCGGCGGTTCCATTCATATGGGAAGAATTCAAAAAAACATGAGAAAGTTTATTGAGAATAATCATGATACTTTGTTAACCAAAAGACTCGGCCTATATTTGTGTTGTATGTATGAGGGTGAGATTGCTGAAAAACAATTTGTCGAAGCCTATCCAAAAACACTCCGTGACGCAGCTAAAGCAAAGGGGTTGTTTGGAGGAGGTTTTGATTTTGCAAAGATGAATTTGTTAGAACGGTCAATTGTAAAGAGTGTTGCCGGAGTTACCAAAAGTGAATCTAAAATGAATTACTCTGAGATGGATCGGTTTGCAAAGGCTATGGCGGAGGCAAAGTGAAAGAGACTTTTCGCGGAATAGTACACGGTTTTGAGGCGGGCCGCGGCTTGCCTTGTGATATTTTTCCAAGAGGGCAGGGGCTGGAAATAAATTCTGATTCTCAAAAAATTAAGAATATTACGCTCTCATATTCATCAATGTCAGTCAGTTTAATGGGAATGGATGATGCCTATATTGCTTTTCAGACAGAATATGACGGAAAGACTATCAAGTTACTGGTTTCGGACAAAGAAATTGTATCCCAAATTGAGATGCTGGGAGCTCCGAGGCAGATTATTGATGCACTTCACAATCTTGTCTCAAACAAATCAAATCGAACTATTGGAAGAGCTGCATTTTTAGGGTTGATGGTTGTCGTGGTAATCGGTCTTATTTGGGGAGGCTGGAAAGGAGTAGGGTATCTTGCAGAAAAGTCGACAGCTTTTATCCCGGCAGAATGGGAGACAACTCTTGGGAAAGCGGCTGCGGAAGGGATTTTGAAAGAACAAAAGGTTTGTTCTGATCCTGAATTGCTTCGTACTGTAAATGAAATGGGAACCAGATTGGTAGGAGCTCTCAACACCGGACAGTTTAATTTTAAAGTTAGAGTTTTGGATTCCGAAGAAGTTAACGCATTTGCGCTTCCCGGAGGGTATGTGTTTATCAACCGCGGATTGTTGGAACAAGCTGATGACAGTTTTGAAGTTGCAGGGGTTTTGGCACATGAGATCCAGCATGTTATTCTAAGACACGGTATTAACAACGTTGCTCGTCAAGCAGGAACCATGCTGTTGCTCTCGGCTTTTTTGGGAGATGTCGGAGGCATTGAGCAGTTCTTGCTGTATAATGCTGCATCCTTGGCGACTATGTCATTCAATCGCGATCAGGAGAGGGCGGCAGATGAAACAGGTCTTGAGCTTATGTACAAAGCAGGCATGGATCCGACAGGTCTTCCAAGATTTTTGTCAAAGTTGGCTGAGAAGGAAGGCTCTCTGTCCGGTGCCTTGAGTATGCTCTCAACCCATCCGGCATCAAAGGAAAGAGTTACGGAACTTAACAAGCTAATTGCCAAAAAGCCGGAACATCAAGTTATTCCTTTGTCGGCAGATTTGAAAAACATTAGTCTAAAATGCGAACCTATTGAAATGACCGATCCTGACGGTGCACTATAACTCAAGAATTTCTAAACTCGCAGATATTTCATCAATAACAGAAGTAAGGCATTCTTCTACTTCGAGATAGTCTATGCATTCAGGCTTAGGATAAACACATGCATCTGCGTTTGTAATGTACGGTGCGTCCAACGCATTGAATAGCATCATCTCCTCAGGATCTGTAAAATAAAGGTTACATTCTGCTATTGTAATTGTCTCATCGCATCCAACTATATAGTCACAAAAATGCTCTCTAAATGTATTGTTAGCTGCATCAGGTTCTGCACTTGACAAATTATTCTCAAAGCATTGAGTAAAAGAGTTCTCTTCTCCTGTGCTGTCCTCCGCCAAAAGGGCTTTAAACTCTTCACAATCATCTGGTGAAAAGCAATTTAGAGAATCTAAGAGAATACTGTCGATAAAAATACTATCAATAACAGAGCATGCTGCATCCAAATATATCAACGTTGTACCGGTAATTTCGCAACCGACCGCATAGTCGTGAAACTGAACGCATCCGTAAGTTTGTTCATTAACATTAGAATCCGTATCTGAAGTACTGTCGGTGTCAACATCTGTATCTTGGTCATCGGTTTTCGAAGAATTATCTTCGTCACATGCTGACATTAGGAAAACAATCACAGTAATAAGCAGTTTCTTCATTGTAGCGTTCACTTTTTTCTCCTTGGTTTAACAACAACTGAGTAAAAGTATATCATCAGTGAGAGATTAGTTTTAGACAAAATTAGAACGCTTCTGTGTAAAATGCTTTTTTTTCGCGAACAAAGCAGCTAGAAAGTCATCACGGAGGTTGCGCGAAATAATGAAAGTTTATGTATATAAAACACGTGTTAGATATGCGGAAACAGATCAGATGGGTGTGGTCTATTATGGTAACTATCTGACATACTTAGAGTCGGCAAGAACCGGGTTGTTGCGCGAAGAAGGCTATCCGTATTCTGACCTAGAACAAAAAGGACTCTTGCTTCCTGTTACCGAATGCAAAATCCAATACAAAGGATCAGCCCGCTATGACGAGGAAGTTTCAGTTGAAACAACACTGGCCTATGTCAAAAACGCTTCAGTAAAATTTAACTATAGGGTTTTAAACAAAGACAACAAAGAAATCGCCTCTGCATATACAATTCATCCTTTTGTAAATAGAGAGTGGAAAATTGTTACGATCCCGGATGAAATAAAAAAATTGCTCAATCAATATGTAATAGAGGAAAAAAACTAGATTACTGATAATTCGCCGAATTTGATAAGGCAGCCGGAGAGGCAAAAATCCCCAATAGATGAGCGGCTGTTTCTTCAACTCTATCCGGATTGTAGCAGTCTATAGCTCCTATTCGATAACCTCTTAATCGTGAATGATTTCTTCTCAACGCATAGCGTCCGCATCGGCAGACGGTATCTACCGCTTCTCTGAGATGAGTATATGCTGCTTCTCGAATCGCTTTTCGGTCACGTTGTTCCTCGTTATCACAAAGTTCGCCTTTTTGAATCTCAAGCATCTTTTGAGATGCAAATTCTGCGTCATCCAAAATGCTCAAACTATAGTTGATTGCCTGCAAATAAGATTGATTCTGTCTTCCCAACACAACAAGGTATTCCAAATCACCGGCAATATCTACGTCTTCATCGCTCTCAGCAACCATACGAACGCGACTCTCCAAGTCGGAATTGTTTCGAAAAGCATATAGAAAGCCGTATATCAATCTCTCTCTAAAATCGTATGCCAAAGGAAGAAGCGAAGACCACTCAGCCAAGAGAGCCTGATTTTTAAATCGGTTGACAAGCCATTCTTGATGCGCCTGTCTGGACGCACCAAGACGAACAGGCAAATCTTCAACAATATTCCAATCAAGACCGACCGAAACCAGTTCCTGTTTGTCATCTTGGCACCAAGAGTAAAGATATTCCGCCTCTTGATGAAACCGTTCCAAAGAAGAAGACGGCTTTCTAAGGCTTTCGCCGGGAATAGCTTTAAGGATTAACATCTTTCTATCCAAAAATTCTTTGTTTTGCATATCATACTCCTATGATTGTTAATGCATTACGCAACCCTGTAAGCTATTTCGTAAAAACTTAGAAAAAGTTTCCAGTTTAACCGGCCTTTTTTTGAGAACGGTCATTTTTTTGCGTGTGATGACGCTTTTCAGTGAGTCGCTTTTCAGTGAGTCTGACACCCGTCAGTGAGACCCGTCAGTGAGGCATGTAAAACCAATCGCGATTTATGAAATAAAATCGGTTTGATCCGCATTGGCGGTTCGGAGTGAGCTGTTCGGAGTGAGCTGATACGATCAGCAACTCGCAGAGGGTTCTCCGATCCATTTCGTCAGATGCAACCGCAAGATGACAACTTGATAGTTCTTAAGGCGGATTTAAAAAGTGCCCAACTTTTGAAGAACGGTACTAATCTTGATGCAACAGTCAGTGTAAAATGGACTTGCGAAGCAATTTGATTTCTTCTTCTTGAAGGCCGGTAATCTCAGCAATGCGTTCTGTAGACATACCCTCTGAAATAAGCCTGTATGCAACCTGACGCAAACCTTCAATTTTGCCCTCAGCTTTACCTTTGGCTACACCTTTAGCTATACCTTCAGCCTCACCTTCGGCCTTACCTTCAGCTTTCCATTCCTGTATAAATCGTTCTACGTTTTTTGATAACATGGCTGTTACCTCTTCTGTGCTTTTCGCTTCTCGGTATAGTCTTTCGACCTCCGATTTACTTTTATAATATATCCGATCAATAAAGGTTGCAAAAGTTCTTTGTAATTCAGGCGTTTCCTTTAACAGCTGAATCAAACCAACCAGAAGCTCTCTATTCATATTCTTGGACGGAGTTTTTTCTAGTTGAAACAATAAAGAAACAAAATTTCTAACAGATTCAAGCTCATCATTTTTATAGGCTCCTTCGTCGATAAGAAAATACTTCAGCCGAGGACTGTATTGTGAAAGACCGCCGGGCATTTGGTTGATCAGGTAAAAAATGTCGGTCTCCGAATTCCAACGAGGCTCGCCGTTGTATAATACAATAGGCAATACAGGAGGAAGCTTATCGCCCGGAGAAATTTGTTTGGTGCGAAGCATGTCCTGATAGAATAGACCGATATACACAAGACAC
>CAYWLQ010000045.1:0-34484 GCA_964458775.1 uncultured Myxococcales bacterium | reverse complement strand
ATAAAATGCAGAATAACTAACAGGTTTACATGTTTGTTGTATTTCTGAGTAACAAAGAATCAACGAAACAATCAAATTGAATTGTATTCAAAACAGGCATAACCAAGCCGGTTTACACCTAATCCCACGAGTGGATTTTCTTCATTAATTCAAGTGCAAATCTCCGGCATTACCAATTTACATATTATTGCGTATTTCATTAAATAACGGTATGAATTGACGTTACCGATTTTGAATGATTTGACCGTCAATGATAGTTTTTCAACTGCTTTTACATGGAGGAGTAACAAATGAAAAAAGTAGGACCGTTTCTGTACGTGTTTATGGTCATCGGCATGTCTGCCATTCTCTCCGGCGGCGCCTGCGAGGACACTGACACCGATACCGACACCAACAGCGACACCAACAGCGACACCAACAGCGACACCAACAGCGACAGCGACACAGACACCGATACCGATACCGACACAGACACCGATACCGACACAGACACCGATACCGACACAGACACCGATACCGACACCGATACCGACACAGACACCGATACCGATACCGACACAGACGCCGATACCGAGACAGACACGACTGATCCTCCGGACACTGAGGGGCAGTGCAACAGGCTGGTGCCGCCTTCCTCGGTTGTTTCTCAGGTCGAAATTGGACAGGATGCACCTGACCTTGCCGGCGGAACGATTGTTGACGGGACCTACGTTTTGACCAAGTGGGAAAAGTACATCGGAACCGACGAGTCGCCCAAGCCGTCACAGCAGATTCGAACAGACATTATTGTCTTCTCAAACGGCACTGCCGAGTTTGCCATGGAGATGCCGGGAATCGCCTCCAGGTCTTTCAACTTCACCTACACGATCGAGGGCAATGAAATGATCTCAACACGGACGTGCCCGGACGATTTAGCTGCCACTGCTCCCTTCGAGGCTACGGAAACGACCTTCAAGTGGCTTCAGGGAAAGGAACTGACGTACTTCACGAAGCAGTAGCATTGGGCCGATTTTCGCCCAATCGCCCCGTATTCCTCCGGACATACAAAGGCAAGCGCCGCACTACCTATGCCAAGGGTTGACTTTCCGTCAACTGTGCCTAGATAGACCATGTTTATGAATAGCTTGATCTGCGACTCCTTGGAGAGCGTAGGGACACAGAGAAACTGGGGAAACCGGACAATATTTTTTTAACAGCAATTTACTAAAAACTTTTTTTACAACTCACATAAACTTGGATCTTCAGATCCATTGGGAAGCGTTGATCCGCATTCTCCTCTTTTAGTTAAATGACTAATCCAGTTATCGACTTCGCATTGGGGAAGTGTACTATTGTTAAAAATGTTAATGCATGAACCGACATGTGTTAGGTTTTCTATTCCTTTTAAACTTGTCAAAGACACATTATCTGACGGAATACTCAATACATCATAACCTCCGATTCCAAGTCTGCCTCGTATTATTTGTAAATTTTCCAATCCCTTAAGATTAACCAATGCATCGTTTCCTCTTATTTGCAGAGAGTTAATCGTTTGAAAACCTGACAGACCTGAGAGGTTTGTAAGAGAGTTATTATTTCCTATATCTATATTGAGAAACGGGTTGTTTAATCCCTCCAACCCCTGAAGATTAGGCAAAGATTCATTGTGCAGAACATTTACAAACCAACCCACATATTTGAGAGTTTTTAGAGCGCTAATATCAACCAGTTTTTCATTTCCCAAAGGTGCAGAAGTTTTGTCTACCGCTTCCATACCGATATACAAACCTATTCCGATCCATGAAATGTTTTGTAGCCCTGTAAGGCTTGTAATATTGGGGTTTCCTGCAATTACCAGATTTTGTTGTATGTGGGTAATATTTTCAAAACCCTTAAATGAATCTACTGACAAATTATCTACAATTAGTAATTCTCTTATCGAGCCTATAAGCTTTCGCATTTCACCGTTAAAACGAAGGGTTTGGTTGTTGTAAATATCGATATAAGAGCCGACCAAAAACAAATTGGAAATTCCTTTAATATCTCGCAAATTGAAATTGTCATGAATGTATACTCCTCCTGATACTGAAGTAAGGTCTTCTAAGCCGGTTAGGTATTGAAAGCTTCCTCCTCCGATTTCCAAATTGCCGATAATACATTCATAACCTGCCAGTGCATCGAAATCCGAATCCTTTGTAATTAAGACATCTCCTTTATAACAGACATTTGTATTATTGGGGCAGGTTTCCGTACATTCATCGCTAAGGTTTTCTCCGTACCCTGTCATCAACCTATGACCGTTTGTAATATTGTCGGCCAATCGGCATAATTCACAGTCCGGTAGATTTGCGTTTTGAAATATATTTATAGTTCCCCCTACTCTTTTGAGCCCTGACAAACCGTCTAGGTTTTCAAGTACAGGGTTACCTGTGTTTAAAACATCATCTCTTATGTATCCGATATTTATCTGCCCTCCCACAAAGGCTAGATTTTCTAACCCGTTTAAATTTTTAAGTTCGGCATTTCTCCTAATTATTAGGTCTCCGCCAACCCTGGTAAGATTTTCCATGCCTTCCATGGAGGTCAGTAAAATATTGTCATAAAATGCAGCATCTTGTTCGATTTTTTTTAGATTAGGCATTCCTGATAAGTCAGTCATTCCCCAGTTTCCGGCGATGGAAACCATACCGGTAACTTCTTTTAAACTGGAAAGTCCGCTTAGGTTCTCAAGACCGTCATTAACCCATATCAACAAATCTCTAACACTTTCGACTGACTGAAATCCAAAAAGTGTTGTTAGTGCATCATTTCTCCAAACATACAACTCACGTCCGACTGTCTTAATATTACTCAAAGCAGAAAGGTCACTTAGATTTTCGGTAAAACCTATATAAAGATTACCGGTAATATATCTTAATTTCTCCAGTCCGTTAAGATTGTATAGTGAAGTGTTCAGTATAGGATCTTGTACGCCAATTTTTTCTATCCCTATAAACAAATCACCTATAATACAGTTATAGTCAGACAAACCCTCAATATCTTCGGGCTCTTTAATGTTATAGCGACCGACATAACAGTTGTCGGGTTGATTCGGTTCCTCTGTAACAGTATCGTTGTCTGTTTCCAAAGGTTGATCACTATTACTATCAGTTGCTTGCTCGGTTTCACTGTCAGTTGCTTGCTCGGTTTCACTGTCAGTTGCTTGCTCGGTTTCACTATCAGTTGCTTGCTCGGTTTCACTGTCAGTTGCTTGCTCGGTTTCACTATCATAAGTTTTTTCAGAAAAAGAATCCTGTGAATCATATGTAATACTATCTTGATTTTGGTTTTCCGGAGCAATTTCAGTACTGCATCCGAGTAGGCATACTACCGTACAACTCATAATCAAAGTGAAGCCTATAAACAAATATAACTTCTTAAACTTCTTAAACTTCTTAAACATCTCTTACTCCTTATGTTTTATATAGCCTATCAACCCCCACATGTATGTTATATCGAAAATATACAAAAAATGTTTCCGCTTTTTTAAATATTTTGTTGATTTTGTGCAAAAGGATAGGCTTTCATACACCTTACCCCGTGAGCGGATCTTACCGGAATAATTTGCTATTTGCCATATGACTCAACATAATTGTCTATGCTGAAATAATAGCTAAAATGATAGAATACTAACTTAAGAAAGGTCCAATAATCGAGGATTGTTTTCTAAATATTCTATATAATGACCGAATTCTTCTTGAATACCCAATCGACCGGATTCTACATCGTCTTTCAATCTTGACATTACAATGCCCAAGCAGGGTCCGGGTTCAATTTTAAAATGCTTTATTAAAGCCGTTCCTAGTCCTTTGGGTAAGGGAGCGGGTTTTGCATCTTGTTCTCTTAATATTTTTATTCGTTCTTCCAGCGTATCTATCAACTCTACACTGCGGCGCACTTTTTCTGCGTATTTGCTGGTTATGTCAGCTTTTGATAATGCTAATAAATCATCTACTGCATCTCCGATTTCACGATCAAATCTGCGCACTGCAGAATCTGTCCAGGTTTCATCAAAGGCTGAAGCTCGGAGGTGTTCGGCTATTAAAAATCGTATTCGTTTGTATTCTTCTTTTTCAAAGCAAAATCTATTAGAAATTTTGGCGAACATTTTTGCGCCCGCTGCGGGATGTCCTATAAAAGTTACCTGCCCTTTTGCTTCAAACCTTCTAGTAGGAACTTTTCCTATATCGTGAAACAATGCTGCCCATCGAAGAATAGGGGTAGCCGGCGATTTTAATATTACCTTCTTGGTGTGAGCCCAAACATCCTTGTGCCTAATACCTTCTCCAAAGCCCACCATTGCCTGAACTTCCGGCAGTATTGCAGCTATTACTCCGGAACGCACCAACGCATCCAATCCGCGGTCAGGCCTAGCAGATAACAGCACCTGCTCCAAAGCCGCTTTTAAGTCATAACCTGACATGGGTTTAATGGAAGCACTTGACTTTGCTGATGAAATCGAACACGGCTTTCCTATAGATGCTTCCATAGCGGCCGCAAACTCCTCTGCTGCGCAGTCAGGTACCTTAATCGGCTCGTATTCGCCGTTGAGGCGTTTTGTCATCGGTTTGTCTCTTCTTGCTTGAACAAATGATTCCTAAGAGCTCCCCAAAAAAGAAAGCCTTCGGAATTCCGAAGGCCTTCGCAGTGGGCGATCCCAGATTTGAACTGGGGACTTCCGCCGTGTGAAGACGGCACTCTAACCGCTGAGTCAATCGCCCAAACTTCGATGACGATACTATCTAGGAAGAAGCATCTGTCAACCATTGCCAATGTTCATTTCTGCTTTTTTTGAGCCTTGGCTTCTATTATTCTCTGCAACAAAGCTTTAATAGCTTCGTTTTGAGGCTCCTTACCAAGAGCCAATTTAATATACAGCTCAGCTTGCATAAAGTTATCGACCTTAAGAAACTCCTCAGCCTTGGTGTACATCTCTCTACCTGCTTTGGATTGAATAGTATCCACAGGGTTTTTGGGAGACAACAAGGCGGCACGCATATCCTGTTCCAACCTAACCTTTCCTTTTTTCAAAGCTTCGTTGTATATGGCACGCTTATCATCATCACATAGTACACGATAGGCCTCGTTCACTCTTTTATATATATCATAAATTGCTTTTCTTACGGGTTCAGAAGCATCCCTGTTGCGATCGGGATGAAACTTCTTGGCCATAGCATGAAAAACAGGTCTAATTTCTTCTGCCTCAGCATCAGGTGCTATTCCAAAAAGACGATAATAGTCGAGCCTGTCGAGTACCGCGTGTATTTTCAATACATATTCGTCAAAATGTGGATCTCTATTAGTCATTTTTCTGAATACTGGCGTACCAGTGCATTTACCTGTTCTTCGTTCATGCCGCCTGTTAGAACTATTTTGGTACTTTCTGCCTCTTTGGTTTCTTCATTTCTGGCAGACACCCCAAGAATGCCGTCAGTGTCAATCTCAAAGGTAACCCTGATTCTTATTTCACCTCTGGGTGCAGGTCTGAGATTGTGAAGCACAACATGGCCAAGTTTGGTATTATCATCTGTTCGCCTAGATTCTCCTTGATATATGTTAATTGAAACTTCGGTTTGATTATCCGTAGAAGTACTGAATAGTCGAGATTGTTCGATAGGAATTGCCGCATTTCTCTCTATAACAATATCACAAAAGCCGCCGGCAACAGCCACTCCAAGTGCTCGCGGCGTTACATCTAATAGCAAAGCCCCTCTTGCTCTCGCCTCATCGGTAACTTCAACAGAGGCAGGCGAATAAGACTGTCGCGGAATCAGCGGAGTTAAAGAAAAAGTTACAGACCCGGGAACAGCAATAACTTCGTCCTCAATTTCAGAAACCGGCATATTAAAAGAAATCGCAGGAAATTCCGGAGGCGGTTCGGAGGCTGAAAGATTTGATTCGATTTCCTCAATTTCAAAATCTTCTTGAAAATCTATCCCATTCTCTTCCAGAATTTCAAAACCCGTATCTTCAGAAATCGACCGCGCCTTTATCGGCAAAGTATCGCGACTCTTAGCTTCTTTGTTTACATTTCGTTTAGGCTCAACTCTATCTGCATCTTTGAGATCAATATCAAAAGTCTGTTTCACATCGATATCTAATGTGTTCTGATTTGAACGTTCCGTTCTCCTAACATCAAGCTCCATCTTAGAACTCTTGACATCCAAACCCATAGAATCATCTGACTCGATAGACTGCACACCGCGCTTTTTGACATCCAAATCAAGAGTATCATATGGCTTTGTTTTTGATTGTTTTACATTCAACTCCAAAGTATCCCGCTTTACATCCAAACCTAAGAACTCATCTTCAGGTTTGGTTTTTTGAACAGGATTCTTTACATCTAACTCCATTAGATCGTTACTGCTTGAATCATTACCGCGCTTAACATCCAGCTCTAGAGATTCAGCTAAACGAAGAGTATTTGTAAGCTCTCTTTTTGTTGTATCCGACTTATTTTTTTCTTGTGCTGTTAAGGCTTCTGCACTCTTCGCACCTACGGAATTTTTAACCGGAAGCGAAGGAGGAACAACTTTGGGTTTAGGTTTTGGTTTGGGTTTGGGTTTTGGGGGAAGAACGTTCGGCAACTGCTCACCGGTAAGCGAAAATGCCTGAATAGCAGCTCCAATAGCCACAACCTCATCCGGATTAATCTCTGTACGAGGTTTAATTTTAAAGATTTCTTCCGCTCGTTTTCGCACTATCGGCATTCGTGTAGTGCCGCCTACCATAATAACATTGTGAAGGTCTTCGGCCTTAATGCCGGCCAATTTTAATGCTTGGTTGCAAACCTCAAAGCTTCTTTCCAATAAAGGTTTTGACAGTTCTTCAAATCTTGCTCTGGAAAGCTTAAAAAAGAAATCGTGTTTTTCGCCGCTTGGAGTTGTTGCAATATTTTGAAGAGTAGCCTGAACCTCTGATAACGAAGAAAGCTGACACTTAACTCTTTCAGCAACGGAACGAAGCCTTTGCATTGCCGAAGGATCTTCTGCAAGGTTAATTCTATGGGTCTTCTTAAACGATTGCAGCATTTCGTTTAGAATAATTTTATCAAAGTCCTCACCGCCGAGACACGTATCACCTGCTGTTGATAAGACTTCAAAAATATCATCTGATAACTCAACAATTGTAATATCAAAGGTTCCGCCGCCAAAATCGTATACGGCAATACGTTCGGTTCGTTTCCCGCCAAATCCGTAAGCCAACGCAGCAGCTGTAGGTTCATTGATAATGCGAAGAACTTCAAAACCGGCAATTCTTCCGGCCACTTTGGTAGAAGAACGTTGAAGCTCATCAAAATTTGCCGGAACGGTAATAACGGCTTGCGCTATCTCCATGTTAAGCATGTCAAAACACATGCTCTTCAAATGCCTTAACATCAGAGCAGAAACTTCGGGCAGTGATATATTCTTGTCTCTGACTGAAACTAGCGGAATACCGTTAGGTCCGGAAATAACCCGGAAAGGAAGTTCATCAAGAACTCCCCTCATTTCATCTGAATTAAGGTTTCTTCCGATCAATCGCTTGCTTGAAAAAACCGTATTTTCCGGATCGGTTAATTGTCTATTTTTGGCAGAGTGTCCTGCAAGAGTACTTCCGTCAGGAAGAAACGAAACTATTGAAGGATGAGTACGACGTCCGGCTCTATCTTCCAACACCCGAGCCTTATTGTTTTGAACAACGGCTACACAGGAATTGGTGGTCCCAAGATCTATTCCGATACCAATTCCCATAACTCTACCTCATGTCACTATTCATCAGTCTCATTATCTGTTTCATCGTTTTCTTCCGAATCAGTCATAGAATCGGTTTCAAGTATCTCGGAATCATTTGACGGAATAATAGACGGAGGTAACGGCTCCGCTAAATCAACTACAGTAGCCGAATCACGGTCGGCCAAACACTCTACGCCTACAACCTTTTCACCGTCTATTAATCGAATAAGACGCACGCCCATTGTATTTCGTCCAAGCACGGAAATAGAATTTACAGCCATTCTGATAATGGTTCCGCCGCTGGTAATCAGCATCAAATGGTCATCTTCCGCAACCGGGCGAAGATTTATTACTTTGCCGTTGCGTTCATTGGACTTGATAGTAATAAGCCCCATTCCGCCGCGTTTTTGTATTCTATATTCTTCTAGAGAAGAGCGTTTTCCATAGCCGTTTTCACAAACGGTTAGCAAAGTCTCAGCAGAATCAGCTGCTACCACCGCCATGCTGACAACATGATCTTCAGGTTCTCCCTCTCTTCTTGTTTCAATTCCCCTAACACCTCGACTCTGACGTCCGGTAGGCCGCACCTGCTCGCTGTCAAAACGAATTGACATACCGCCTTCGGTACTCAAGATAATATTGTCGGTGTCTCCTACGGTTTCAGCTCCGATAAGCTCATCCTCTTCATCAATGACAACACCTATAATACCTGTCGTTCTAATTTGCGAATAAGCCATTAAATCGGTCTTTTTTACATAACCTTTGCGAGTAGCGGTCAGAACAAAGCGATCTTCCCTAAACTCAGTTACCGGTAAAACTGCAGCGACTTTTTCGCCCGGCTCCATTCCTACAAAATTAACAATCGCTCTTCCTCGAGACGATCTGCTTCCTTCCGGAATTTGATATACCTTTTTAAGGTATGCTTTGCCTTTATCCGAAAAGAACAAAACGTGATTGTGAGTAGAAGATGCAAATATTTCATTCACAAAATCATCGTCTCTCGTATCCATTCCGGACAGACCGCGACCGCCGCGATGTTGTGCTTTGTAATCTGCAGCAGGTGTACGCTTGATATATCCCAGTCTGGATACTGTTACCACCATATCTTCTTCTTGAATTAAATCTTCAATTTCCAGGTCGCCGTCATCCTCAACAATTTCAGTTCTTCGAGGTGAGGCAAATTTTTCTTTAAGCGCTAAAAGCTCCTGAATAATAAGCTCCAGCATTTGCTCTCTATTGCTCAAAAGATCCTTCAGCCTTCCTATTTCAGCAAGCAAAGCACGGATTTCTTCTTCTATCTTATCTCTTTCCAATCCCGTGAGTCTCTGCAAGCGCATGGCCAAGATCTCACGAGCCTGAATCTCGCTTAAAGAAAAGGTTTCTTGAAGACCCTGCCTTGCGCTGTCAGGGTCTGAGGACTGTCTAATAAGAGCCACAACTGCATCAATATGATCGATAGCAATTTTAAGACCTTCCAAAATATGAAGACGATGTTCGGCTTTACCCAGTTCAAAAAGACATCTTCGACGAACTACTTCCTCTCGGAATTCGTTAAATTCTGTAAGTGCCTGCTTGAGATTGAGCACCTTGGGGCGACCGTCGGAAATAGCAAGACAATGAACTCCGAACGAACTCTGAAGAGCTGTCATTTTATAGAGATGGTTGAGAACAATTTGAGCCAAACCGTCTCTTTTTATTTCGACAACCATTCTCATGCCGTGTCGGTCGGATTCATCCCGCAGCGCAGAAATACCTTCTATGCGTTTCTCCTTGACCAATTCAGCGATTTTTTCGAGCAACCTGGCTTTGTTAACCTGATATGGAAGCTCGGTAACAACAATTCTTTCTCGTTTGTTGTTGTCATATTCTTCGATATGAACTTTAGCGCGTACGCTAAGAATGCCGCGCCCTGTCGAATAAGCTCGCCAGATCCCGCTACGTCCCAAAATAATGCCGCCTGTCGGAAAATCCGGACCGGGAATCAGTCTCATCAATTCATCCAGTTCTATATTCGGGTCACGAAGAAGCGCCACTGATGCATCCAGAGCCTCACCCAAATTGTGAGGCGGTACATTGGTGGCCATTCCGACTGCAATACCGTTTGAACCGTTTACGAGAAGATTCGGAAACGCCGCCGGAAGAACTAAGGGCTCATTTAGAGAGCCGTCGTAGTTCGGCGCAAAATCCACAGTTTCTTTTTCCAGGTCCGCCAACAACTCAGAGGTAAGCCTTGTCATTCGAACTTCGGTATATCTCATGGCTGCAGCAGGATCTCCGTCCACTGAACCGAAGTTACCCTGACCGTCAACGAGCAACTCGCTCATTGAGAAAGGCTGGGCCATTCGAACCAAAGCATCATAAACAGCAGTGTCTCCGTGAGGATGGTACTTACCTATCACATCACCGACAACGCGAGCGGATTTTTTATACGCTTGAGTGTGTGTATTTTTTAGGTCGTGCATAGCGTATAAAATACGTCTGTGCACCGGTTTGAGACCGTCCCGAGCATCAGGCAAAGCGCGTCCGACGATTACACTCATTGCGTAATCGAGATAGGAACTTTGCATTTCACGCTCAATGCTTATCGGTATCTCGTTATCTTGTTTTACAATTTCGTTTTCGTCCGTCATGATTTCTCAACGTCAGTAATTCTTGTTCTTGTTTAAATGAACTCGTTATCGATTATATCAAATCGAACGCTAGAGGATAACATCTTGAAATTACTGGTCAACCGTTTAGTTGCACAATAATTGCAATATACATTTTTTTGTGACGGAACAAAAAAAGAAAAACTATATGGAAAGAACGATTTTAAGACCTATTCACCGATAAAAGTTACAGTATTTCCGTCTGAGGACAACCCTGTAACAGCATCTTTGGTACCGAGAACTAATCCAAAGGCAGCCAATTCAACTTTCAGTGCTTTTGAAAGCTCCATACCCAATCCGTCATCAATAAGCTTGTTTACCAACGACAATGCACAAGGTGCTTTAGAAGCCAACGCGTTGCCGACTTTTTGAGCGGTTGAGTTGTCGGCTGAAAACTCTCTTTTTAGCGTAGCAGCGCATTGGTTTCCGTTAAACAATGCTATTATTTGAAGCTCTTCCTCGGAAGGCCCAATTTCGTCATCTGATAAACTTTCTCCTGCTTGCAAATTTTTAGTCAATACAGCAAGCGCATCATCATCATCCAGTATTGCATCAGCAACACCTAAACGCTCAGCAGCTTCAGCGACAAGCATATCACCGGTCATAATAAGATACTTACCAATGGATTTGCCGACTTTTCGAGGAAGTCTTTGGGTAGCGCCCATAGCCGGATGTATTCCTATTCCTGTTTCCAAAAAAACAAAAGTCGAACGAGGATATGCAATTAAATATTTACATGAAAGCGCAAATTCATAACCGGCTTCAGACGTTAAGCCTCTCGGTCTGGCGATGGTAAGTTTTTTTGAATCAGCAACTCTTGAAAAGAGAACATGTATTTTATTTAAAAGCGCAATTATTCCGGCAACATCGTTCTTTGCCAGTTTGTCCAAAAAAAATTGTTTCGGCGGACCGGAAAGAAGTGTCTCACCCATACCTGAAAAAACAACTGTTCGTATTTGCTCGTTTTTTTCCAACCGCTTTACAACAGTATCAAACTGAGCAGTTAGTGTTTCGTCCAATGCGTTTTTTGTATCAGGACGACATACAGTAACCCAGGCTGTATCTTCTTCGATTTCAGTTTTTACATAAGATAACGGCCAAAATCCGGTTTTGCTTGAAAAAGAATTGAGAGACTCAGGAACAGCGGTATTTCTGCTGCTTGCAAACTCTTGAACTAGTTGTTTTGCCCTGTCAAATCCAAGGCGATTGAAAATATCAAAGATTCCCTCTGAAAATCCCAACCCAAATTTAGTTGCCCAATTTATATCCTCTGCTGTCGCACATTCCTCATCAAGCAAAGCGGTTGAAACCGACAGCATTAAACCGATAAATCTGTCTTCTAAAGATGATTGTTTTTCGGAATCTATATCTCCTAAAATATTCCACTTTTCTCCGGACAAGGACTGAGCTCTTAGACGCTCCGGCGGAATATAGAGATCAGGAAGATTGCCGCTCAAGCCTTTTGCTGCAAACTCAGCCGTTTGGATTCCGACATCATTCATTTCGGCAAACGGTCCGGTTATTCCAAATGCTTTGCTGATTGCAGCATCTATTGTGGAGATATTTGCCTTTCCCTCATTTAAAACCCTAACTGACTCTGCAAACAAAGCTGAGCGCATTCGCTTGACCATATATCCGGCTTGGTCGTGACACTCAGCCGCCACAGCACCCATTACTTCTGCAATTCTTTTTGCTGCAATAAGCGCTCGACGAGAAGTTTTCTCTGAAGCTGCAAGCTCAACAAAAGGCAATCGATTCGCATGAGAAAACAAATGAAAACCCACGATGCGGTCAGCGCAGGGAAGGTCGTGGGACAATTCCGAAACAGTAACAGAGGTAACGCTTGTCCCAAACACACAAGTATCTCGGCATAGTTCGCCCAAATACTTTAAAGCTGCGTGCTTAGCATCTATGTCTTCATTAATACATTCTGCCACAAACTGCAGTTCTCTTAAGGGTGTAGCATCACAAGTACCGACAATACGACTAAGAATTTCATCGGTACTTTCCGGATAGCTTCTTTTTGATCTCATCTCATCTGAATCAAGCATGCGGCGAATCTCAACCAATGCTCTATCGATGAATTCGGGCTTGGTATCAACCAAAACAACACTACGACCCTCAGCAGCAATTCGAGCTGCAATGCTTACTCCCATGGTGCCGGCACCTAGCACCCCAATACTATTGAACACGGTCATCTACTTTATTCCTCACTACTAATTATTACCGGTTCTCCAAATAAAAAAAGGCTGTATATACAGCCTTTTTCGGTTGCGAAAGGAGGGACTCGAACCCTCACACCCTAACGGGCACAGGCACCTGAAGCCTGCGCGTCTACCAATTCCGCCACTTTCGCGCGCGGGCAATCTTTTCTACACTAATGATATTTTGTGTCAAGCCCTCTTAAACATGAGCTGTCCGCACAAGAAAAGTTCCTGATTTTATAACATTGATTGCTAAGCTATTGTATCAGAGCATGTAGGACTACCGGTTTCAGCTTTGATAAGAATCGTAAGCGGCTCTGTTAATTTAATTTTTTTCCAACCTCCCATATAGAATCTGAGGTACATAAAAGAACCCTGAATTAACATAGCCGAAAGCATTCCCAGCCAAGCTCCCAACACTCCAAGGTCTGTATGAACTGACAACAAATATACCAACGGAACACCGATAAGCCAATGAATTGAAACAGAAAAATACAACGGCGTTTTTGTATCTCCTGCTCCTTTAAGAGCTGAATATCCGACCATATTGAGACCGTCGAAAACCTGAAATATTGCAGCAACATATAAGAGGCCGACTGTCACCTCAATTACTTGGCTGTTGTCAGTGAAAAAGGTCGCCAAAACCTTAGGAAACAACATGAATAATATTCCGCATATAACAGAATACGTAACCATTAAAACCACTGCCCTTTGTCCTGCAGCATGTGCTTCCTTGCTGTTTCCTTCTCCCTGATACCTGCCTACCAAAGTAGTAGCAGCAGTACCTATTCCAAAGGCAGTCATAAAACTTATGCTCATTACACGCAATGCTATCTGATTGGCCGCCAATGCAACATCAGAAATCCAACCGATAAAAACCGAAAACAAGAGATACGCACCTACTTCCATAAAATACTGAAAACCCATCGGCGCGCCGAGCAATGTCATTTTCCAAAACACTGCATTGTCGTTATTTTTATCGATAAACCTAATATTATAACGATTATAGTAATGTCCGTGCTTTCTATAAATCACAACAGCAAAGCAAATGAACATAATTATGTCACACAAAGCAGTGGCTAATCCTGCTCCTTCAACCCCCATTGTCGGTATGGGTCCGAAGCCGAAAATAAAAATGTAATTGAGCACAATGTTAGCTGCATTGCCGATAATACTAATCCACATGGGGGTTTTGGTGTTTCCAAGCCCTTCCATAAAGGCATTCATCGTCCAGTAACCGAATACGGCAAAGATTCCGATTATTCGAAACAAAAGATATCCGTACCCAAATCCGCTGACACGCTCACTCAAACCGACCGCGTAAAACAACGGTTCTGAGAAAAAGAGCAGCAACCATGTAAGAATACCCAAAACAGCCGCCATACGAAATCCCTCGGACAGCACGCGATCCAACAGATGGTGACGTCCGGCTCCGTCATATTGAGCTACTAAAGTATTAACTGCACCTATCACACCCAAACCGAATACATAAATCGTGAACATAAAAGTAGTAGCAATACCCACAGCCGCCTGTTCTGAAGTGCCAAGGCGTCCTACCATTGCGGTGTCAGTAACTCCCATAACCGTAAACGATAGTTTTGAAATTACCACTGGAGCTGCTATCGATATTATTTCTTTCCATTTTTTTCTGCAAAACATGATCAATTCTTTTCTTAAAAAAACCCTAAAAACAAAAAACCCCGCAGCCTTTTTTTCGGCGGCGGGGTTTGTAAATCGACAAGTAATAAAACTACATTCCCTTCCGCCTCCTAAACTGCCAAACGACGAAGGCTATATTAGGAAAAATCATAAAAATATTTGTCGAATAATGTTTCATAAAAAATCTACCTAAAATTCGCTAAACATATTTTTTCTTACGATGCAAGCAAATCAACTGTTAATTAGAAAAAAAGCGCGTGATTTGTATTCGGCTGAACTTCTATGAACAATCAGCGGTATAAAAACTATGCACCGCGATGAAGTTTAAATCTTTTGAATGCCAAGAGGGACATTTTGGCTAATAACAGACCGTGACGGAAGCGAGCGATTTTAATGTCTCCGTATTCCCGGTTACGATAACGGATTGGAACTTCTTTGATTTTTAGATTCAACTTGGCTGCTCCAAAAAGAAGGTCAAAGTCTCCGAAGGGATCAAAATCGCCGAAAAACTCTCTTCCTCGCTCTATTGCTTCGTAGTCTTTTTTAAACAATACCTTTGTACCGCATAAAGTGTCAGTCAATCTCTGATCAAGAAGATAAGAAAATGTCCATCCGAAAAGATGGTTAGCCAGCATGTTTAGAAAACGCATAGCTTGGTCTTCCATGGGATAAACCAAACGCGAACCGTTGATGAATTCTCCTTTGCTCTCAACAAGAGCATTGTAAAATTTGGGTAAATCCTCTGGGCGAACGGTAATGTCCGCATCAAGAATCATTAAAACTTCACCTTGTGCTTTTGAAAATCCTAAACGAACTGCATCTCCTTTACCCTTGCCGGGTTGCATATACCAAGATGCACTGTCGAGATTGGGATTTAATTCGCTAAGCTTTTCAATGCATCGTTCAATTTCTTCTACAGTGCCGTCAACAGAATGCCCATCCACAAAAATAAGCTCTGTTCCCAATCCCATTTTGGGTACGGTTCTAAACAGTTCTTCTATATTGCCTTTTTCATCTTTGCAGGCCACGATAACGGACACTTTATAATCCTTCTTACTATCCAAAGAAGGAACGCGCCCGACTACCAAGCTGTTTAAATCAAAACGATTTATAAACGGCAGTGATCCCAAATAGTCATTTACAATGTCTGACATTATAGGAATCGGCAAAGGAATAATTACATCACGGCCGTTTTTAACTGTATCAATTCCCACAAGCTCCAATAGATTGGTAAGGTCATCTATCTCAAGCCAGTTTTGCTCACGTTGCCTTGGTTTTATTCTTAATGTTTCCGCTAGTTTTACAAAAGGGCCCCATAAATAGTTGTAGTGAGTAATGATTATACGCGTACGTTCATGACAAGCAGATTTTAATTTGCTCAGCACCATCTGAACATCTGTCAGATCTCCGACCAAATTGGACAAAATGATATAGTCAAATTGTTCATCTATTTTAAAATCATGTGCATCTGCATTTTTAAATTCCAAATCAGGATATTTTTTTTTGGCTTCTTCAAGCAAAGGCTCACAAAAATCAATGCCTAAACCGCGAGACGGAGACAAATCAGCCAATAGATCGCCTGTTCCGCATCCCAGTTCAAGAACTGAACATCCTTTGGGAATATTGAATTTAACCTGTTTGTATAGACGCTTGTTGTAATAACGTTTGAATATTCCCGGATTCAAATAGTCTTTTGCTGCCTGTTCAAAAAATTTCTTTCTGGTTTCAGTAGCCTTTTTATCACGCTCTGCAATTTTCATTGTTTTCTGTTTCCTCTTTTTGCGAATACCATTTTGTAAGCAAGGTCTTTAATAGATCTTCTATTTTTCTATTGTCCCATGTCTCGAAGATTTCCTAGCACTTCCGAACGATCAATATGGTTCTCAGGTGCTTCCTCTATAAAACGCTTGAATGAAGCAATCGCTTGAGATCCAAGTCCTCGTGCACGTTCTGCTACACCGCGTCTATACAGAGCTTCGAAAAACCAACCCGGTTTCGGTTCCATTTTGTCTGCCAAAATTGTTGATTTCGAAAATCCGTCCAAAGAAGCTGCCTTGCCGTTGACCTGAAGTTCAGCCAATCCGAGTCGATAATGCGCTTCTGCATTATTTGAATCTTTTTCAGCTGCCTTTCTATAATTCTTTAGTGCAGCCGGCATATTTGACAGTTGCTCATAGGCTTGTGCTAACGCTAAATAAGCGTGGCCAAGAGAATCGTCAATAGACAGTCCCTTTTCCAAGTATTCTGTCGCATCTCTTACTGAACCTCTTTTAAGCTTAATCCTCCCTATGCCGACATAAGCTTCTGCATTTTTCGGATCCAATTTAATTGCTGTTTGAAAAGCACTGACAGCTCGCTCGGTATCACGAACCTCTTCCAGTGCGGTTCCGTATCGCAACTGATACAAAGAATTATCCCTAGCCAGGTCACATGCTTTTTGCAAGTATCCGACGGCTTCAGCAGCGCGTTTAGAAACCCTAAAAGTCTCTCCATAATAGAAATTGGCTTCCGGTAAAAGCGGTTGCTTCTCTATTACTTCGGCTAATAATTTTTCAGCATTTTCTCTATCTCCTGCCAGAAAAGATGCAACACCGACTCTAAGCTTAAGACTAAGATTGTCAGGAGACATACTTAAAGCCTTCTTATATGAGGATAATGCAGAGGCAACATCTCCCGTCTGCTCCATCAAAAGACCTTGCTCCATAGCCAACCCCGGATAGGACGGATTTCTTCGTTCAACTTCTGCTATGGCCCTTTTCGCGTCATCAAGACTGTTAAGCTTTCTATACATGGTCGCCATTTGAAAATGAGCTTCAATATCTTCCGGATCTATTTTTAGTGCATTGTCCAATTCAACAATAGCTGAAGCCCAATCTCCTCTTGCTGCGTGACCTGTTGCTAGAGTCTTTTTTATAAGAGGAGATCCAGGAACTTTTACAGATGCCTGATCTAGTATTCTCATTGCTTCATCATTTCTTTTTGAAGCCATATAGATAGAAGACAAGCTTACATATGCTTCAAGAAGAGTTTCATCCAATTCAACAGCAGTAGTCAGTTCTTTTTCTGCTTCATCCGTATCTTTCAAGGCGGCAAGAACATCTCCCATTAAATAATGAGCTCTCGCATTGTCTTTGTTGTTTGGAAGAATCTCTAATAATGCACTTTTTGAAGCTGCAAGTTCACCGCTGAGAATATCTGTTTCTATTTTCCCAAGAACTGCCCAAATATTTTTTGGTTCGTTACCGTACGCTTTGGAAAAAGCGGCTGCTGCTGAAGAGAGGTTTTTCCTCGCCAATGCCAAGTAACCTTTTGAGATTAACATAGAAACATTTTCCGGATTCCACTTTTCGGCTTGTTCAATTTCTTTTTCAGCTTTTTGATATTCTCGATCTTTGATAAACATTTGTGCCAATATGGCATGACCCTGGGCCTTGCGAAATGCGGAAGGGATTTTTGAACCTTCACAAGCGGATAACGCTTCGTTAACCAATGCAATGACTTTCACGGTATCATACTTCTTTTGGGAGAGCATTGCTTCAGCCATAAGCAAAATTGCGTCTACGTGTTTTTTCTGAGTTTCCAAAACGCGAGAAAGCAATTTTTCTGCTTCTTCAGCTGATTTTTGATCTTTCATTTTCATATACACTGTTGCAAGCAAATATCCGGAACGAGGGGATTTTTCAGAGGTGTCAAGCAAACTAGCTATTTTATAGGCATCTTGAAGCTCGTGTTTTTGAATATGAGAGTATACAAGAAGTACCTTTCCGTCCGCAGTACTTTCCAAAGCTTTAATATAGGCTGCATCTGAAGGAATAGGTCTTGAAAACCTCAAATATTGAGATGCCTGGGCTAGTTTTGCATTTTTAACTTTCGACTCAGACAGGTTCGATGCGCCGATAGCTTTTAATGCCTTTGCATCCAATGTATTGTCTGTACCGAAACGTATCTGGGACATATAGCAGAGATATGCCATATAAAAACTCAAATCGTCACTGGTTGTATATTCCAGATGAACTTCTTCTGTTTCTCTTATTACTTCAGAAAAAATATCATATGTATCCTGAATAATCTTTTTAGCAGCAGATGATTCTGCCTTGGAAATAGCTTCGAGATTCACCGGCTTAGGGATTAATCGAAATAGAATATTGGCACCAAAAGGACCGTATGGAGTAAAATACAAAGATGCTCCGGCGCCTACCAAAACTACCAACAGAACCAATAGCAGATTTCTAGTTCTGCGACTTTGGCGTTCAAATTTTCTTCGTCCTTCAAATGATACACGCTTACGCTTTTCTTCGGCATTATTTGGATCCAACTCACTTTCAGAAACCGGAAGATCTTCGGTTCTCATATCCATAGGTTCTGCGACAAGATCAAGATCTGTCTGTGTTGTCCGAACCCCACGACTTTCTACAGGAAAAGCATCAAATTCTTCCGCGTCCAGATCCAAACTGCCTGTTCGTTCTACCAAGGGAAGTTCAACTTCTCCATATTCAAGTTTATCCGATCTAACCGGCAGCACTGAAGCATTCGGTAGAGAATATGATGCGGTTTCCACTGGAGTTCCGAAAGAAGAACCTCTGCTTGATTCCAGGTTCAAAGACGGGCGCGCTCCTCCCAAATTTAAGAGATCTGCCGGACTGGGTATGTCATCCAGTAAATTTGGTGTTTGAAACTGATTAGGCGACAACTCAGAAACTACATCCTCTGAGGACAATGGAATTACTGAAACAGCAGCGCTTTTCGACTGTTTAAGTTGAGGAGGTTTTTGTTGTGATAAAGGCGGAGGTGAGGCTTTGGGTTTTTCTTTTTTGGGAGGCAGCGGAATATTCTCTGAAAAATCAATATTTCCAAATTCTTCAGGGTTAAAAGAAGGAGTTTCACTGTCGGAGAAGTTCCCTTGCGTTTCCAAATCAAATTCAGCGTCATCATCCATTAAAACAGAACCCGACTTTTCCAAAGTCGGATCAAAGTCTAAATTATCATCATTATCAACATCGAACGTTTCCTGAATAGGATTGAGAGACGGAATTTTTGCAAATGAAGCGGACAAGTCGTTTGATGTCGGAAACTGCAATGCAGGAGGTATTGAAAACTCATCGCTTTTGTTGTCGGAAAATGAGTCATCAATTTCCAGTGACGATAAAGGCGGTGCAATCGAGGCCAACTCCACTGCATCTTTTATTATTGAAATAGGTACAGGATTGTCAGGCGGTAACGATTGCTCACTAAATAAGCTTTCTGTGTCAAGTTCAAGCGGAGCAGAAATAGAGGGAAGCGGTGTTAGCGAAGGTGACGGTGTCAATGAGGGCAACTGTGTTAACGGAGGCAGAGATGAAAGTGCATTTGATTCTTTGCTTTTTCTTAAAACGGGTCTCTCAGGCATAATAGATGGTATTTTAATATCCGAAAAATCATCCTCTGCCGGTTTTGGAGATGAAGATCTTAATGAAGATTGCTCTTTCTTGGGTGGTGATACCGAAACAGGAGAAGGCGACATCGAAACAGGAGAAGGCGACATCGAAACAGGAGAAGGCGATACTGATGAAGAGAGAGACGATACCGGCTGCACTCCTTCAACGGTTACAACAAACACCTCAGAACATTTAGGACAGCGCATTTTGCGCCCTAATTTCGGCAATTTAGTTTCATCTACTTTATAGGCTCGTTTACAACCTGGACATAGTACTTGCATCTATTTTTCGTCCTTACAAAACTATTTCTCTATCTATAAAACCCTATTAGGTAAAGATCTTGTAAACAAGAATATAGCATGACTAGATTTAGGTAATGAAGAAAACACCATTTCATTATTGAGCTAACCATTAAGTTTGTTTCCATCTCAAAACGCAGCAAATTTGGCAAATTTGTTCTGAACAGGACTTTTTAGATAAACACAAGTTAACAAAGATAAGTCAAAAAATGACATTTTTGCTGTTGAAGTGCGTTATATCATTAGAGTGCCTTGAATGATTTTATTTTTAAATATGTCCTAGTTGTGAGGAGTTAAAAATGGAAAAAACAATTACCAGTATTTTTCTCAAAAACATTAAACACTTTAGATGTTTACACTTATTTGTTTTGGCTTTAACAGCATCGTTAAGTGCTTCTTCTGTTTTTGGAAAAGATACAGACCGGTCACTAACCGTAAAAGTCGATGATAAAAAAATAATACTATATTTGCCTGAAATTGATTCCGTAGACCAAAACACTGTTGTTGCGCGCTCCGCTCTTTCATTAACTTCACAACAACAAACACCTGTTTTTGGAGCGGCACGATATACCGCAAGTGTTGAAACAAATAGGAAGAACAAAACCGCAAAACTATCAATAATTCAAATAGAGGATATTAAGGTTCCCCAATTTGACGATGATTCTTTGCAATTAAGAGATTCTCTTAACCGAACGCTAAAAGATGTTGAATGGACAATGCCCCTAGAACGCTTTGAGTCCCGTATAGCTATCGGAGCAACAGATACAACTAATAATCTAGAAACCGCAGCTCCCAAAATCTATTACGAAGAGAAACCCGCAATTTTAGTTATAATTGACGGAGAACCGATATGGCAAAATGTTAAAGAAAACACTAGATATAAACAAATCGTAAATACGCCTTATTACATTGTGTCAGATTCAAAAGAAAATTTGTTTTATCTAAAGGGCGGTAATTGGTGGTATCGCACAAAAGAGTTATCGGGAAACTGGTCCAATATTGATTCACCTCCCAAAGAACTTGAGAAAATTGCAGAATCTTCTCTATCAAAAGCATCTTCGGATGAAACAGACAACGTTCTTCAGGATCTTAAGAATCCTCCAAAAATTATTATCAGTACAGAACCTGCCGAACTAATAGTTGTAAACGGAGCGCCGGACTACGTTCCGATTGAAGGAACAGGTCTTCTTTATGTTGATAATACCGAAAGTAATCTGCTAATTGATACGAATTCCCAGAGGTTTTTTGTTTTAATAGCAGGTCGCTGGTTTGCGTCTGAGTCCATAAAAGGCCCTTGGGCATATGTTCCGCCAAAGAATCTTCCTCAGGATTTTTCGAAAATTCCCGATAATTCAAGTGCGAGCGGTGTACTGGTTTCAGTACCTGACACTGCTGAAGCAAAAAGAGCATCTTTGGAAGCAGCGGTTCCGGAAATAGCGGAGGTCGACCGAAATTCGGTAACTGCTTCGGTCGTTTATGACGGTACACCGTCTTTTGTTACTATTTCTAACACTAAAGTTCGATATGCAAAAAATTCCAACATACCGGTTCTTCAGATAAGAGGGCGATATTATGCCGTGGATAACGGAATATGGTTTGAATCAGCAAATCCTTTCGGACCGTGGGCAGTTGCAATTTCGGTACCGGATGAAGTACAGGAGATACCGCCGAGCGCACCTGTATATAATGTTAGATATGTTTACATCTATGATTATACGCCGTCAGTAGTCTACGTAGGATATACCTCAGGTTATTATCATTCATACGTATATGACGGAACAGTGGTTTACGGTACGGGTTACTATTACCGGCCATGGTACGGAACTGTATATTATGCTCATCCTTTTACTTTCGGATTTGGTGTTCATTACAATCCATATACCGGATTGTGGGGTTATCCTGTAGGAATAAGCTACGGTTGGATAACCTACGGTCTATTTGTCACTCCCATGGGATTTTGGGGGCCTGCCGGTTATCTTTATGGATATCGACACGGATATTTTCATAGGGAACGTCACAGTTATTATAGAGGATACCGCAACGGATATCGCAACGGATACACTGCCGGACGAGCAGCCGGTTATCGTGCCGCTGTTGGCGGAAGGTTTGTACACAGCTCCTCATATGCTAGACAATCACCGTCAATAAGACAGGTAAGTACTTTTAGACAATCTGCCAAACCCAAACTGCAACAATCTATTTCTAACCGTTCAAGAGAAGAAAAATTAAGGCGTTTGTCAGATCCGAATTGGAAACTTAATCAAAAAGACGGTCTGAGAAACCAAGAGAGACCTTCAGCTACTAATCTTGACAGCAAGATAAATAGACAACCGACAAGTTCGGAAGCTGATAGAATCAGAGCTTATAAAGAAAGAAATAGTGTTCGATCATCTTCTTCTATAAACACAGAGTTAAAAAAGCCGGAGTCTGTTAATACCCGTCCTAACAGAACCGAGCCCGCCGCCGACCATCGCCTTAGAGAGAGTTCGCAAAAAAGACCGATTGAAAGGAATGGTTCTATAAGAACAAGATATGATAGAAATTCCAATGTAAGACAAACTCAACCTAGAACCGAACCGAAAAATCCGCCTTCTATTAATCGTGTACCTGAGAGGCAGGCACCTCAGCTTCAGAATAATCAGTCAAGTCGACCGATACGCCCGTCAACGACGCCTCAGAATAAACCTAATGTAAAAACAAATGCGGATAACAACAAACACGAAAGATACAAACCGAACACCAATTCATCACGTTCAAAAATCAGAACACCTTTTCACCAATCTCAGCCTAACCGTAACAGATTTAATGCTCAACCGCGTTCCAATCCTTCTCCCAAACCGAGCAGTACACCCCATAGAAGTCCGGCACCTCGAAAAAGAGATAGATAAGGCATATCAAAATAACTGACGGAATACTGGTTTTGTCAGTCCATTTTGTTGAGTGTCTCTTGAAGTAGGCGATAGAGTCCCTTTAGTTTTTTATTGTCCGGTTTTCCGGAAATAGCATCTTCCAAATATAACAAAGCCTCATGAGTGCGACCGGCTTCGCTCAGAATAAGCGCCGAAGCCAATTCTATATCATATGAAAGATCCATTTGGGCTAACTCAGTAACGGCATTCAGTCTTTTTGAAGCTTCGTGTTTGTTTGAAAAACGTGCTACAAAATCAAGCAATACTCTTTTTTCAAAATCAGAAAATTCTAGGTCTTTTTTTAAATCGGCTAACAAACGCCATCTGTATCTAAACATGATTTGAGGAAGAGCAACAGAGCCGTTAACACCTTTTGCATTATCGATTATTCCTCTTTCGATAGCCTGTTTATAAAAAGCCCCGCCAAAAACATTTACTCTCATTACTGCAGTTGAACGATTCGGTGCAACACCTTGTTTTTCAGACAACAACGCTTCTAAAGCCGAATGAAATCTTGCAGCTAAAAAATCTCCTAACAACAAAAAACGATCAATATTATCTCGTGCTGCCTCAGATAAAGAACGTTGTAAATTCTCAACTCGTTTTTCAATGCTTAAAGAGGGCGGATCAGACAATTCATTGGTTTCGGCAAGATGCAATTCTTCAAGTTGATTGACAAAGTCTTTTTCTTTTTCCGTTAAAGACATATCTTTGGTACGTAAAAACAAACCTGCTATTGATTTTTCTGCCTCCTCAACACTTGTAGACACTTTCGGAAACTCAGGCAGATATCCTTGTATAGAGATTGAGTAATAAATTGCAGTTGCTGTTGCAAACAGAGTTGCCACAAAAATAACAGCACTCAAAATAGCCTTAGAATTGGTGTTCATCGTTGCCATATATTGTCTTATTAGTCTGTATCTTTTGTTGTCTCAATAACAATCACCTTATCCCTACAGCCGACATGGGACATCATACAAGGGTGCATTATGCGGTTGGTGTTACCTTTATTCATTGATGCCGGAGGCTTGAGGTCGGAGGCGGAAGGATTTTTTATAGTCATTATTTCGTCGGGTTTCTTTATTTCACCAGTGTTCTGTTCTTGAGAGTCTTGTTCATTAGCAATATCGAAACCGGAATCTGAATTTATCTCCGTCTCTGACATTGGTGCAGGTGCAAGCTCCACAGTCGGTTGCATGGTCTGTACAGAAGGAGCAGAGCTGCACCCTGAAGCGGATACTGCACACAGTGTAATAAGTGAAGCAGAGACTGCTGCGGCACGAACAGCTGACTGTGACACAGGAACATAACAAAACCGATTTTCTTTTTTTGTGCCGGACGACAAAGCCCATGCCGGACAGCCTCCTCCGCATTGACGGTATTGAACACAACCTTGACATTGTGCATTTGCCTCTTTGACTGACTGATGATGGACAAATGCTGCCTTCTTAAAACGTTCCCTAAGTGATTCATTACCGTTAGATGCTGTATGAAGATGAGAATCGGGCATAAAAAGACAGCCCTTGACACTGCCGTCGTTTTTGATTCCCAATACTGTTTTGGCACCGAAGCATCCCACAAAAAAGTTTTTATCGCTGTATTCTGAGAATCCGGGAGTTCGCAACGACTCAAGTTCTTTACCGTAACCGATATTATCTCCAATAATAAGTCGAGCTGTACGCGACCGCAAACGCGGCAATTGCATTAACACTTTCTGAATTTGAGAGTTGGTAAGCCAGATAGGTTCATCATTGCATTTGTTGCCGAGCCAGATTTGCCATAATGAAGAAGATGTCTCACAGATGATGTCGTTCAACTCAAACAATCGGTCAAAGTTGGCGGTCAGCAACGTTGTCATAAATCCGTAAGGAATCTTCCTTCTCTCAAGCCGAGAAGCTGCATCCATAACCCGAGAGAACGCCTGCGGATGGCGACGGATGGTGTTGTGCACATGCTTCGGACCGTCCAAGCTTAGCCAAACAAAATCAATCCCAAGTTGACTTATATGTTCGACCTGTTCCTCATCAAGGCATTGACCGTTTGAAATAATCTGTACCGATACATTACCGGCTTTAAAAATGCCTGCAAGCAGCATCCAATCATCTCTAAGCAGCGGTTCTCCTCCTGCAAACGTAACACTCCTAATCTTTTCCTCGACCAGTTCGTGTGCCAGCGCAACAGCATCCTGTGTTGACAAATCGCAGTGAGAATGCCGATCAGCAGAAGAGCAATGAATGCAATTCAAATTACAATTTGTTGTAATCTGCCATTCCACGTATTTGGGTATGTTTATGTTTTTCAACATTTCGTCATCTCTCATCGACAATGCAATACAAAACCCAAGAAGCTAACAACAACGTCAAAACAGGTTAATTACTTTTTCAAATGCGGGAAGAGCGCCTTTTAACCGGTCATCGTTTACACAATAGGCAATGCGAAAGTATCCCGGCATGCCGAATCCGGCTCCGGGTACTACCAAAACTCGCTCTGCTTTTAGAGCGTTGACAAAAGCCATATCATCTCCTCCGGGAGCTTTTGGAAACAAATAGAATGCCCCGCCGGGAATCTGTAATTCGTAACCGTATGAAATTAGAGCCGATACCAACAAATCCCTTTTTCTTTTATACCAATTGAGGTCAATTAGTTCGTTTTGTACCTTTTCTACCGTTCGTTGCATTATTGCCGGCGCGTTTACAAATCCCAGGGTTCTGTTTACAAAAACCGCTGCGTTAAAAACTTCTTTGCTTCCCTTACATTTTGGAGATACGGCAAAAAAGCCGATTCTTTCGCCGGGAATTCCCAAATCTTTTGAGTGACTGGTCCCCATAATCGTGTTTTCGTAGGCAGCAAAAGAAGACGTACATTTGTCGGTATCATATACCAACTTGCGATATGGAGCGTCATCAATGAGAAATACTGGACGACCGTTTGATTCTGAAGCTTTCCTTAACAGATCTCCAAGGCGGTTTAGAGTATCTTGAGGATAGATTTTACCTGTAGGATTATTTGGATTGTTAATTATTACCGCTCTGGTTTTTGAGTTAATCGCAGCCGAAACGGCTTCAACATCTATGTCGAAATCATTTTTAGAAGAAACAGTCTTCATCTTTCCCTGATGGTTTTCGATATAGAATCTGTACTCCACAAAATATGGCGCAATGCAAATAACCTCATCTTCGGGGTCCAGAATTGTTTTTAATGCAACATTCAGAGCTCCGGCCGCACCTGTGGTCATCAGGATATGTTCTTCTGTAAATTTTAGTCCCGTATCCTGACTCAGCGCTTCGGCAACCGCTCTGCGTGTTTCAGGATAACCTGCATTGGGCATGTATCGGTGTATTCCAAAAGATGGATCAGAAACCGCTTCTTTAAGGGTTTTGGAAAAAGCGATCGGCGGGGACAGCTCCGGGTTGCCTATGGAAAAGTCGTAAACCGGTCCTTTTCCGTCGTTAGCCATTTTTAGACCTTCTTCAAACATTCTGCGAATAAACGAGCCTTCTTTTAGGTAATTATCAATTTTTTTGGATATCATCATGAGTGATTTGTATCTCAACTTGCAGATTATTCGCAATCGTTGAAATGAAACTGCAATGCAATTGCTTGCCTAAATCTCAAAAGCAGAAGTAAAAACTCAGATATTGGAGGTGCAACTTGAACCTTAATAAACTTCTATATCGCTGTTTTGACCGTGAAATCTACCCTTTAAGCATAACTCCGCTAAAGGGCGATGCTTCGGGACGGCGATATTATCGTGTTCTGCTAAATGCTGACGAAACCGACGGAATGTTATCATTAATAGTAATGGAGCTGCCCGAAAACCCAATGAAAGCTGATGAAGCTTCAAACGGTGAGGCACCCGCAGTATTGCCCTTTGTTGATGTCGGTCAGCATTTGGCCAAAATGAGCATACGTGTTCCTCAAATTTACCTGGATGCAACCGATGAAGGCGCACTATTGCTGGAAGATTTGGGAGATAATTTGTTTTTGCATACGGTGGAAGGCAAAGACCCTGACACTGTAAGGCTTAGGTATGAACAGGCTGTTAAATTGCTTGCTAAAATTCACGAGCGTATGACTCCCGTACCACAAAGCTGCATTGCATCACAAAGACTGTTTGACGAAAAGCTGCTTCGCTGGGAGCTTGATCATTATCGAGAATGGGGTATCGAAGCTTTTTTTGGTATTACTCTTGACCCCAATGTAAGAAAACAACTTGATACTGCTTTTGACGACTTTGCAAAAGAGCTGGCAAAGCTTCCCACAGGCTTTGTACACAGAGACTATCAATCGAGAAATATAATGGTTCTTTCCAATGAATCTTTATGCGACCGTCTAGCGGTAATAGATTTTCAAGATGCCTTAGTAGGACCGCGAATATACGACCTGGTTGCATTGTTAAATGACTCTTACGTGGAGCTTTCATCTGAACTTAAAGAGCATATAGTGAGAACCTACGCTGATATAAGAAAATTTGATTTCACCATTCTGATGCAAGAATTCCACCTGATGACAATACAGCGAAAACTAAAAGACGGAGGCAGATTTGTCTTTATCGACAAAATAAAAAACAATCCGTCATTTCTTCCTTTTGTCGAAAGATCATTCGAACGAGTTAAAACAAGTTTGCATTGTATTTCGGGACATGAAAGGTTGAAATTTGCATTGGCTGCCGCAGATCCTTTAAGATTCTCCTAAAAAAGAAAAGCTTCTATATGCTAGATAAAGACGATTTCGTCTTCATCGATAGAAAAGTCAGGACTCTCTTGTTCTGCTGCCGCCTGTTTGATCAGGGCTTCAGCCATCGCCTTTGCCTGGGTATCAAACTGTCTGTTGTTGGCAAGGTCGACAAAATATGACTTAAGAGCCGGCACGGCTTCAATGAGCGGCAAAAACAGCTCTCTAGCCAAAAACAGAAGAGTCGAAGGTGTCTTTGTACATACAGTAGCTGATACGGGGGCTTCGTTGAGCAAGGCCATTTCTCCTACTATATCTCCCGGACCGATGTCAGCTAAGTGGAGAGTTTCATCTCCTTCTTTTTTTGTTACTTTGGACTTTCCGCTCAAGATTACATAGAGTCCGCGGCCTATATCTCCCTCTTCCAGAAACACTGTTCCGGCAGGCACATCATGACCTGTAAAGCGGGACAGGAGTTGTTTCTTTGCTGTATCATCAAACGGACAAAAAAGCGGATTTGTAGATAAAAGATTGTTTATGAGACGCTCCCTCATGAATCGCGCCATTGCCGCAGCTATCATCGGTATTTTGGTTCCGAGTCTCTCCACGTTGTCTCTCTTTAACATCAGCACATTAACATCCGAATCACACAACACCGAAGCAGATCTGGGGTCTGCGCTCAACAAAGCCATTTCTCCAAACAAGGCTCCTGCTCCTAATCGCGCTAATTGAACTATCTGACCATTGGAGTCGGCTCTTAAAACTTTAACTTCTCCGCCGGCAATGAAGAAGAGCGCATCCCCCGGCTTGCCTTGTTCTACAACCAACTCGCCCTCGCTATGTCGACACAGCTCAAGATTTAAAAACAATTCTTCAAATGAGGCTTTGTCAAGAGTCGAGAAAATAGGTAAAGGCGGAACCAAAGCCGGATAGTTTCTTATTGTTGATATGTCAGCTGCCATTAGAGCCGTCTCAGCTATAAATGCGTTGAGATCCGAAACCGGATAGTTAACATCAATTCCTTCTCTAACCTTTACTGAATAATCACTTGGAGCGAGCTTGATGCTTCTTCCTATGTAAGAAGAGCCGGCTGAATATTTTTCGACCATTAACGAAACAACAGCTGATATGTCAACGCCATATTGCGCAAGTATTTTGGCTGCAACCATTGCCCGCAAAGGATTTCCGGCTTTTATATCATGTTCGGCCGCAGACTTATAAACCATCAGAGCTGCTTTGGTTTGACCCATTACTGCCAAAAGGTCGCCGATATTAAGTCTCAAATCAAAATCAAGAGGAACTGCTTCGAGTACAAGACGAAATGCCTTAAGAGCTTCTGTATAGGCACCTTCTTTTTTTAGACGATATGCAATATCAGACAATTCCTGAAGTGTTGTAATCATATTATCCTCCTGTGTGCGATAACAAAGCAGTAACGACTGACAACAACTATACGCCAAGAAACAAAATAAGTCTTACACAACCTGCAAGACTTATTCTAGACAATGATTGGAGTAAAGCAACCGATGGTGGTTTCTATGCGAAAATTAGACTGGGTAGGATTTCTTTCTGCATGAAAGATATGCATTGTATACTTTTGTCCGGGAACCATGTTCAAACCGTTCATAGCTGAGAACAGTTCAATATTTACACTACCTTCCACTGGTGAATGGATTCCTCCGACATCAATTGCCAACAATCCGTTGATAAATACCCAAAGATCATCATCACCTCTAAAAGTAAAGGTTTGTCCCGGCTGATATATAAAATTTAAACGAAGCTCAGAGGTAAAAAGGTAATTATGATCAGTATGTTCCGGAATATCATGTCCGAATCCCATTCCGTCCAAGGGAAAGAAGAGATTGCTGTCAAATACGAATTTGCCGGTTCCGTCATCTACCAGTTGAATCTCATGAGTAAACTCCAGGTTAACCCCCGAAGTTGTTCGATACCACTGATGAAGATTTGACGAATACATATCAACACTGCCGGCCACGGGTTTTTGATCTTTATCAAGACTCGTTTGTACCATGCCGGTAGTCGCATAACTGTAACCGGAATGATAGAAATCCGGATGAGTTGCCGGAAAATCTCTTATAATTGCAACAAGCTTGGATTCACAGTTGTCGTCACCGTATTCCTGGTCAGGGCCGCCGTTGTTGTTGCCATTGTTATTTTCGTTGCTGTTGTTGTAATCGATAAGAGGGGAGTCCTCGCAACTTATAACCGGCAAAATAAGAGATATTAGTAATAACAGAGGTAAATTGAGTTTCATTATAATTCTCCTTAAAAAACTTTTCCCCCGGTTACTTATCGACCGGGTCGACTCCAATACATTTCTTATTATACAGAAAGTTGGAGCTGTTCAAATCAAAGAACTGATGCTGATGTGTTTTCACTAAAAAATCAGCTATTGGAGGTATTCCCCCTACCGACCAATAGTGATCTTGTAAACGTCCTACGGTTCATCTTTTTTCGCTGCATAATTTTTTATACAGCAGCAAAGACCTCTGAATCTCAGTAAAAAATGATATTTTTTGTTTAATTTGAATGAATAGTTTTTCAAAAGTGCAACATTTCTTTCGCATCTTTTAAATTGATATCTAAATGGCTTTTCCAAAAAAATACCATAATAACAATAAATTGATAAAATAGTTTGCGCCGGCCTTGTTTTTGCAGACGCCAAACAGCGAGGTGAATTATGTGGATGAATCGAGTTCTGTTTAGCTTAAAAACCCGACTTCTAAACCAAAATGCTGAAAACAATACACCTGCTCAGAAACCTACTTTCCGTTTGAATGCGGCAGAAGAGCAAGCCAAAATAATCCAAAACCGCCTTGCCGAGTTAGATAGACGACTTGGACAACTGCAATCTCGCTAAAAAACACCCATCCCAAAGTGTCTGAAAACTTTTCAAGACTGAAAACACTTCAAAAACAGGAACTTTTAAGTTAAACATCTGTTTAAAGCGTATCTATACGCTCTCTTTTTTGAGGTATAAATGAAACTCTTTGCACAAAAATCCACTCTAGTCGGCCAGGTTCCTATTCCGGCATCTAAGTCTCATACTATTAGAGGCGTGGCAGTTGCTTCCCTAGCAGACGGAACCAGCACTCTGCGAAATCCCTTAATATCAGGGGATACCATGAGTGCAGTAAGTTGTTACAGAGCTCTTGGTGCTGAAATAGATACGTCGAATCAGGAAGAATGGACTGTAACAGGAACAAACGGTCGAATTATGCCTCCCGACAAAGTGATTGATGTGGGAAATTCAGGAACTACTTTAAGGATTGCTGCAGGTTCCGCCGCTCTGAGTTCCGGAACAAGACCTATTACTCTTACCGGAGATTATCAAATACAGAGTCGACCCATTATGCCTTTGTTGCAATCCCTAACCGACTTGGGAGCAAGAGCTGTCTCAACAAACAACACAGGAACAGCACCGATTTCGGTACAAGGCACTTTAATGGGAGGTGAAACCTCCATCGAATGTTTTACGAGCCAGTATTTGACCAGTCTTATTTTGGCATGTCCTTTGGCCCATGGGGATTCACGTATTAATATTACGCTGCTAAACGAACCTGACTACGTAAAAATGACCATGGATTGGTTGGATCGCCAAGGAATTCTTTACGAAAACTTCGACTTTAAGCGCATTGAGATTCAGGGACGACAAAAATATAATCCTTTTGATATACATGTTCCTGCTGATTTCTCCAGTGCCACATTCTTTTTATGTGCCGGTGCGTTTTTGCGCTCTGATATTACTCTTTCGGGACTCGATTTTTCGGACAGCCAACCGGATAAATCCGTTGCCGACTACTTAGAGCAGATGGGAGCAGAAATTCGTGTCGACAACCACACTGTAAGGATAAGAAGGTCTCAACTTAAGGGAATTGATATAGATATGAATAGGACTCCCGATGCATTACCCGCTATGGCAGTTGCCGGTGCTTTTGCAGAGGGAACCACCAGGCTTCTCAATGTTCCGCAAGCTCGAAAGAAAGAAACCGATCGCATTGCTGTCATGGCCAAGGAACTAGGCAAGTTGGGTGTGAAAACAGAAGAGCTTCCCGACGGATTGATAATTCACCATTGCCCCAGATTGAAAAGTGCTTCTTTATCGGGTCACGACGATCATAGAATCATTATGGCTTTGAGTTTGGCTCTGTTGGCCATAGAAGATGGAGGAGTAATAGATACGGCTGAAGCCGTAAATGTAACTTTCCCGGAATATGTAACTTTAATGCAACAACTCGGCGCTCGAATGATGATCGGCGAGTAGCTGCCCAACCGAACAGGAGAATTAAATGCTAGGTTGTCATTTTGGACGATGTTTTCAAGTTACCATTGCAGGAGGATCCTACCAAGAAGGTCTGACCGCTATGATCCACGGGAACCCGCCCGGGATGTCTATTACCGAGCAAGAGATCTACGGTGATCTTTTACTTCGCAAACCTGGAGCTGACGAGTTGTCAAGCCCGCGTGTAGAACCTGATCTTCCTATAATCTACACAGGAGTAAATGCAGCAGACACCATAGAAAACGGTGAAAACGCATTTTTAACCAACGGTACTCCTCTTACTATTCTCATTCCCAATTTGGACAGACACTTTATTCATATCAAACAGTACCAAGATACAAATCGTACTCCAAGACCGGGTCATTGTTCATATGCATCTTTTATGAAATACGGCCCGAGTGATGACGCCATTGGAGCAGGTTTTTTTAGCGGCAGGTATACGGCAACTATTGTGGCAGCCGGTTACATTGCAAAAAAGATTTTGCAAAAATTCGGTATTAGGGTCTTCTCATATGTCAAAGAAGCAGCCGGTGTTGTCTGTCCTGAAATGAATTACGACCACATATTGAAATACACAGATAACTATAAAAGAATGAGACGCGACCTAGATCCCTTCTATCAAGAGATCTACGTAAAGAAGCGTGTGGTTAACGAAATGCGCTTTATGGAGAAAACCCGAATTTTTGCTGAGATAGAGAAAGAAATTGCCGAAATCCGGGAAAAAGCTCCCAGAATGACCGATCAAGAAGTGTCAGATAAATACGGTGTGCATCACGTTATAAACTGCCCCGACATTGGTGTTGCTAATGCCATGGTGGAAGAGTGTAACAGGATTTACAAAACGGGTGATTCCTCCGGTGGAGTTGTTGAGGTTTTGGTGACCGGCGCTCCTGCAGGTTTGGGTGAGCCTATGTTTTATAAGCTGGATGCTGAGCTAGGACGTCTTTTAGGTATCGGTGCTGTAAAAGGCGTGGAGATAGGCTCCGGTTTTGCAGTAAAAGACATGACAGGTATTCAATCCAATGATGCCATGCATTCTGAAAACGGAAAGGTCGTATTCGAGTCAAACAACGCCGGCGGTATTACAGGCGGTCTTACAACCGGTCAGCCGATCGTGGTAAGACTTGCTGTAAAGCCGACTCCGACAATCGATAAGCCGCAACATACAATTGACAAATACACCCTCGAAAACAAAGAGCTGGCGGCTATTACCAGACGAGATCCGACCATTGTAGCTCGTATTTGGCCGGTTGCAGAGGCCATGACCGCCATTACAGTACTTGACCATCTGATTCAGCATCTCGGCTATCAGGCTATGTTCTCCAAGTAGATCAACATCTAGCGGCTCACGATCTTGAGCATTACAACGCTGTGGCCGGCTACATTGTCGGCAGTGTACGAGTTGTTATACACACCAAGATCCATATGGGTCCAAAGATTGCGAACCGTAGCATCGCCTGAGGGAAGACCTATGTCACTCCAGTTGACAGCCATAGAAGCATTGCCCGAACCGCGATTGAAAAGAGCCACTGCCCGTGTGTGGGCCTCTGACAGCTCCTTCGACCAGACCTCAAGGTCATTACCGGTCTTGGCCACGACGCGACCTTGATACCCGAGTCGATCTTGGTTGACAGCAATGACCTCAGGATTTGTGAGGGTCTCAATTGTCGCCGCGCTCATCTTGGTCACATCATTGCCGGCGATGAGCGGTGACGCCATGATAGCCCACATGCTGAAATGGGCGCGGCTTTCAGTATTGCTCAAACCTGGATTTCCGACCTCCATCATGTCCGGATCATTCCAGTGCCCGGGACCGGCTCCAATATACTCGTCCTTATTCGCATCAATGCACCTGAGAATTTCGTTCCAACCATCCCAGATATCCATCTCAATGCGCCACATGTTCGCAACATCGGGCAGATTGAATTCAAAACCCGCAGGCGCTGTCGCGCAATTTGTCGGCGTACAGAATGGGCCCTGATTTGCCGGATTGATGCTATAAAAGATGGGACGTCCTGTGGCTCGCAGTGCATCACGCATCACGATAAAGCTTTGCATCTTACCGGCACACAGATCGTACTTTAGGTAGTCGATTCCCCACTCAGCAAAAGTTTGCGCGTCGGTTTCCTCATGTCCTAGACTTCCCACGCGCCGGGGGTCGTTTCCGTAGAGTCCTGTGCAGGTCAAGTTGTTCGGGGTTGTGTAAATACCGATTTTGAGGCCCAAACCGTGAATGTAGTTGGCAAGGTCTGCTATTCCCGACGGAAATTTATCCGCGTCTACGTTCAAACGTCCCGATGATTGGTCACGCCCATTCATCCAACAATCGTCAAGATTAACGTATTCGTATCCTGCAGCTGCCATTCCGCTTGAAATAAAGGCATCCGCAGTCGCTCTAACGACGGTCTCATTTAGCCCATTGCAGGCAAAGGTGTTCCACGAATTCCATCCCATCGGCGGAGTCGCTCCAATAATTTCCGGTTCTGTATCCGAATCTGTGTCCGTGTCCGTATCTGTGTCCGTGTCCGTATCCGTGTCCGTATCTGTGTCCGTGTCCGTATCCGTGTCCGTATCCGTGTCCGTATCCGTGTCCGTATCTGTGTCCGTGTCCGTGTCCGTATCTGTGTCCGTATCTGTGTCC
>CAYWLQ010000044.1:0-34602 GCA_964458775.1 uncultured Myxococcales bacterium | reverse complement strand
GACACCGCGCTCGCTTTTAGCGTGAAAATCTTCGATTCCGAATATGCGTTTGCTTTGTGCCTCGGTACCTGGCGCCAACCGCAGCATGGTTAGCCCTTTCGGATTCTAAAATCCTTGAGCAATTGATTGAATGTGACCCGGCCGTGCTACTACAGGAGGGCGATCCGGAACGCCTGAGCATCCCCGATCGGGAAAAAATTCTCGATTCCTATTTGTCTCTCTATAAATCGTGCGAACGGCTGTATCCAATGTATGACTATGTTTCCCTCCGGCGCTTTGCACGAGAGTTGGGACAAGTCGTGCAACTGAGACTCATACGCACCGATCTTCCCGATGATGCTATCCGTCACCTGTTTGAGCTCGTCGAACTTGGAAAGCTGAGTATCTGCCTTAATGAGGCTATGATCTGGGCAACAAAGACTGAGGCTGAATCGCGTACACGTTGCAGCGCAATAGACGCAATTGCCGTTTTGGAGGATATAGAAGCATCGCGGACATTGGTATCGAAATTGTTGTTGATGGAAAAGTGGCCGCAAGATATGGCGGGAACAGTTATCTCGAAATTCTATCCCCGTTACATATCCACGGATCAGCTTCTTGAAATAATGAATAAGGTTCAGCACGAATCGCGAAACTATCACGACGGATACACGAATTTCATTTCTAGCGGTCTCTCGAAAAAGTGCCCATCCGAAGATAGGCAAAGGGTTTTGTCATATTTACTTGAAACTGATCGGTCGACTTCCCGGGCACATTCTGCCATTCGTGAAGGAATTGTCAGCCTATGCTCTGTGGAAATAGAGTCTTTAGGAGAAAATGATGAGCCCTCGGGGGCTTTACAGGATGCGCTGAGGATAATTCTTGATGATCGGAGCTCAACGCGCCAATCCTATATTAAAAAATTCATTCAACGCAAGGTCGGCGTACGAAAATGGCAATTTTGGAGGCGAGCAGAAAAACTTGAAAAGACGTGCAAGTTCGAAGGGATTCGGAAAGCGCGGTTCATCCAATACAACTCTCCTGTAAACTTAGATGACTTGCCTTGGCTTTTAGAGGACGTTCTTCATCACGAAGATCAATCGAAACGTCAACTTTGTTTCGGACTGATTCTAGGCTTGAAGGCCCATTGTCCAAAACTAGTAGATGATCTTTGTCAACTCATTCAAGAAAACGAATCATTCTTAGAAATAGAACGCGAAGAACGCGATATGAATATAGTCGTTCGTGAACTGAGTGCCTTTGAAATTAAGAGGCAGCAGCTTGAGAATGAACGAGGGCTGAAGGCTGAAAAAGACCATATTGAAAGTCTTAGGATTCTAAATGAAAATATCGATTCGATACGCACGGGGAATAATGCTCATCTGCTTTCTTGTGTTCGACGTGATGCTGATAGTGGGGCAGTAACACGACGAGGCTTCTTAATCGCAAAAGTTAGAGAATCCTACGGCGACGTGATTGCTGATGCGGTTTCCTGCGGCATGAAGGCATTCTGGCGCACCCATATCCCAAAATTTAGATTTGAACAAGATGATCGCAATTCTATCTACAATTGGAACTTGGTCGGCCTCGCGGGATTGAACCTGGATTTTGACGACGGTCTCTCTATCGATTCCATGTCCCCCAACGACGCCAAGACCGCTGCTCGGTATGCGATTCATCAAATCAACGGATTCCCAGATTGGTTTGAATCTCTTTCGACGATGTTTCCGCAAGAGGTTGTGGAAGCGTTAAGTCCTGCAATTGTCGAAGACTTGCGATTGGTTGACGAAAAACATTGCCCGGAGTTTCTGGCCCCGCTGGAGCGCATGCCGGCTAGTTTGCGCGATGGAATTGCTCAGGTTGCCCTTAAAGAAATCGAAAAGCATCCTCCTGCAAACGAGCACTCGCTTGAGTATGGGCTTACAATTTCAGCCCATCTTTCAGCTCAGGACCGGTTGCGACTTGCCAAGATATGTGCGACTCAGGTTGATGTTGAGCAACGGACTGCTCAAAAAGCATGGTGGTGGATCGGTTGGGCGGAATGCAGCCTTTCGGAAGCGGTCAATTTTCTCGAAAGATTTTGTGAAGAAGACGCTCAGTCTAAGACTGATGAACTGCTTCTTTCCATCTGTGCGAAGTTAAACTCGAATTACGGTGACGCTGAGAGAGTTGCCTCTCTCTTTCGTAACGTCGATGCATTAACACGACTGATTCCGATCGTCTATCAACATATTCCGATGTTGGAAAGAGAAGATGACGCACATTTGGTTACAGACCGCCACAAAGCAGAAGACTTTCGCGATCGCCTCATACAATATTTAGTCACTATCGGTACAATGGAGGCCGTCAGGGCGATGGAAACCTTGGCGGAGGATCCCCGATTGAAAGAACAACGGAATATCTTACTCAACCAAGCGCGGTTATGTCTGTCGAAACATTCCCTTCAAAGCAAGCCGATGTCTCTGGAAGAAGCACTTAAGTGGAGTCGAAATGGTGTCATTTCGATAAGAAGCGCGGATGACTTGTTTCGTGTTGTTATTGATAGGCTCGATGACATTAGAGAATTTGTGGAACGAGGTGAATTTAGCCTTCGAAATGTTTTCACAGACGCAGCAGAAGAGGAGTTTCAAAAGTGGATCGCGGACAAGCTTACGAGGGAAGACAAACATGGCTGCTCATATACCCGCGAAGAAGAGGTTGCTGACGAAAAAAAACCTGATATCCGTGTTCATCATTCCAGTTGCGCAAGGGCTCCTGTGAGCATTGAAATTAAGATTGCTGAAAACTGGAATTATCAAGAGTTAAAGGACGCGCTTCACGAACAACTGGTGGATCAATATCTGAGAAAACAGAAATCGAGGCACGGCGTTTTGCTGTTATGTTCGAGGGGAGAACGAAAGAAAGCTAAGCAAGACCCCGTCTGTCAAAAATTCTCAGTGCTTGTCGACACATTGCAGGGGGAAGCTGATCAACGCTGTTCGCAAAGTCCAGATATTGATGGTCTCCAAGTTTTTGGAATTGATTTTCATCGTAAACAGCCGGCCAAGAACGTAGAGAAATGACCGAACGGCAATATTTGACTCACCCAAGACAAATAGATGCCCTTTTCAGTAAGTCCGGCACCTTTCAGGCAGCACCTTTCAGGCAGAAACAAACGTCGGCTTGGATAGGTATCCTTCCTTCCGTTCGCCAATTACTGTTATTTGTGAATGTGTTGAATTCTATGCCGACTAGGATATACTCTAGATTCAAGGTGATCGAAATGAAAGAGACAATTGACGCAATTTATGAAAACGGCATAATTCGCCCTCTTCGGAAACTTACTTTATCTGATGGGTTAAGAATTCGTGTTACCCTAGACACTAAAGCGGAGGATACCGAGCAAGCTTTGGAATCGGAGACCGATGTTGCGATGTCTAAAAAATTAACAGGCCTTGCCGGCTCGCTTAAAGATTCACCGCGTTTCTCCTCCGACCCTCTGTTGATTCAGAAAATGCTTCGAGATGAGTGGAACTAAATATATTCTCGATACCAACGTTGTCATCGGTTTTCTAGCCGGTGTCGATTGGGCAGTGCGCTTTGTTAACGATAGATACTTTATCCTCAATATGAATTAAAATTAAAATACAGAAAGAAGACAGCCGCCAAATATTCAAAAGGTCGACAGGCCCGGCACCGCAAGGGTTATCTAATCAGCGACAATTAGAATTCCCCCAAATCTTCTACGCCCCTAACTCAAGGTCAAGGTCATCTTCTTCAATGCACGTCCGGCCGCAAAATCACCTTAAACACGAAGCTATGGATCTACGATTTTCGTGAGATCACCTACCATTTTCAGTGAGTCCGGCACCTTGTCATAAACCCGACTGAACGGTTCGAAAGGAGTTAAATTGAAACTGCTTACAGATCTTAAGGTAATCGAGACGCTTGCGGAGGAGCGCGCAGACGCCAATTGGCGTTTCCGTTCATTTCTTAAGAACATCGACATGGAGGTTGAGGAGATCGACGCCGTTGTGCATCGGCATTACGAGGCGGCGGCTGCCCAAATTGACTGCTGTGCTTGCGGCAACTGCTGTCGTGTTATTCTGCCGACGCTGGACAATACCAATGTTAAGAGACTGGCTGCAGGGCTTGGAATTTCAGCGGACTCGGTCGTCTCTTCGTACCTTGTCCGAGATGAGGATGAGGAACTCACATTGAAGCAGAGCCCCTGTCCCTTTCTGGAGGGGAATTGTTGCAGCGTTTACGAGCATCGCCCCGAAGCGTGCCGATCCTACCGACACCTCCACAAAGAGGACTTCGTCTTCCGGCTGTCCCAGGCTGTCGGGAACTGCTCTGTGTGCCCGATCTCCTTTCACGTATATGAACAGCTCAAGGAGGAACTTTGGCATTAAACGGATGATATATGGGACGAGGACGATGAATGAGCAATATCGGCCTTGCATCGGACAAAGCGAGAATGCCGGACCTGTCCGCGTCAGGGGGAACTGTATGTTGGGTTTAAATTAAGAACAGAGTAATTCATGATCCGCCGCGAACACATCGGACATGATTTTCATAGCTCTTATTGTGGTAAACCACTTCACCATTTTTAAAATCAACCACCCAGGCTTGATCTGTAATATTTCGATCCACGATACCTACTCGAGACGTTGATGACCAAAAATTTGATGACGGAGTAGCCGGAAACGCAGTAACATCAATCAATGGAGAAGGTTCATATTTGTTTGTGTCCAAAATAGAAAACAGCTCTATTCTGTTTGGCAGTCGCCAATCACTGTGTCCACCCCAGCTAAGGCTCTCACAATAATCCAGTGCTTTATCCCAAGTGATTTCCTTTGCTGTACCAATGTTGCATGATTCATCTGAGAGGCCTGCTGCACACCCCTGCCACATCATGTCGGTGACCGTATCAGAAACTACGGGTTCGGTACTCTCCGAAATGTCAAAAATAAAACGCTGATTTTTCACTACTCTAATGGGTGTTCCTCCCTGTACACAGCGCACATGATATTCGCCTTTCTTTGAATCCCTGCCAGTATAACCGCTTGCAAAATCCACATACCATGCGCCGCTGCTTTCAGGTTCGGCGTAAGACGATGATGACCAAACTCCCCCAAATGACGGTGTTGCCGGAAACGCTGTGATGTCAATTGACGGATTTTGCTGGTTTGAATCTAATATGGAATCAATCTCCCACTGATCGGGAAGCCGCCAGTTGTCAAGTCCTCCCCATTGCAGAGTGTTACAATATGTAAAGGCCTCACTCCATGCATACACTTTCAGAGTACCTATAGCACAGTCATTACCGGATAAACCGGCGAAGCAGCCCTGCCAGACAAGGTTCGTCACATTGTCTGTCACCAAAGGCTCTTCTGCTGAATCTAGATTTCTTGTAAATCGCTCGGTCTCCAAGTGATTAACATCCCATCCATATTGAGCATCTTGTCCACTCAGTGATTTACCCGAATCAGCACATGTAATAGACCTTGACAAATTGTAACATATGCGCTGATTCGTGTCGGGAAGCGTGAAATGAGGATATGGTGCATTACACACAGCAGTGCCGCATCCAGGAGACTGACAATAGCCGTTGACGCAAATATCGTACGCACTATCCTGAGTTGTAACCAACGAGCATTTTGTAAAGTCAGGCTGCCCGCCGCATTGTTCATCACCTGTGTCCGATACCATATCAGTATCATCTGTGTTTGCATTTCCTGAATTGGTGTCAATACTACCATTGTCAGAGTCTTTGTCAGAGTCTTTTGAATCAGTAAAACATGAAATGATGAAACAAGATGTTAAAATTACCCAAATCTTTCTTAGCATAGTAGTCTCCTAGTTTGAATATGCCTTAGACCTGCTCGTTAATATAAGACCAAAGTATTCGAAAAAATAGTGTTTCCAAGGAAATTCCATTTCATCCGGTTTTTTTGTGCTTTAATGTCTCCACTCATATCACCCTATGTCATTTTTAATCTTTTCATGAAAATTTATCCCGATCAGAAAAAAGATACTGTTTACTGCGTTCGATTCTTCTAGATTTCCTAAAACATCCGTTTAAGTAAAGCTATTTTTTTAGTGTCAATTTTCAAATCAATACTCCAATTTGTAAACTGTTCATAATTTGGCTATTCTAGAATGCGTTTTTTGTTTTGCCGAAAGAAAGCGGGCTTGCTAATTTGCCAAACCGCAGATGCTTTGCCGCTGACGGAGAAAATATGGTGTATGCCGCCTTGTGTGATTTAGCGCTTATGACCAAATTCTGTTTGTTTGCAAAAAGCGTGTTTGATTTGTATACCTAAATTAGATATGACAAAAACCACATGTTATCTGTAAATTCCACAACCAAACAAATTGCCGCTGCTGATTTGAGTTTATTTGACGGAGTTAAGTGTTTTTTTCAAGGCATGCGACTTGTGTATGCTTTTCGAAAAGAAACCGCCAAATACTGTATTTTTCCCATGCTGCCCTTTTCAGTGAGTCCGGTCCCTTTTCATGCAGCACCTTTTCATGCCAAACGCCGCACGAAACGGCACAATGTGGCACAGGATTTCATCCTCCGGCCAAGGTCAACAAGCTGTAACTATCAGTAATTATATTTGTAAACAAAACGAACGATCTCGTTTTGAAACTGGCGTGTTTTTTGAAACAGTTTTTCAAGCATGAACATTCGTATTTCTATTTTTAGTCGTGCTCGCTCGCTTGTAACCTCCGAAGTAATTCCCTGGTTGATCTTTTTTGGGGTCGGCACCTTATTTGTCGTCATAGCCTATTCCCACTTGCCGTATATGTCTGACGACGCATTCATCGCACTTAGGTACGCCAAACGCCTCACTCAAGGGTACGGTCTCACTTGGACTGATGGAGAGAGAGTGGAGGGGTATACCGATCTCTTTTGGGTGCTGCTCAATGCTCTTATTGGGGGGATTAGCGGAAACTTTGTCTGGAGTGCCCGACTCTTGGGAACCCTGGGCGGACTCTCGGTTATTCTATTTGCCTCCCTCTCAAACAAGGGTTTTCGGCTGGACAGCTACCGATTACTCAGTTCCGGCCTTCTTCTGGCAGGGAGCGTTCCTCTGGCCATCTGGTCCATGGGAGGATTGGAACACGGATTTTTGGCAGGTCTTCTCGCGGGGGCTCTGTTCTTTCTATTTCGAGCCCTTGATGGTGAATCGATTCAACAACGGGATCTGATGATAGCGAGCCTGCTGTTTGCATTTGTTTGCATTACGCGGGCAGATGCCCCTCTCTACTGTGCGTCCGCCGGACTGGGGATGTTCATTTGTCTTGTCGTTGAGAAAAAATCGCTCAGCGCTCTTGTCCGGTTTGCATCCCTGCCAACCTTATTCGTTGCCGGGCAGATGATATTTCGCATTGTGTATTACGGAGATTGGATTCCCAACACGGCGCGGGCCAAAGTGGCGTTCACCGATACCCGGCTTAATATGGGAGTTGAGTTCATCTCCAAGAGTCTTCCGGGTATGGCTATTATCATAGCCCTTGCTACATTCGGGATTGTAATCTCCTATAAAAAAATCCGCCTCCACTGTTGGCTCATCCCCTTTGTGATATCGGTCTGTTGGATTGGATACCAAATCATTGTAGGGGGTGACCATTTTTATGCTTATCGACAGATGGTGCCTCTGTTTGCAGTGTTGGCGTTGGCACTTTCTGAGGGAGTTTCGAAGGCGAAATGGCTCATCAAGGACCTAAAGACGACCGCCCTTATTGCACTGATACTGCTAGCGATTGTCAACTTTACCATTAACTACGGCGACAAACAGGTTAAAGGTGTGCGCATCCGTAACCATTGGGAGTGGAACGGCGAATCCTTTGGACACCTGCTCAAAACCGCATTTAAAAAGCAAAAACCAATGATCGCCGTAGACGCGGCCGGCGCTCTTCCTTTTTGGTCCGAGCTTCCGGCCCTTGACATGTTGGGCTTGAACGATGGTTACCTAACCAAAAATCTGCCGAAAAACTTCGGCAACGGACCCATCGGACACGAGCTGGGAAGCGGACCATAGGAAGCGGACCATACGTAATGAAACGCTCCCCCGACATCATCGTTTTCAATCACGCCGGCGGAGACCCGGGATCGGGGTGGCCGCCCGGCAAACAGCTCGCCAAAATGCCGAGTTTTTATGAAGCTTATCAGTTTTCCCGATTTGTCGCCAAAATCGGCAACCGGGTACAGGCCCAGGTCTTTGTAAAAAAAGAGAATAGCTCTATAGGTATTACTCGAACCGAAGACATGGTAACCGTTCCCTGTTACTTTTTGACCGGAACGGATCCAAAAACCCAAGCTCAAATGGACGAAAACGACCGCCTATACATTCCCATTAACCGGAGCCTGTTCGGAAAGGTTCACAACCTCTGGTTGGACAAAGGCACCTGGGCTCTTATGACCGATCAAGCTCTCATAGGCGTGCACAAGCAGGTCGACTGTCATGACAGCAAGGTCGAATGGATTGCACATCTTCACGAAAAACACCTTGTCTCTCCGGTTATCACTGCAAGCGAACGGGTAAAGGTAAGCATTACAGTCGGTCCCAATCCAACCGCTGCGAAAGACAATCGCCTTTATAATGTATTTTTCAAGAAGGTCGATAGGGATAAAGAAACACAAATCTGCTCAAACTTGAAACAGCATTGAAGAGTCGAATTCACTGGTCTGGTTGTTTGCAAAAAGCGTGTTTGATTTGTATACCTAAATTAGATATGACAAAAACCACATGTTATCTGTAAATTCCACAACCAAACAAATTGCCGCTGCTGATTTGAGTTTATTTGACGGGATTAAGTGTTTTTTTCAAGGCATGCGACTTGTGTATGCTTTTCGGAAAGAAACCGCCAAATACTATATTTTTCCCATGCTGCTTGCTTTGATAATTGTAACCTCCTCCTGGGTGCTGTTTTGGCATTTTTCGGATTATCTGGTTCGGTTGTTTTGGGCGGAACCGTCTTTGAGCGATTGGTTCGGATTGAAGCACCTTCTTTGGAGGTTAACATCTGTAACCGTATTTTTTGCATGCGCCGGGTTTTCGGCTATTGTTTCTGCATTTCTATTTTACTTATTAACCCTTTCAATCAATGATTTTTTGTCTGAAAAAATAGAGACTATTTTAGGTACCTGGAAATCTGCTGATTTTTCGTTGGGATTTTTTGCCAAGGATATTCATAGGTCTATTGTGTTTGCTTTTATAAGATTTCTTTTAAAAATAGCCTGGCTCGGACCTCTATTTATCTTAAGCCTTTTGATACCTGTTGTAGGAAATCTGGTCTACGCAATAGTCGGAGGATATTTCTTATGTAAGTATACCGCAATGGATTATGTGGACTGGTGTGCTGCCAGGCGCGGATTGTCTTGGAAAGATCGACTTGAGCTGGCCCGAAAAAATCGATTTGCAATAATCGGTTTTGGAGCAGCGGTTGTATTGTCTTTTACAATGCCTCTTGTATTTATTTTTGTATGGCCGGCTGCAACAGCGGGCGGAACTGTTTTGTTTTTAAAAATAGAGGGTGTTCTAACTGACGAACAAATAAATACCTGTCTAAAAAAAAACGAACCCTTTAGAGAATCAAACAAAATTCAGTAGAACAAATTTAAGTAACTACTCCATAGACATTGACACCTAAAACGTTTAAGTTGGCTTTAGACTAGACCCATCCGTACTTGTTTTGGTGCGATTACGGACACAAAAATTTTCAGGAGGTAGAATGGCGGAAAATACCGATACTGACAAAGGTAATTCAATGCCTACTGATACATTGCATGAAACCTTAGAGTCTGACCGTGTACCGGTATCTCAAAAGATTGCTTACGGTTTAGGTGCAACCAATGATGTTTGGGGAAACTGGATGTATCCCACCATGGTTTGGCCGGTTTTTAACATTTTTTTGCATGTATCACCTTCTTTGGTAAGTCTTGTGCTGATGATCAACAGACTGGCTGACGCCGTTTCTGATCCTTTGTTCGGATGGCTTTCGGACAATACTCGTTCGAAATGGGGACGTCGTCGCCCTTACATTTTAATCGGCTCGATTTTAGCCGGCCTTACTTTTCCGATTCTTTTCTTTGTGGGACGAGATTGGAGCGAGACGGGTTATTTTTGGTATATGATTATTTCGTCAGGCATTTTTATTACCATCGTAAGCTGTTTTAATATGCCCTATCAGAGTTTGGGTTCTGAGCTTACTCCTGACTATCACGAGCGTACAAGCGTTTACTCTTACCGAACGGTTATTCAAAAGCTTCCCGAAGTGGGAATGTTTTTTGCTGCAGCGTTTGTAACATTAAACATTTTTAACGATGTACAAACCGGCAAACCTGATGTGCTTGCAGGAGCCAGAGTTTATTCTGTCCTTATCGGTATTGTTATGATCATCGTCGGAATAATAGTTTTCGGTGTTGTAAAGGAGCGTTACTACGACAAAGTAGTATTGGGAAAAAACCAAACTCAAATAGGAATTGCCGACACTATTTGGAAATCGCTAAAATGCCGTCCGTTTCGCGCTCAAATCGGCATGGCTTTGGCCTACGGTCTGGGAACCAGCATGGTGGGTACTCTAGGCTATTACACGACAGTCTACTATGTTTGCGGAGGTGATTTGGCGTTGGGTTCGAAATGGAATTTTGGTATGGGTCTGGCAAATATGATCTTCGCTGTAGTGGGTATTCCTATATTTTCGATGCTGTCCAAAAATATCGGAAAGCGATCTACCATGATGATTGTACAAAGCACAGCCATCGCGGTGTTTTTGGCTACTTGGTTTTTGTATAATCCGAAAATAATTTGGCTTCAGCTATTAGCCGCAGGAGGCATAGCCTTTACCGGTGCCGGCTTTTGGATGCTATACGGCTCAATGCTTGCCGACGTTATAGACTACGACGAGCTTCAGTCCGGAAAACGTCGTGAAGGTGCCTTCAACGCATGCGGTTCTTGGATAATGAAAGTCGGCATGGCTCTGGGAATCGGTATTTCCGGAGTCGTACTGGAAACCACCGGATTTGACGCAAAACTCGAAGCTGCACAAACCGCACACAGCCTCAATATGATCAGACTCTATTTGGCCGGAATACCGGTTATAGGTCTTTGCTTTTCTTTCTTTGCCTTGTCAAAATTCGGCCTGACTCCCGCAAAAATGGCAGATATCAGAGTGCAGCTAGAGGCCAAGAGAGGGAAAGTCTAGAGAGTTTAGATGTACGGTCCTAAAAATTCACTTCTTGTATTGTTGAAGTTGTAACAGCATTGTTAAAGGCAGATCCGTTTGTCCAAGGCGGACTAAGTCCCTTTGTATGAAGGTCGAATGGCGGCATCTATACCAAGCTTTTTAGCTGCTTTCAGTGACTCGGCTAAAACAGCATTTGAAGGCGGGTTCAGGTGATTTAATTTGTTATATGATTCTACTTTTTCTACGGGTTGTAATTTCCATTTTTTAACTCCTGCTAAGGCCAAACAATCGGCCATATGTTTTAAACAGTCTTTGTCGTGAAAAGCCTCTACAACTGTGGTGCGAGCTTCGTACAAAATTTTGCTTTTTACCAAATATTGTAAGGTTTCTAGAGCGCGTTCTCCCTGATCTTCAACACCTGTCAGCGATTTAGATAAAGCTTTCCCAGAGCTCGGAGGCGCTTTGAAATCTACGGCAACATAGTCTACCAGGTTTTTTGATACCAATTTCTCTATTATCTTCGGATGCATTCCGTTGGTATCTACTTTCACTGCAAATCCCAAAGAATGTATAAGGCTTAAAAGCTTTGGCAGCTCTTGATGCAACGCGGGTTCTCCTCCTGTTACTGTTACGGCTGTCAGCTTACCTTTTCTTTCGGTTAAAAAACGGGTGAGCTTGTCAAAACTAATTTGCGCGTCTCCGGTTTTTTTGCAGAGTTGCGGATTATGACAATACAAGCATCTAAGATCGCAACCCTGCGTAAAAAGCACTGCTGCAAGCTCTCCCGGATAATCTATAAACGAACAGGGTATTAAGCCGCTAATCATCTGAGTTTTCCGTCAAAAAGAGTGCGGCTTTTAAACTCTTGTTTTTTTCCTTTGTTCCATTGTTTTACCGGTCTCAAATAACCTACCACTCTTGAGTATACTTCGGTTTCTTCTCCGCACGATGGACAGACGGTATGTTCGCCTGAGATATATCCGTGCTCCGGACAAACTGAGAAAGTAGGTGTCAAGGTAAAGTACGGAAGCTTATAGTTTTCACATACGAACTTAATAAAACATCTTACTGTGGTGGTATCTTCGATTCGCTCTCCCAACCAAAAATGTAAAACTGTTCCGCCTGTGTACTTGGTCTGAAAATCATCTTGGTGATCAAGCAATGCAAAGGGATCGTCGAAAGCATTGACGGGAGGTTGTGAAGAGTTGGTGTAAACAGCTAAAGCATTGATATTTTCTGATGACCCGAATAGTTCGCGATCCAACGCAGCAAGACGAAAGCTTGCGCCTTCTGCCGGAGTTGCCTCCAAATTAAACTGAGTATTTGTTTCTTCTTGATAAATCGCAAGACGTGCTCTAATAAAATCGAGAACCTCAAGGCCGAGATTTCGCCCTTCATTGTCAAGCAAACTCTTTCCGATTAGATTTTTTATACACTCTTCCAATCCTACAATTCCAACAGTGGAAAAATGATTAAACCAATACTGATCGTATCGAGTTTTAATATCTCGCAGATAGTAACGGGAATAGGGATATAAGCCTCCTTCGGTAAATCGTTCGAGTATTTTTCGTTTGGTTGAGAGACTTTCTTTTGCGATGTCCATTAGCTCTTCGAGTCGTTTAAAAAAATCTAATTGATTTGAAGCTAAGCGTCCCAATCTTGGAAGATTCAGAGTAACAACACCGATGGATCCCGTTAACGGATCGGCTCCGAACAAACCGCCCCCCCTGCGTCGGAGTTCTCTGGTGTCTAGGCGCAATCTGCAGCACATACTCCTGGCATCATCTGGTGACATTTCTGAATTAACGAAATTTGCAAAGTAGGGAATTCCGTATCTTGCGGCAACCTCAAAAAGAGGCTCCAATCGAGGGTCATTATAATTAAAGTCTTTGGTAATATTGTAGGTGGGAATAGGAAAAGTAAAGACACGCCCTTTTGCGTCTCCTTCTATCATTACCTCTAAAAACGCTCTGTTAAAAAGATCCATTTCTTTTTGAAACTCTTTATAAGTGTTGTTCTGCAACTCTCCGCCGAGCAGCACAGCTTCGTTTTCAAATCGTTTCGGAACATTTAAATCGAGAGTTATGTTGGTAAAAGGTGTTTGAAATCCCACACGAGTGGCCACATTTAGATTAAACACCCATTCTTGTACAGCCTGTTTTACTTCTCTAAAAGAAAGACCGTCCGCTGCAATGAACGGAGCGAGCAGAGTGTCTACACTCGAAAAAGCCTGAGCGCCGGCAGCCTCGCCCTGCAAGGTGTAAAAGAAGTTGGCCATTTGACCGAGCGCTGTTCTAAAGTGACGAGCAGGTCTGCTCTCAGCTTTTCCTGAAGCTCCCCGAAAACCTTGTCTTAACAAATCGGCCAAATCCCAACCTACACAATAGACCGCCAAAAGATTTAAATCATGAATGTGCAAATCCCCGGATTCGTGCGCACTTCGAGCTTCGGGCGCGTAAAGACGTTCCAACCAATACTTGCGCGTTACATCGCTTGCTATGTGGTTGTTGAGGCCCTGAAGACTAAAAGCCATGTTCGCGTTTTCGGACACCATCCAGTCAGATTGATCAAGGTAGTTATCCACCAACTCAGCGCGACTGACGCTTTCCAATTCTCTAAGGATCCTATGCTGCTCTCTATAAAGAATGTAAGCACGAGCGGTTTTTCTATAAGGCGAGGCTACTAAACTTTCTTCCACCAAATCCTGAATTCCCTCCACTGTAGGAAGGTCACCGAACGTAGACGCCGCAATTACCAGTACTCGTCGAGCCAATTTGTCAGCTTCAGCCGAACTAAGCTCTTTGGTAACCGCTCCTGCCTTAGCTATCGCCCGAGTAATTCGTCCAGTGTCAAAAGGCTCCAAAGAGCCGTCTCTTTTGGTAATAAAAGAAAAAACAGAAAAAAGTCGAGCTTCTGATTTTTTTACTATCGAAGAATCTTCTTTTACCTCTGACAATGTAATGTGTGTTCCCATAAAGTCCTCCCGTATAGCTGTTAAACGAAAGAATCACGGAAACCGGCTTTGTGTCGTGCAGAGGAACAGTGGGAAAAGTTCCGTCGAGACCCAGCCGCCTCCCGCGAGGCTTTCGTGGTCAAATGACGACAGTTTTCTCTCTGTCGCCAAATACCGGCAGGTCTTCGGGCTTGCGAGCAAAAAGCTGTTTCCTACTACCCACTGCTTCCCAATCAAAAAGATCAGTGCAATAATGTGGGGGTCGTTCTCGCTTACCGCTGCGGGGCAGCCCCGGATTCTAACCGGGTTCCCTTTTTGGCTCTGAACAAATGCTCAGAGCACCGGCATCGGACACTATATATTGTGGTCCACGGGCTCTTGTCAAACTAAATGTTGTGCCGAATGCGTTATCTCTTACAGTTAAATGTCAGACTGTTAATAGTCTTTCAACCACAGCATGGAAGAAAGGTTTTGACCAAACCTTGACGGTTTCCGGATTCAAAAGAAACCTCTCCACGTCTTTGCGAGCCTGTTCGATATCCAGGTTATCTATCTTATCTTTAAGCAGCTGTTTCAGAAGGGTTTCAGTAAAAGCAACGTCCGGGACAATGTGTTTGCTTTGGAGCATTCTAGCTTTCAAGTGCGTTAAATCTACCGGGATGTTTCTACTTACATACCAAACCATATCGTACCAATCTCGACCTTTTACACGATCTTTCCAATTTCGGCACAGTACCGCATGCATTTTTCCGGCATGAAGAGACGGCGGTGCAAAAACGCGAACTGAAAAGGGAATCGGCTGTAACAAGAAAGCGGTTTCGGTCTTAAAGGATGTCGGCGGGACAGTATCGACCTCAAATTTGATGCGAAGATATTGATTTGGAGAAAATTGGGAAAAAACTTCTTTTGAGGTTTCTATTTGAAGTAATAGCGACTGTGTATCGGCCTTAAGAAAGGCAGATTGTACAGCGCTCTCAACACTCTTTTGTTTTGGCATAACAGTTACTGAAAACCCAAATGCATTGAGTTCGTCTTCAACAAATTTACAGTACGAAGCCAGGTTGAAACTCTTGTCAGTCTTCAGCAGAGAGAAATCCAAGTCTTCGCTGAACCTGTCCAATTTGTAAAGGACTCTCAAGGCGGTTCCGCCGTAAAAAGCGGCTTTCTCAAAGAACTTGGCACGCCAAAGACCGCACAAAACGATTTCCTGTAAAATTTCCCTAAGGGCATTTACATAGTCATCAACACTGTGCAAAGAATATTTTGCAAGCATAGAATCTATGGCAGAATTCACGGCTTCTCCTTTTGAATAAGTGTAGCTGCCAATTCAACTCTTTTAGAATTTAGTATCCGACTTAGCAGATTGAGCAATTTGGCATCAAGACTCCAAAACCGATCTCTGTCAATTCGCAAATCAGTAAACAGCAGCTGCTCCATTTCTTTTTTACTGCGACACTTTACCCCCTTCATATCCCATAGTTTGTCCGCCAGCGCACGTTCCGGTCCTGCAATAAGGAAAGCGGTGTGGGGAGTTTCAGCTCGATTCATTCCGATATGAAATCCATTCGGTTGACTATGGCGGTAGACAAAAGTGCCTACCGGTGTGCTGAAGCGTTTTGGCCGTTTGGGTGTGACTGAGGTTAATACAGTCACACGCTCGGGTACCAGACCGTGATAACTCAACGCATAGTCAAGCGATACAAACGACGGACCGTATATAAGGTTGGCCAACAGCTCTCTGGAATATGGGATTGATTGTAATTCTTTACCGAATACATAAAGTCCCTTTTTTACACGAATAATAACCCCCTTCTTAAGGAAAGCAGTGACCTTCGCGCGCGGGGCGGCAAGGTCGTTGAGAGCCCACATTAAGCTCTGATAATCAAACTCTTCCCGACCGATACGTTGACGAAGATCTGAGTTCTTCATATGTCTATTCTGACATAGTAAGTATAAAAATACAATACATACTGCGTTGAAATGAACAAATAGAATCTCAAAGAACAGTTTTGCTATTAAGATTGTTGTCGGTTTAGATTTTGAAGATATGTAAGCCCTGCCAATACTCCGAAGCCGGAGGCTCCTTTTTGACAAGTCGGTGTGCTTTTGTCCTGTCTGGCCGGACCGGCTATGTCCAAATGAATCCACGCACGATTTTCAGTAAATTGTTTGAGGAACAGAGCGGCTGTTATTGCTCCTCCGAAACGATCACCGACATTTTTTAGATCGGCAACATCGCTTTTTATTGAGGATTCAAGATTTGCAAGTAACGGCAATCTCCATATTGCTTCACCGGAAGATTTTGCGGCATTTTCAAAGGCAACTGCATCCTCATCTCTTGCGGCAAACAAACCTGCGCATTCAGAACCCAGGGCTATTTCGCATGAGCCGGTTAGAGTTGCTATATCGATAATAATGTTCGGATTTAAGCGACAGGCATAGGTAATAGCATCTGCAAGAATGAGACGTCCCTCAGCATCAGTATTTACAACCTCAACTGTTTTTCCTGATTGTGATCGATATACATCTCCCGGACGCGCCGCCTTAGCTCCTACTGCATTTTCAACAGCCGGAATTATTCCGTGAACTTCTGCACTAATATCCAGCTGTTTAAGTACGGACATTATTCCCATAACCGCAGCAGCTCCCGCCATATCTGTTTTCATTTCAGCCATAGATTTTCCGGGTTTGATACACAGACCTCCGCTGTCAAAGGTTATACCTTTGCCCACAAGAGCAACCGATATTTCAGATTTAGTCTTGGGTTTATAAACCATATGAATAAATCGAGGAGGCAACTCTGAACCTGAGGAAACTGCCGTTACAAGTCCCATGCCGGCTATTTTTATTTCTTTTTCAGAAAGAACTGTGCACTCAAGCCCGTGTTTTTCAGACAATGCCGATGCTCTATTTGCAAGCTCCGCAGGTGACAATACATTTGCAGGTTCATTTACAAGATCCCTCGCTAGATTTACCGCCTCAGCGCGAATACGTCCTGCCGCCGCCTGTTGTTTAATTTTCTTTAGTGTCGGGAAGCCGTCATCAGTGTTGCCCACAGCGGTAAACGTTAAATGAAATGTATTCGGTGTTTTCTTGGCTTTGGTTTTATACTTGTCGAATTGGTAATTGCTTAGAACCGTTCCTTCAGCAAACAATAAAGTTTCTCTTTCAAGTCGTTCAAAATCCTGGGCATCCAAAACACAGGTAATGCTTTTTAAAGAATGAGCCGTAGCAAATCTGACAGCTCTACCGATTCCCCATCTAACGGCAGCAGGGTCTTGTCCTGAATCGATTCCGACGATTATTACTCTATAGGGAAGGTTGTTATGTAAGCCTTCCCATATTATCGTTCGGTCTTTTTGCCCTCTAAAGTTTTCAAGTTTCATTCTTTCTGACAGGGCTCCCAAGACAATTTTGTCCATTGCCTCAAAGGCCAAGTTGGGAACATCGTTTCTGTACGGAATAACAATCAGTTCGGTTTGGAGTTGTTCCAAGTCCAACAAATAAGAAGAAAATTTCATTACAATATCCAGTCGTTTTGAGCTCTTGCTTAAATCAAGATTGTGTCAATATGTTGTTTCAGGATCCAAAATCCATTTTCGCATAATACTAATATCAAAACGATCGTATTGGCAAGCAAGTGAAAAAGTAGACGTTCCCGACCGAACGGGCGAGCATTCCCGTTTGGTCTTGACTTTTCGGGAATAGGATCCAAGATAGTCGAATGGATCGGACTGTAATCGCATCAATTAAAAATGACTTAGACCGTCGTATCGTGCTGTTAAGCGGTCCTCGGCAAGTCGGCAAAACAACGGTGTCAAAGATGCTGTTTGAGAGTTTTGAGTATTTAAACTATGATTTTGTTGAGCACAGGCTTGCAATTCTTGATCGTAGCTGGGATCGAAAGACAGACCTGTTGGTGCTGGACGAGCTTCACAAGATGAAACAATGGAAATCATGGCTTAAGGGAATATTTGATGTGGAAGGCACAAGGCCCAGGCTTCTAGTAACAGGAAGCGCAAGGTTGGACATAGTTAGAAAAATGGGAGATTCTCTAGCCGGTCGCTTTTTTTCCCATCGTCTGCATCCGCTAGACCTTAAAGAACTGCAAGCTGTCGGAGCTTCCAAGAATGCTTTTGAAACATTGATGAGAGTAGGAGGCTTTCCCGAGCCTTTTCTGGCAGGAGAAGATAGGTTTTACGGGCGTTGGCGGCAATCGCACATTGATATTATTTTACGACAGGATTTGCCGGTATTGGAATCGGTCAGTGACATTCCTTCGATAGAGACGTTAACGGGGCTGGTTCGCCGAAGAGTCGGTTCCTCAGTTTCCATGAGCAACCTGGCTCAGGATTTGGAGCGGGATGCAAAAACCGTTAAGAGATGGATGACCATACTCGAAAATTTGTATGTGGTGTTCAAAGTACCGCCCTATCACCGAAATATTGCCCGATCTCTTCTAAAAGAGCCCAAATTCTACTTTTTTGACAACGGATTGGTAAAAGACGAAGCGGCAAAGCTGGAAAACCTAGTCGCCTGTGCATTAAAGAAAGAACTGGATCGTATGAGTGACGAGGAAGGATTGAATACAAGCCTTTGTTACCTTAGAACCAAGGACAAACGCGAGGTTGATTTCGCAATATGTGTAGATAACGAGGTAAAGTTGATGCTGGAGGTAAAGACCTCAGATGATACCCCTTCCGGATCGCTGAATCATTTCTCCAAGTTTTTACCTAAAGCGCGAAAGTTGCAACTGGTACTAAATCTAAAAAGGGAAAAAACCTATCCCGACGGAACTGAAGTAAGAGCACTAATCCCCTGGCTCGAAAAGATAGATTTGAGCTGAGGAATATATCTGTTGCAACCATACATGGTTACTGATCCGAGTGTTGATTCGGAAACGGAAAAAAATGATGATTGCCCTCCTGAAAGTTGTGAGGAGCTTGATTGCGATGCAGCAACGATCTGTGAAGATAATCATGTTGTTTTATATGTTCCATACTGTGTATGCGGCGAATGCAAGGCGCCGAAGGAAGGTGTTATTATAGAAGAATGTCTTTTCGGTTGCGATGAGGCAGTTGACGGCTTCTGCTTACCGGAGGAATTTGGAGTATATATACATACGTATACGAATTCGGAAAAACAATGGATTTAATGACACTAGTCAAGTAATTAAGCATTATTCTTGACTAATCAGACTGTCTGACGATAGGTTTAGGAATGCTCCTATTCGCAAGAATCGATGTCAGTAGCGGAATGTTTCTCTTTGTTTATATATTTCATGACCGACGTCTCTCCTTGAGTGTTGAAGGCTATTGGAAAAAGCACTTGGCGTTACCGCGTGTTGCTTTGACCTCGCACAATGCGACGACTAGCGATTATTGTCTGATTTCTCTTTTGTTTTACTCTCTTTTGCAGCGCAGCAATGACTCACTGGGGCATCGAATAATAAAGATTCATGTTCATTTTGCGAATCGAACCAGTTTCATACGATAGTTTATAAAGAGTGTTATTTTTTTGAAATCAAACGATTCGAATAATGTTGAACTGAAAACGAGTGTAATGAAGCGATAACGATGAAAGCGATTTTATGAATTCTGTGAAATTTTAGTTGCTTAAGACGGTCGCTTGATTACCTGTTTCAATAATGAATTGCGGTTTTGCGCTTACAACAAAAAAAGGAGAACTCATGGATACAAACACTCGAAAAGGATGGACGATTGCCCTTGCAGGGACCGGCGTGAATCTGGCTCTCGGCATTCTCTATGCCTGGAGCGTGATCAAAAGCGCTGTTCCGGATGAATGGGGTTGGAACAATGCTGACAAGGCGCTACCCTATTCGGTGGCATGTGCGATTTTCGCCGCCGCTATGATTCCGGCGGGTCGTATGCAAGACCGTTTCGGACCGCGACTCATGATTAGTATCGGGGGCGTTTTTGTGGGACTGGGCTTTATTGTGGCAGGTCTTATGGGGTCGTCGCTTGCCGGATTCGTATTGGGTTTTGGTGTGCTCGGCGGCATAGGTATCGGTTGTTGCTATTCGTCAACAACACCTCCTGCGGTTAAATGGTTTCCTCCTTCCAGAACGGGATTGGTCGCCGGTGTGGTCGTTGGAGGGTTCGGGCTTGCACCCGTGTACATTGCGCCTTTGGCCAAGTTTTTAACCGGTGCTTACGGTATTTCTATCAGCATGTTGATTTTCGGAGGTTCATTCGCTTTAGTCATTCTCGGTTTAGCGCAGATCATTCGCAATCCAAAGCTCGAAGAAATGCCGAAAAAGCCCGAGAATCTTGCTGGGAAACCGGCGGCTGTCGCTAAGGTCGATCTAAACTGGAAAGAAACATTGGCTACGCCGCAGTTTTACATTTTGTGGCTCATGTTTTTTGCCGGATCGGCGGCCGGCCTGACATTCATTTCCATCGCACAAGATCTTGGCAAGAAATCCCTTGGTGAGCTCGCTTTCATAGCAGTTGCGATTTTGGCTGTGGGGAATGCTTTCGGCCGAATTCTTGCCGGCTTTGTTTCCGACCGAATCGGTCGCCCTTGGACGCTTTTCGGTACGATGCTCATTCAGGCAGCCACGGTCGGTCTTCTGTTCGTGATGCAGGAATCCGAAAGCGTTTTTTTAATTCTGCTCATCATCATTTCTATCGGTGCAAATTACGGTTCCAACCTTGCACTATTTCCGTCGTCGGCAAAGGATTTCTTTGGTCTCAAAAACTTTGGTCTCAACTATGGACTGTTGTTCTCATCGTGGGGTGCGGCCGGATTGGTAATGCCGATCGTGAACGGTCGTATCAAGGATGTTACAGGAGCCAACGATATGAGCTTCGCCATAATCATTGGAATGTTACTCATCTCAGCCGGACTTACGTTTTTAAGTCGTAAGCTAGCGGCGAAATCTGTCTGATTTTGTATCGATTGGGACCTTAGAAGTTAGTATCTAGCTTTCTTTCAAAAAAAATGCAGTTAGATTTGAACCTTTTGCAGCTTAGTCCGACTATAGGGGTGCATGAGCGAGAACTTACAAATAGACTTTCCCGATCACCAGTTGGTTATTGCCGCTCAAGACGGCCGACCTGATGCCCTTAAGGCTCTTATCAGCAGATTTCATCCTCGTCTTCTTAGATGCATTAAATACCATGCGGGAAATGATGCTCCGGCAGAAGATTTGGCTCAAGACTGTTGGTATGCAATTATTTCGAGGCTTAATGATCTGAAACTTCAAGTATCTTTTAATGCTTTTATTGCAACCGTAGCACGTCGCAGAGCTATTGACTGGATTCGAAAAGAACAAAGAAATCGGTTGAGATATTCTTCGGAACCTCTTTCTTCTGATATTGGTGTATCCTCGCCAAAAGAGGACAAAACCGAGCAACAACTGGCGCTCATTCGCGAGGGAATTCTACAGTTGCCTGCTACGCAGAGAATAATACTCTCAATGTTTTATTTGGAGAACCGAAGTCTAAAGAATATCGCAGAACAACTAAGAATTTCTGAAGGAACGGTTAAATCCAGGCTTTTTTATGCACGAGAGTCATTAAAACAACAGCTCACTCAAAACACGGAGGTGTAAAGTGAAAAAAGAAGACATTGATCGTTTAATTACCGAGTCGCTAAGCAGGGATGAAGCGGAATTTTACAAAAATCTAGAGAAGGAAGAAAACATTTTCAAAATGTGGATGAACATCTACAAAGGCAGCAACGGATGGCTGGCAACCTTGGTAACGGTATGGACATTAATTGCAGCCGTTGTTGCTATATATTGTGCATATCACCTGTTTGTGCTGGATGACCTTCCGAATATGATACGTTACGGAGTTATCATGATCAGCGCATTGATCATGGTGGGAATGCTTAAAACCTGGGCATTTCAGCAAATGGACAAAAACACTGTGCTTAGAGAACTCAAGCGAATCGAGTACCAAACAGCAGCCATGATGGAACAAATAACCGATACAAATATGCGAGAGCATTCCTGACAAATCGTTGCTATCGGTATATTTCTATTTTCTGCGCTGCTAATTACACTGTCATTGCTTTTCCTTGTGAAAAATAAGGCACACTGATAATCTGCGTTTCATGTTCGGATGGTTTAAAAAAAAGAATTCCGCAAGGCGGATTGTAGCACCCGATTCAGTATATATGTTTCGCAGGGTCGCAGACGAGGCTTTGGTAAAGACTGCGGAGGAATCGGACTTACCGGTCATCATAACCTCGTTCTTTCCGGACTCATTATCTCGTATTCATGCGATTCTTAACAGCAACGGTATCAATGCCTTAAATCTTGATATTTGGAAACTTCCTACATGTGAAGATTTTTGTAAATCGACCTGGTTGCTTCCCGCAATTCAAATACATGAAGACCGAGGGTTTGATAATCGGCTTCTGCAACTGAACAAAGAATGTTTGTTTCTCTTTGTGGAGCACTATCCCCTGATCGACATGGAGGATTATGTGCTCGATGTTATAAATAAGGCAGCGCAATCGCGAATGCAGCGGGTAATTTTTTTTGTGGGCATGGACGAGCCGTTAATGAAAATTTTCAATGCACAACGCATTATTGATTTGATGCAAACTATGGGTCTGCAAGAACACGAGAGAATCAGCCACCCCATGGTGGACAAAGCGATATTAAATGCCCGCAAAAAAATCCAATCGAGAATTGCAGGTCCGATACCTTCTAATTCGGACGACGAATGGTTCCAAAAAAACCTACGATGAATAACTTTTATCTGTGACCTATATCTCTTATCGGTTTGAACTCTGAATAAATACAACCGAAAATTCTTGCGCGGTCAGATAATATGTCATAATAAAACCTCATGTTTAGGTTCTCCGCGATAAAAACTACAAAAACTACTAAAACCAAAGGATGTCCTTTGGGGAATCGCGGGTCCTGACCTTTTAAGTCAAACTAAGAAACCAAAACCCCGTTCCCCGAAAAGGAGCGGGGTTTTTTTTTGCCTTGAAAAGGCGTCTTTAGGAGAATTGATATGAAAAAAACAAATGTGGGTATTATCGGCGCTACCGGTATGGTGGGACAAAACTACATCAGGCTTTTGCACAACCATCCGTGGTTTAAGGTTTCATTTGTAGCAGCTTCCCCTTCATCAGCAGGAAAACCTTATCATGAGGCGGTAAAAGGTCGTTGGCATATGGAGCAGGATGTTCCTGAAGAAGTAAAAGACCTTATGGTATATGATGCAGCAAATGTTAAAGAGGCGTCTAAACATTGTGAATTTGTTTTTTCTGCCGCTTCTTTGGACAAAGCCGCAACAAGAGAGCTGGAAGATTCTTACGCTGCTGCTGATTTGCCGGTGGTATCCAACAATTCAGCTCATCGAGGAACCTCAGATGTGCCTGTGCTTATTCCGGAAATTAACCCTCATCATGTAGATATCATTCCTTTGCAACGAAAAAGTCGCGGTTGGAACAAAGGTTTTATCGCTGTAAAGCCAAATTGCAGTGTGCAAAGCTATATGGCACCGATGCACGCACTTAGACTTGCGGGCTTTGAAATATCTCATGCCATAGTTACAACTATGCAAGCAGTTTCCGGGGCCGGCTTTCCCGGTGTGCCGTCTCTTAATATTGTGGATAATATTGTTCCCTTTATAGGAGGAGAAGAAGAGAAATCCGAGCAGGAACCCAAAAAGATTTTCGGTTCAATAAAAAACGGTGTGTTTGTTGCCGACGAATCAATCAAAATTTCTGCTCATTGCAACAGAGTGCCTGTTGTAGACGGTCACAGCGCATGTGTAAGCCTAAAATTCAGCGGATCTTCACCGCCGATCACTGAAATTGTCAATATTTTTGAGTCATTCCGAGCTGCTCCACAGGAGTTGAATCTTCCCTTTGCTCCAAAGCGTCCAATCATTGTTAGAACTGAAAATGACAGACCGCAGCCCAAAAAAGACCGCGAAGCCGACAAAGGTATGGCCGTAACAGTGGGAAGGATTAGACCGTGCAATGTTTTCGACTTAAGATTCGTCGGTCTATCTCACAACACAGTAAGAGGCGCAGCAGGCGGGGGAATTTTAAACGCCGAACTTCTAAAATCTGCAGGATATCTGTAACACGGAAAGGGGGACGCATAGGACTTCCCCTTTCTTCTCTTCTTTTCGCCTTTTTTTGACCCGTAACTATTAGGATTTGCAACATACAGAACGATGTTGAAGCATTTTTTATTCGACAATCGAAAGCAATGACCGATTACGATCAATGTAACAAAGTGAAATATGATGGTGATTTTGTAATGTGAATTTTGGATAATAGTAGTTAGCTATAGACGTAACTTAAGGAAGATGTTGAACAATATATATTTATCTAGTTATTTAAAGAACTTAAATGCTCGGTTTTTTTGGGGGGATACAGAGCATAAATACTTGGGAGTAATATTATGAAGAGCTTACTTAAAACGTTTTTATTTTGTCGAAAAATCTTGCCTGTTTTGTTTTGTCTTTCAGCAATAAGCAGTTTAGCCTGTTCTGAATCAGATTCAAGAATACTTACCGGAGAGAATGATTCAGACCGAAAAATTAATGATTCTGAAAAACAAAAGGAAAAAGACAGCGACGGCAATCTTTCTCTAGACACCTCTTCGGACGGTGATACTGACAGCGACACAGACGCAGATAGCGACAGCGATATAGATTCTGACGCCGATTCTGACAGCGACAGCGATATAGATTCTGACGCTGATTCTGACAGCGACAGCGATATAGATTCTGACGCCGATTCTGATGCCGACGCTGACGATAACGGCACATACGATTTTGACTGGCCTTTTGACGATTATGCAACCGGTGATCCGAGTGACGACGGGTTTTGGGGTGATGACGGGGTTTGGTATCAGAATCCGGAATTTTGTATTCCTCCTCCTTTCCCAAATGAAGCAACTTGTAAAGGAGAACAAGGATTGTGGGCTAGGGCACTCCAGATGGCGCTTTGGTTTTTCAATGTCAACAAATCAGGTGAAGGTGTTTATTGCACTGATGTACAGTGGCGAGGTGAAGCTCATGGAAGTGACGGACATTTTAAACTCGACCCCGATGACCCCAATGGAGTGAATATGTCGGCATCTTATATAGAGCGCTATCGCAACGCCTTTGATCCGGACGGAAAAGGAGAAGTGGATCTTTCAGGCGGTTACTATGATGCCGGTGACTATATCAAGTTTGCTATGACTACTGGATTTATGGCATCAACAATTGCATGGTCGATGTTTGAATTTCCGGAGGCCTTTTACAATACCGGTTTGGATGGTGAAGCTCTGGACCAAATTACTTGGGCGGCAGACTGGTTTATGAAGAGCACCTTTATAGAAGATAAATCGCTCCCAGTCGATCAGTGGAATGTTGTCGGATACGCTCACCAAAACGGCAATCCTTCAGATCATAATTGCGGTTGGATTCCTCCGGAGTTGCGTGTTGCTGAGAAATGTCCCAGAAAAGCCTGGTTTGCTACCCACGAAAATCCGGGAGCAGATGTAAGCGCCTCAGCTTCAGCAGCTTTGGCGTTGACAGCCATTGTCACCAAAACACAAAGGCCGGAATACTCAGCAAAGGCATTGAACTATGCAATAGCGCTATATAATTTTGCAGCAAAATATCCCAATACAACTGCGGAGGGAAACGGAGGATTGTATAACTCTGAATATGCATGGGATGATCTAGGTTGGGCTGCAGCTTGGTTGTATGAAGCAACACAAGATGAAAAATATTTTGAAGAAGCTATTGAGTGGGCATATGGGTTTCCCGGCTTCAGCAGAACCTGTGTTGAGGCACTCATTCAATGGGAAAGCTACAGCGAAACCAACGCATGCTGGAGTGAGTCCTGGACTCATGTTTGGAATTCTGTGCGCTCAGGTCTTTTTGTAAGGCTGGCAGCATCCATGACCAAAGCCGGACATGCATACGGTCCGCTGTTTCAAATGATCGCCAAAATCGATACTATGGGATGGATAAACGGTCCTCACACTCCGCAGGGTTTTGCCACAAAAGTCGATGTAAGCTGGGGTTCGGCTCGCTACAACGCAGCAGGGCAGCTTGTGGCTATGGCCTATGCCAAGAACTTCCCTAACGACCCGGATGCGCAGCGAATAAAAGAGTGGGCGACCCGTCAGTCTCGATATCTTTTGGGTGATAATCAGGTTAACGGTAATCCTGAAGGAAAATCTTTTATGATGGGCTTTACAGACCTTTCTCCCAACTATCCTATGGAGCCTCATCACGCTGCCGGACATGCATCTATTTATGCTACACCTGAAAACCCGGCAGAAAATCGACATATACTTTGGGGTGCGCTGGTAAACGGACCGTCAGGAACAGACACTCATCAAGATGTGAGGGAAGACTTTGGAGCAAACGAAGTAACCATAGACTATAATGCTGCATGGGTCGGTGCTCTGGCCGGTAATTATGTAAACAACGGTGCTAAGGGATGTCCGGACCCCAAATTCCCTCCAAGTGAAGATAGAATCGATGAATTTTACACAATGGCCAGAGTTAATGATATCGGAGCGTGTCGTGCTCAGGTAGAAATAACTATGATCAACGAATCAATCCATCCCCCAAGATACAATGATCATTTGAAAGTCCATTATTATCTAGATATTACAGAATTAGCTGCAGCGGGGATAGACCCTTCTGATATTACCGGTACAATTCCTTATGACAACACCGGAGACCAGCCTAAGAGGACTAACTTGGAAGGGCCTTTCCCTTGTGACAAAAACGGCGATATGTGGTATTTTGTAATAAATTACGAGCAACAAAAATTCTGGGGAAGCAATCCTTGGACTGACGGTCCTCGTGTATCTCTTATCGATTTTGGTTTGTCAAACAGCAGCGGTACCTGCCCTTGGAACGCATCTAACGATTGGAGTTTTCAAGGATTAACTGATACAATTAAGAAAACACCGTATATAACTGCATATGGTGAAGATAATAGATTGCTTTGGGGTGAAGAACCTGAGTGTCACAAAATTAGAACTGTTATTCGGTTAGAATAAGGAGATACTATGTATAAAATTTTTGCATTATTGATTTGTTTCTTCGTTACGGTCTTTATCGGATGTGAAAAAGAAGGACCTGCTGTTGTAAAAGACAACTCCGCTTCTGACGGTGATACTGACAGTGACACAGATGCAGACACTGACAGCGATACCGATAACGATACAGATACGGACACTGACGGCGATACCGATACCGACACAGATACGGATACCGACGTTGATACAGATACCGATACTGATTCTGATTCAGACACTGACTCCGACAGCGATACCGATGCGGATGCTGACACTGATGCGGATACTGACGCCGATAGTGATATTGATGCGGATGCTGACAGCGATGCGGATGCAGATTCTGACAGCGATGCAGATGGAGATTCGGAAGATCAGGAGTGTGCAGACTTTCCATGGAAAGTTGAAACAAAGCCTATCAACATGTTGATTCTTTTGGACCGATCTAAATCCATGGACAACTACACGGTCGAGGGTACCAATGATACTTTCTCAGAAGTTGTTAAAACAGCAATTGATGCTGTTGTAAATCGCCACACCAGTTCCGGCATTGTTAATTTCGCATTAAATGTATTTCCGTCACCGGAAATGTGTGATGCGGAATATGGAAATTATGAGGCGGAAGACCAGTTACCTGCTGTATTATGTCAAGCTGCCAGTCAATTTACTCAAGCAGATAATCCATATAGAGCCCCGGAAGTTCCGTTTACAAGTTCCATTACTATGGATACATACGATGCCATTCACCAGGTTCTCAATAATGTAGGAAGCTGCGGAGGAACGCCTATTACTAAATCGTTACAATGGGCCAGAACTTACCTCAATTCACTCGCTCTTGAGGATGATACCTACATTCTTTTAGCTACAGATGGGGCCCCGGGTTGCAACCTAAACGCTTCGCTTCCTTGCACTTCTGCCACTCCGGGCTCGGATGCAGTACATCCGGCCCAGTGTTTGGATGATATGGATTCTGTACACGCTGCGTTTGATTTGGCTAAAGACGGATATAAGACATATGTTGTGGGAGTCGGAGCTGACGTGGAGAATTTTTCAGATCTTATGGATGTAATTGCATATGTAGGCGGCGGCCACCTCAAGAAGGATCAAACTGATCTTTACCAAATTGAACCGAATCCCGATGCAGAACACTGGTATTATCCCGCAGCTGATGCTGAAACCCTAAGTGCCGCTCTCGAAGATGTAACCAACTCTGCTATCAGCTGCACGTATGAAGTTGATTGGGAAAGCATTCCGGAGGTGGATACAGAAACGGGAATGAATGTTGCCAAATCCTGTGCTCAAACACGCGTGTTCGGAGTTGTGGAGGGCAGTACGGAAAAAACAGAAATTACCTATATGCCCAGCTGCCGCAACGAAGATCCGAATTCTTCAGATGAAAACAGAAGACTTGGATGGACCTGGGAAGATATAGCGGAAGGCACTTCTTGGGAAGATGTAGAAAAAATTGGAACGGATGTCTCAAAATGTACCCGTGTGAAGCTGTGCAATAACGCATGCTCCAAGCTAAAGACTATACGCGGAGTAAAAACCTGGAACGGAATTTCAGCATCCTTCGGTTGCCAACCAATTATTATCCTCATTGTTTAGCCAGATTCAAAACTGTATCGAAAAACAAATTTAAACCTATTATTGACAGCGCTGCTTCCTAGCGGGCAGGATGCCCGGAGCATGACTGAAATAAATTTTACCGATAAGCAGATAGCTAAATGGTCGATTGCAATATTTGTTTTGTTCTTGGTTATCTTTGCCGCTACTTATGCCGATAGATTGTTAAAGCCCTCCAATGACAATCATTATGTCTTTTTGGCCGACGCAATATTAAACGGACGGTTTCATATCGAGGGGAAGCCGCCTCATCGAAACGATTGGGCTGAATATCAAGGAAAATGGTATGTATCTTTTCCGCCCGCACCTGCGTTTCTGATGATACCCGGCGTTGCTGTATTTGGTATGTCTTTTAATGACCGTCTATTTTCATTGTTCTTCGCAGCAGCCGGTCCCGCATTGCTGTTTGCCGTTTTGGCGCTTCTTATTCGAAGAAAATCAATAAATAGAAAACCTTGGGAAATTGCTTCGGTTGCCGGCCTTTACGGTATCGGAACGGTATATTACTTTGCCGCTGTTCAAGGATCAGTTTGGTATACGGCACATATGGTAGGAAGTGTCTTTTTGTTAATGTACATATGGTGTGCTCTGGACGGGACAAGGCCGCTGCTTGCCGGTCTTTTTTTGGGAATTGCCTTTGCATGCAGACCTTCCATGCTGATGGCCTTTCCCTTTATAATATACGAAGCTGTTATTTCTAAACTTGATTGGAGCAAAGGGTTTTCAAACACGTTTCTGAGTTTGTTTGCCAAAGACCGACTGATCAAAACCGCCAAAACACTTGGGCTGTTTGCTGTGCCGCTTGTTATAATACTATGTTTGCTCATGTGGATGAACTATGTCAGATTTGACAATCCTTTTGAATTTGGACATAGCCTGCTAAAAGTCAGATGGACCTCAAGAATCGAAAAGTGGGGATTGTTCAATTATCATTACTTGTCACGCAATCTAGCGGTATTCGGAGCTCTGTTGCCTTGGATTTCTACCTCAAGTCCGTATATTCAAATAAGCAATCACGGTCTGGCAATTTGGTTTACCACTCCGGTGCTGTTTTATATATTGTGGCCGAAAGCAAGAGATAGTTTTTACACTGCCCTGGCTTGTACAGCAGGCGTAATAGCTATGATAAATTTGTTGTATCAAAATTCAGGATGGGTTCAGTTCGGTTATCGCTTTTCTTTGGACTACATGGCTTTTCTATTAATTATGGTAGCTGCTTCGGGAAGAAAATTTGGAAAGCTGTTCTTTTTCTTGGTTGCATTCTCTATAGCTGTCAATCTGTTTGGAGCAATAACCTTTGACAGGGTTAAATCAGTTTACCCGTCTCATGCGCCTACGGCCTACTTTGAACCGGATTGACCGTTGAACAAAAACAATTTGTTTTTTTCTCAAATTTTAAAACATGTATTTCTTGAGGTTGTATTTAACCGCCAAGGCTTTTCGCTCCTCTTCCGGCAGCGATGTCATATATGCCTTCCATCCCGGACACCAACCCGCATGCCAATGCCAAAGACGACTCAGAAAGGATTTGGGATTGTTGTCATAGCGGATTCTTGCCTTGCATTGCTCACAATTGTGTTTAGACATTTTAGTTCCTTTTGGTACTCTTGTATTTGTTCGAAACTATATGGAACCGTAATTCGAACAAAAATTGGGTTCTAATTTAGTTTTTATACAGCGTTATATTTGTAGAAATCAAACGAAGAACAAAATGAAAACGAAAAGAAAATTTTAAAATGGAAACCGTAATTCATATTACAAGGGGAGCAACAGCAGGTTTTGCAGCTGCTTTTATTGCAGCAATATATGAAACAGGGCTGAGCAACGAACAAAATGCATGGTCTACCATGATGCTCATTCTAGGTGTTATGCTGCCGTTGGGAACGATGATAGGTCTTGGGATCGGTGCTGTATTTGCTGCAATATCAAACCGTTTGTATCCTGAAAGCCTAAAAGATTTCTTTTTTAACCAAAACGGCTCAGCTGTTTCTGTTTGTATCTTGGTATACGGCTTTACCTCTATCTTAGGTATTGTGCTGTTAAACAAAATCATACAATTTTTCGCATCTTCCTTTCATCATCAAGGTCTTGCCGCCATGACCATGACTTTTTTCTTATTTGCGATAAGTATTTTTTTATTGGTTTTATTGCCCTTTATAACTCGAAAAACCGCTGCATTTGTAAATAAAAACAAATTGTTATCATTTGCATTTAAACGTCCGGTATTGTTTGTATCTTTGATAGCAGGTGCTTTGTCAGGATTGGCAATACCTTTTACAATAAGACTTCTAAGCGACAATAACATATCCGACTTTGCCGACTTTTCTGATCAAAGCAGAATAGGATCGGTTTTGTTGTCGCTATTGTTGATAATGATATTGTCTGCAACAGGTACTATTGCACTTTTAGGACTAAGAAGCGCAAAAATCGCCATAAAATTGCTTGTTGTTTTGCTTTTAGTCAGCGCAACAGCTCCCCTTATCCTCTGCACAGCAACAGAGGTGTTTAGTGAGTCATCAATATTATTCTCAAACGGAAAAGGAGTTTCATCGTTGTTATTTCAAACGGCAAGACGTTTTTAGCATCAGCTTTATACATGTGTTATTGACTAATCTGAAATGCAACTTTCAAAAGAAACAGGAGATAATATGTTGAGATTGATAGGGTCGGTTTTATTGGTAGCAGCTTTTGTCTCATGCAAAGGTGAGGACAAACTGGATTCAAAAACCGCTCAGCTGGGAAGAGGGGCGGAAAACGAAAAGCCTCAAAAAATGATAGAAACCCCAAGTTCGGGGGAAGATTCAGTAATAATATCAGGAATTGTCGCCGAAACCATTGATGCCTCCAGATATACCTATATTAAAGTACAAACAGAATCAGGAGAAGAAATTTGGGCCGCAGTGCCGCAAATAAAACTGCCTGAAGGTCAACATGTTGAAATCATCCAGTCATTAGTGATGAAGGACTTCGAAAGCAAAACCCTCAATCGAGTTTTTTCCTCGGTTGTATTCGGAGTAATAAAAGGTCAAGTTCAAGAAGAGCAGCCTCAGTAAAAAGAGGGGGTTGACAAAGAGGTTGGTGCATAAGGCTTTTCGATAGCAAATTATAGACTGCTAAAAACGTGAACTGTCTATCAGCTCTTCTATTTTTGTACCGGTTTGTTCTTTGACTTTGCCGATTCCTTTTGCGAACCAGTAAACTTTTATTTCATTGTCGGAAAGCGCTTTTCTCTGAATCTGAATACATGTGTAATTTTTGTTATCAATCGTAACTGGGTCATTAGTAGATATAATTTTGTATTCATAACTGACCGTTACTGTAAGCGGCGTTTTAGCGGGCTCTTGAGGGTAGGTATCAGTACGGGTAATTGTCTCTGTCCATTGATCTCCTGCTGCTGTTTTAGTTCTGTCAAAACGCAAGAAACCCGGAATGAAATCGCGTTGTTTGGTTACTTCGCTTTCGATATGTGAGTTTTTTTGACGATGTCTTACAGCTTTGGTTTTTTGATTTTCGATGTATTGAATACGACCTTCTTCGTCAGTCGGATTATTGCTTGCTGAATCGGACTTGAAAACTCTCTCCCAAACAAACACTTTCTTTACTCCTGCATCAGCACCCTCAGATATTGTAATTTCGTCTTCATCCAAAACTGTATAAGTAAATTCGATCGGAGTCAGACCTGTTTCTGTTTCGCGATAGGTCCAATAATCTCCGATTTTCATGGGATAATAGTCTTCTGCATCTGCGTCGCTGTCGGTATCCGCGTCAGTATCAGCATCCGTATCACCGTCAGTACCGCCGTCCGGATTACTATCTGTATCTTTGTCTTTTGAAGGATCCATATCACCGCAGGCTGTTCCTATAAAAGCAGATAACGTAACAAGTGCAAGCAACCTCAAGTTTACAATTTTCATTCTTTAACTCCTTATCAATTGGTTTTCCAAAAACGAAAAACATTTATCGAGACATATTATAGTGATTTTTGGTTGTTTTTACGGCTGTTTTTTTTTGGGATTGTTTGTCATACATATTAATAGGCATTTTGAGACAGTATGCAAATTTGTCTTTTTACTATAGAATAGCGAGCAACATGATACAAATAGAGGTCAATATCAACGACGGTAAATATCCGATTTTAATTAAAGAGGGGCTTCTTTGCGATACTGGAAAGCTTATTACAGAGTTTGTGGGTAAGCTTGAGGATGCGGTTGTTGTTACCAATCCTACTGTGGGAGGTTTATATTTAGCTGCTGTTTTGGAGTCTTTAACAAAAGCCGGGATTTCTTCGCGTTCGGTTGAAGTACGAGACGGTGAGCGGTTTAAAACCCTTGATACCGTAAAAGAGATATATGACGGCTTTCTGACTGCCGGTCTTGACCGAAAGGGACTGGCAATTGCGCTTGGAGGCGGGGTTGTCGGTGACATGACCGGATTTGCCGCTGCTACTTATTTGAGAGGTGTTCGCTTTGTTCAGATACCGACAACTTTGTTATCTATGGTCGATGCCTCGGTCGGCGGAAAAACCGGAGTTGATTTGACTCAGGGTAAAAATCTGGTGGGCGCTTTCAACCAACCGGAAGCGGTTTTGATCGACCCCTCCGTGCTCAATACTTTAGACTCTGAGGAGCTGGTCTCAGGAAAAGCCGAAGTTATCAAACACGGTTTAATTGGGAATGCTCATCTTTTTGAACTGATGGAAAGCGAACGAAACCCAAATCTGACACAACTGGTCGATGAAGCTGTGCGAGTAAAAGTCGAGGTTGTTCAAAGAGATCCTCTGGAAAAGGGAGAGCGGGCTTTGCTGAATTTAGGGCATACTTTCGGACATGCTTTTGAGCTTATCAGCAATTATAGCGTTAAACACGGTGTTGCTGTGGGGATAGGTCTTGTTGCAGCAACCAAATTGTCTGAAGAATTGAACTTGTGCGATGACAAAGAACTTATCACAAGAATAAAACGAGTTTTGGCTCTACAAGGTTTGTATTCGACCTTTGCAAAATTTGTTTCTGATTGCTCTTGGGAACAGGTTGTTGCAGCTATGAGTCACGACAAAAAAAGAGAAAAATCCAAACTTCGCTTTGCGGTGCCCAAGGCTGTCGGAAAGTGTATATTGGTCAACGACCCGCCGGTTGAAGCGATTCGGCGAGCAATTGAAGAAGTTCTTGTATAGGGAGATGGAAATGTCAAATATCGGAGTATTACACGGCCCTAACCTAAACTTGCTCAAAACCCGCGAGCCTTCTGTTTACGGCGTTTTAACTTTGTCAGAAATAAACAAGCTCATTGTTGATGCTGCAGAGGATACCGACGAAATTAAGACTTTTCAAAGCAATTCTGAAGGTGCGCTTATCGACAAACTTCACGAGTTGAAAGACTGGGCTGACGGAATAATATTTAATCCCGCCGCCTATACCCATACCTCCGTAGCTCTAAGAGATGCTATTTCGGCGATAAATTTACCGGTGGTGGAGGTTCATCTAAGCAACGTTCACGCAAGAGAATCCTTTAGACACGGTTCAATGACGGCTGCGGTCTGCATAGGTCAAATATGCGGTTTCGGACCGAACAGTTACCTTTTGGCTTTAAAGGCTTTGAAAGATTATTTAAGGAAATAGTGTGTTGAAAAGACCCTGTTCTCCTAATTACAGCCAAGCGAAAAGTAATATGAGATCACTTAAAATCTATCCACGGTAGTATTTTTTCAACTGTCTTTGGTCCTATGCCTTTTACCCTTATTATGTCATTTTCAGACATAAAAGGTCCGTGCTCTTTTATAAAATTTCTTATTTCAGCAGCTCTAGCAGGGCCAATATTCGGTAGCAAGGACAAGCCT
>CAYWLQ010000043.1:0-35190 GCA_964458775.1 uncultured Myxococcales bacterium | reverse complement strand
TTTTCCAATTATTTGCATTTCCTATGAAAATAGTCGGAAACAGCTGTTTTCTTTGTATTTATACTAAGGGTGGCTTTGTTAGACTCTAAGGGTGGCTTTGTTAGACTTTGTTAGAATATTATTATTCAATTTTACAAAAAGCAGCTTGTTTGCAGTGACAGATGGAAGTGTCATCCGTATACTAGATTGCCTTTTTAGTTAGCCTTGTACAATTGAGGAGCAATGCAACCATTCATACTGTTTTGTTTTTTATTGTCAGGAATATCCGGTTTAACCTTAGAAGTAGTATGGACTCGACATCTTGAGCATGTATTCGGTTCAACAACCTTGGCGGTATCCACTGTACTCACTTGCTTTATGGGCGGTATGGCTCTCGGCTCGTACATTTTTGGACGATTTGCAGACCAAATGAAAAAACCTCTTCTAGTTTATGCGGCAGTAGAAGGGGTGGTCGGAATTGCTGCTCTTATTATTCCTGTTGTTATTCATGGGCTTTATCCCAATCTCAATCAATGGATGGCTGCCAATCTGGCCAACAACTTCTGGTTATTGTCATTTGTAAGATTTCTTGCCATTGGCGTTGTTCTTGTAATTCCCACAACATGCATGGGAGCCACTCTCCCTTTGCTTTCGCGTCATTTTATAAATCGTGAAAATGACATGGGTAAAGTCGGCTCTCGAATTGGAATACTCTACACTGTAAATACCCTAGGAGCTGTGGGAGGCGTCTTTTTTTCTACTTTTGTTCTTCTGCCGACTATCGGCCTCGCTATGACCAATCAAACCGCTGCAACTATCAATCTCACACTGTGCGCAGCAATTTTTATTTTTAGAAAGAAATTAATATATTTAGAGACTCGCAATGTATCTATATTAGAAGATGATGACGATGTTGCTCTTGTTTTAGAAGAAGAAGAATCTCATCCTTTTGAAGCTTTCAGGTCAGAGCGGATCATAGCCATGGTAGCATTTCTAATCTCTGGTCTTGCTTCCATGAACCTTCAGGTCGTTTGGAACAGAGCAATGGCAATGATCATCGGAGCATCTGTATATTCTTTTTCTCTGGTACTTATCGCTTTTCTTATAGGGTTAGCATTTGGTTCAGCTGTGTTCACTAAACTGCTAAAACGCATTAATGATCCGATCAAAGCCCTTGGATTTGTCGAACTTGGGGTAGTCGGAGCAGCTATGCTTAACTATCTCTACATGGATGATTTACCGAAAGTATTTGCAAAGTTAGTTACCACCCAAATAAGCGTCTACGCTCAAAATGTTGGCTTGATTCAATTTCTAATGTTTGCTGTGGCGGCACTTGCTGTTTTTCCTGCCACATTTTTCATGGGAGCTACATTCCCCCTTACTATTCGAATAATATCAAGAGGATTTACAAAAGTGGGCAAAGACGTAGGAAGTGTCTACGCTCTCAATACTCTCGGTTCAATCTGCGGTTCATTTCTGTCTGCATTCGTTTTTGTTCCTATGTTCTCACACTATTTTTCCGGTGCCGGAATGCAGATGACCTTTTTCCTATCAATCTTGCTTTATTGTCTTTGCGGTATCGCGTTGATACTAGCTTCAAGGGATTTTCTTCCTCAAAAAATCTTATGGACAGCTCCTACCGCAATTATCACTGCAACTTTTCTTTTATGCGTGCCCAGGTGGGATCCTGCAGCTCTAACTATCGGCGTTTTTAGGTTATCCCTTATGAAGGATGCTCTTGATGAGGAATCATGGGGGGATCCGGATATCAAATACTACTATGATGGTGTTACTACTACTGTATCTATTGAGTTGTGGGGACGACATTTCGCATTGAAAAACAATGGAAAAGTTGATGCTTCCAACGGTGATGATATGCCCACCCAGATTATGGTGGCAGCATATCCCTTGTTATTACATCCAAAAGGTCCCGATAATTTGGATGTAGCTATTGTTGGCTTCGGTTCCGGAGTTACTGTCGGGTCAGCACTGGAATTTCCTGTCAAACACGTTGACGTTGTTGAACTGGAAAACGCAGTAATAGAAGCTTCGCGAGTATTCGGAATAGATGAAGGAGAATCAGTAGACCCGGAATTCAATGTAAACCATTTAATCTACAGAAAACCCAACGACCCCAAATATAAATGGAGCAATCCCGATACTTATGTCATCAATGATAGGCTCTCAATCTTTAACAACGACGGACGTAACTTCTTGGCCTCAAGTCCCAAACAATACGATGTTATTATTTCAGAGCCTTCCAATCCTTGGATAACAGGTGTTTCCAATATGTTTACTCAAGACAATTTTGTCTCAACTTCAAAGGCCCTTAAAAAAGGGGGGATATTCTGTCAATGGGTACAGCTTTATGAACTGTCGCCTGAAAATATAAAAACAATATTCAGAACCTTTGCGAGTGTGTTTCCTTATACTGTCTTGTTTGCTGCAGAAGATCTGTCTTCGGACACCATGATGTTAGGTGCTTTTGAACCAATTAAGCTGGATCTTTCACTAATTGAAAAAGCAATGGAAAACCCAAAAGTACGATCAGAATTGGAAAGAGCCTATATTTTTAATCCTTCTGATGTCCTGGGACGCATTTTGCTAGTAAACAGGGATGAGATGCTCAGATATACTGACGGACCGGATTATGAAAAAAAGAACAATTTACCTATCAATACCGATGACAATGCAATAATTGAGTTTTCGGCACCCAAAGATTTGATCTCGTATTCAAAATTCGCCGGATATCTCGCTACAATATATACAAACAAGTGGGGTTTCGGTCGTCTCAGCAGCGTTATTGAAGGACTAGGAGACGGTAACGAAAAAGTTCGGAGATTGACTGAACAGGCAATCTCCATGCTGGCAAACGGACGCAAAACCGAAGCCGAAAGGTTTTTACAAAAAGCTAAGCTGAATTCTCCCATCAATACGACAGTTGAACAAGCTGAACGTATCCTCAGATTCCTTAGCGGAGAGGAAGGCATTTTGCCGCCGGTAATAGAAGACGCTCTCCTACCGGCATCCATGACACCAAAGCAACAGGAAACCCTTAAACAACAGATTGCCGAAGTTCGCAAAGCCGTAGAAACAGGTGCACCGATACTAGCATTGGAACGCTTCGCAAAAATAGAAGAGCATTTGTGGCGAAGAGGCGGTCCTCAAATGCTCTTTCTCAAAGGATATCTACATTTTCTCAATGCTGAACCTGACGACACAAAGCAATGCGATGAAGCAATAGAAATTCTCAATCAACTTGTCCGCGAACATCCGTCCTATGTTTCCGCCCATCCGGAAAGCTATTTCTACCTTGCATTATGCCACGATAATGCTCTTCATTTTGACAAAGCTGTGAAAAGCATTACAACCTTTATTACTTTAGTAGAAGAAAAAGAAAAACTAGAATTATTAGCACAAACACAAGCCATATCAAACCTAGAATCTATTATTCAAGGTCTAGAAGGAACTATGCCGATAACTCTTCCTGCCGATCCCGAGAACTCCCCTTCTACGGACGGACAAGGTGAATCTCCAAAGGATTTCATATAGTTGTTTCCATCCGATAATCACTGTATCTCTCCATGCAGAAACCACAGGCTTCGTTGTCGATCAAAATATATCCAAAATATTTGACCTGACTCAGCAATTGCAAAATAGTAATCGCGATGTATCGCTTTGTGCCACCATCCGCCGGAAATAGTATAAGGTCCTACAAGTCTGGATACCGGCGCATTACCCATACCAAAAAAGTGACAACCTCTCGGTCCTGCAACAGGCCTGGATTGTAAAGAAATTGGCTTGTTGTAAATTCTACGAATAAGATTTAGAGAAGCACCGTTCGATATTGAAACCGCTTTGTCTTTATCTTTTTTGATACTAACATCAATTCCGGCAACATATTCAAAACATGCTTCCGGAAGATGCCTATCTTTTAGTTTTACTTTAACTATCGAGTGTTCTCCAAATTCGGCTTCTATTTGAGCCAAAACCGATTTGGCCGATTCGGGATTTCTTCGAGGTTTTTTTTGAAACAGCTCCATCTGAGAAGCATTTATAGGTACAAGTTCAGCTCGAAGCTCAATACCGGTTATGCCGGCAGCAAGCTTAATTCCTTCTAACTTTAATCGAAACAAATCCGAAAGCTGTACGGCATCTACAGTAGGCGAAGCAGTTTTATATTTGTCACAATAAGAAGTCATATGATCAAGGAACAATGTAATGGAAATACCAGTAATAGCCATATATCGACTTCGCGATTGTTGTGCGATGTTAACCAATAATCGTCTTGCTGCAAAGGATAGCGTAGAGGTATCTGTTTCAGGTTCCTCAAAATCAATTTTTGCAACAATCGGAAGCTCCGGTTTTAAAGGCTGAAGAGGTATTTTTGCATGCAAAGCTGCCTGTTCATAAACCAATTTGACCTCTAAGCCGAATCGTTTAGATATTTCAGAAGCAGGAAGTTTAACAAGCTCTCCAACTGTGTTAATATTGAGCAATCCCAAACAGCGAAGAACTTTGGAAGGTATAAAAAAACAATTTAGTGAGACCTTATCAAGCGCTTCACGTTCGCTTTTATAACAATCAAATACTGTAATACCCAAAGTGTGTCGAGCTACGGCAGCAACAGAAAACTTGGAAAACCCGACAACAATCGACATCTCAACGAATCCCATGTTTGACAAAACAGTGTTAATATTTTTTGCCCATTCATTAAGAGACGGAAAAAGAGGAATCACGCCGTCTGCATCCAAACAAAAGGCTAATCGGCCTTTTAGCGGTTCAACTCGCGGTGAATAGTCGTACAGTTTGTTTAATACAGCCGTTATAACAGTATCACAGCGCAGCTCATCGGTGCGCAAGTCAACGCAGGCCGTGCGGTCCAAAATATTGCTCCTTTATACACAACCCCAAAGAACGCTTTTTGTCTTTTACAACATTGGTACTAAGTTCATAAATGCCGCAGGCTATTTCTTTTAACTCAACTTCAGCCCTTAAAGAAATCAGGCTGCCCAACGGAATCTTTGATACTTTTCTAGTTAGAAAAATTACGGCAGCATCATGTCTTTGAGCAGACTTCATAAGACGAGCAGTTACCGCATCTTTAAAAAAAACGCCGTGTTCTTGTTCAATACCGGCAAAATCTAAAATAATGAGGCCGAAACCTCCTGAGCAAACAGCTCTTTCCGTAGCAACAAGCAAAGTTTTGACTTCCCCCCTTACAATAACCAGTGCATTTAAATCTACACCAAATGCCGCTGCATCAGGAGGGAAAAAAGAACTTTCTAAAGAAGACATCCATAACACAGGCTCTCCTCGCAACTGAGATGCTTTTACAAGAGACATAGAAGCTGTCAAAACAGCAGAAGCATTTACTCCGGTCAACTCAACAAGACGACCGAAAAGCTCATCAAGAATATCAACAATAGAACAAGTAAACTCTGACCGTAAAGGTTTGCTGTTTCTTAATAAGATCTCACCTTTGTAAATAGGCAGTTTTTTTAGAACTTGATGTTGAATTTTGCAAACCGTTTCACTCATGCATACCTATATATAGTTCAAAATTGCGCCTAATCTAAAACACGTCTTACTTCGACAACCTTGCCGATTATTGAAATATCCAAAGCAACAATAGGTTCGAAATCAGGGTTTTCAGGATGAAGCTCAATGCGGCCAGCGCCGATCTTAAGCCTTTTAACTGTAGCTTCATCACCGATTAGCGCCACAACAATATCACCGTCAGAGGCAACAGGTTGATGTCTTACAATAACCACATCTCCGTGAAAAATTCCGGCATTCTTCATACTGTCGCCTCGTACTCTGAGAGCAAAAAGCTTATCTTCTCTTTGGGCTTTCATCGGTAGGTAGTCTTCGATTTCTTCTACAGGAACAGTCGGATGTCCGGCTTGAACGCGTCCCAGCAAAGGAATAGAGTAAAGATCTTTCTTATTTTGAGCTTCAGGCAGTCTATAGCCGCGAGAAATACCCGGCAATTTTACAAGCAATCCCTCTGCCGCCAAAGCATCCATATGTTCTCTTGCTGTCTGCGCTGATCTAAAATGAAAGGCTTTTTGCACCTCACGAATACTGGGCGGATGTCCTCCGGCCAATTGTTCTTCAATAAACTTAAAGATTTGTTTTCTGGTTTGACCCGGCGGAGTTTTTGGTGACACAACAACCTCCATAGTTTTCGTATCATATACTCCTTTACCTATACCATACATTTGTATGGTATAACAAACCCAATGATTCATTTATTATCTTTTATTTACAATGATCAAATAGACGTAAGGATAAACTTTTGATAATGCTGCACCTTATGGAAAGTAAAGGCGACTTAAAGGAGATAAAGAAAGAAATAATTGAGGCAAGAGGACTTATTATCAAGTCTAACAACCTTACCAATAGTTTGTCAGCGGAAGTTCGAAGCATTGCAAAACGTCAAACCACCTACGAACGCCGCATGTATTGGAACTCCATTGCAGCATATGTCATTTTTGTGACCCTGCTGTTTTTAGCGGGATATTTCTTTTATTATCAACGTCAGGCTTCTCTTGAAAATGCTGTTTCTGTCGAAAAACGACGCGCAGACAAAGCGGAAAATGAACTTAAGGAACTTAAAAAAGCAACTGATCACGTTGAAACAAAGACAGAACCTGCCGACTTAACAGCTCTTTATGAACTTATTAAGGAGGGTATGCGACTCGAAGCCATCGAAGCATTTGAAAAAATAAATTCCTCTACATTTACTCTTTTGGAATACAAGTTGCTTAAAGATGCTATTGACAACTTTAAATGGGATATATCCATGATGCACTACTCAAAAGCTCTTGAGCTTGCGGCATCAAAAAAATACGCAGATGCAGTGGAGGAGTTTAAATTGTCTCTCCAATATAAGAATGATGCAGGACATGCCGCTTCAGCCAAAATTCAGATGGCTGATGCTTTAAGACTTCAAGGCAAGCCTCGTGAAGCAATAGCGGTTCTCCAACGTCTATTAGAAGAATATTTGGATAGGGAGCTTGCTGATGATGCATATTGGTACTTGGCACTTGCTCACGAAGATGCAAGACAAAAAGATGAAGCACGATCGGTGTTGCGTTCCCTTATGCGACAGTTTCCGGACAGCCAGTACTATCGAAGCGCTCGAATTCGGCATGCAGAACTACAACTTCGACTCTATTCTTCTGATTAATAATTTAAACCGGAAGGTTTTAAGTTTAACCGGAAATATGAAAATGTTACTTTATTACTATAAAGTAACTTCAATTACAGGAGGAGACCTTTAAAATGAAACATCGTGCGATATGGCTGTTTGTTTCCGGATATCTGTTTCTCATTGGTGCTTGCAGTTCAGATAAAAAAGACGATCTTGTGTGTCAACCGGGAGAGACCGTTCCGTGCCGAACTTCTTCAGGAGATTCGGGCAACAAAACATGCCAAGATGACGGTATGTCCTGGACAAAATGTCAAAGTGAACAAATAGATACAGAAACCGGTACGGATACTGACACCGATGCCGATACCGACACAGACACTGATACTGATACGGATACGGATACTGATACTGATACTGATACTGATACTGATACTGACACTGATACTGATACTGACACTGATACTGATACAGACACAGACACTGACACTGATACTGATACAGACACTGATACTGATACTGACACTGATGCCGACCCTGATGCAGGATCAGACGGGGATTCTGATTCTGATTCTGATGCTGACGCTGACGCTGATACTGACGCAGATACCGATGATGATGATCCATGTACAAAATGCACAAGATTGGAAGGTGCAGATATTCTGATTGTGGTTGATAACTCCGGATCAATGGAAGAAGAACAGCAAATTCTTGCAACCGGATTTTACACGCTGATAAATTCATTGGTAAATCCGACAAAAGATTGGCCATATAAAGAAGCACACAACATAAGACTTGCCGTGGTTTCCAGTGATATGGGACTTCAATACGGCGAAGACGGTAAAACAGACGGAGCTCCAAGACTTGGTACATGTGAAGATCTTCAAGGAGACAACGGTCAGTTTCAAACTGCAATGCCCGACAGTGTTTTAATTGAAAGCGGTCAAATAAAGTGCGATGTTGACGGAACACAATGTCCTTCTTCTGATTGGACTTGTTCAGCTGCCGGACTATGTGTTGCACCGGGAGGTGCAAACAATGCAGCAGTAGACTGTCCTCCCATTGACGATCAATGGACGGAAACAACCTACGCATCCAAGAACGCTGACATGGTACGCAACTTGTCATGCATGGCACAATTAGGAAAAGGCGGATGCGGTGTAGAGCAGCAACTTATGGCTGGATTAAGAGCTTTGAATCGCGAAGATCAGATTCCGTTTATCCGAGAAAAACATCTTTTAGCAGTAATAGTGGTATCCGATGAAGAAGATTGCTCAATAAAGGACAACGGCCTATTTACTTCTCCGGAATGGGATCCGACAACCACCATAAATACTGCATGCAATTATCCTCCGGAAAACGAAGACAAATACTTGTTCAGTACGGATTACTTCTATGAATCTTTGTTGGCCTTAAAGAACAATCGACGAACCGAAGTTGTATTTGCCGCCATCGTCGGAGTACCCAACAATGCCGGTTCACCTTGTCAGGGAACAGGTGATTCTCTAGACGGCTGCCTGGATGACCCTGCTATGGAACTGATTCCCGCAAATTTAACCCTTCCCAGGCCTCACATCCATTTTCAACCTGCGTGTACACGAGAAGCAAACGGCGTAATGGTAACAGAAGCAAAACCCGGCCGACGCTATGTCTCTCTTGCTCAGAAATTCGGATGCGCAGGCTATGTATACTCTATATGCAATGAAGACTGGCGCGACGCCATGAGTGAAATAGCCAGGCTTATTGTTAAATGCATTGATATTCTTTAGAGATTGATTGTACTAGACTTCAATTTTCCCTACCAAATCAGATGGACATATTCCTCGTTCTCGACAGTAGAGGTCAAACGCATCTATTAAATCCGTTGATGCTTTGGGATTAGTGAAATTTGCCGTACCGATTTGAACTGCCGACGCTCCGGCCAAAAAGAATTCCAATGCATCCTCTAAACATGTAATACCTCCGATACCTATGATAGGAAGGTTCGGAAGTGCTCGATGAATTTCATACACCATTCTAACTGCGATAGGTCGGATTGCGGGCCCCGACAGTCCGCCCATAAGATTTCCAATACGCGGTTTTCGTGTATTAATATCGATACTCATTCCTCTTATTGTATTAATCATTGATACTGCATCAGCGCCGGATTCCTGAACGGCTAAGGCTACTGCCTTGAGATCTGACGCCTCGGGAGACAGTTTGATAATTACCGGCAAAGAGGTTTCTTTCCTAACTGCTACGGTTACTTCAGCTGCCGGTTCAGGAAGCATTCCGAAATGCATTCCTCCTGATTTTACATTTGGACATGATATATTTACTTCTAGTGCAGCAATGCCGGAAACCCTGTCAAAGCGCTTTGCCAATTCAGCAAACTCCTCTGTTGAAGTACCGTATACATTTACTATTACGGTAACATTTTGCTCTCGGAGTTTGGGCATTACCGTGTTAACAAAACTATCGTAACCTATATTGGCAAGACCTATTGCGTTTAACATTCCGGCAGGAGTTTCACAAATACGAGGAGGCGGATTGCCGACTCTAGGAAGAAGAGAGATTCCTTTAACACACACAGCACCGATGCGGCTGATATCAACAACAGAATCATATTCTAATCCATAGCCGAAAGTACCTGATGCCACCATTACAGGATTATCAAGAGAGAGCGAACCAAGTTTTACAGCAAGATTAGAGGTCATTGCTCTCCTCCCCAAATATCTGCAGCAGAAAAGACGGGACCGTCGCTGCAAACATATTTGAATTTTCCTTCTGAACTTTTAATAGCACAGCCTTTGCACGTACCCATTCCGCATGCCATTACTTGCTCTAACGCAGCATGCAGAACGGTTCCTCTTTTAGAAGTCTCGGACGAAAGGGCTCTAAGCATGGGTTCCGGGCCGCAAGAATACATGACTGCCTTCTTGGTATCGGAAAACACAAGCGGCAGAATATCCGTTACTCTTCCTTTAGTACCAAGAGAGCCGTCTTCTGTTGTGATCAGCAATTTTGACATCTTTTCTATTTGTTCTTTAAACAAAATATCGGCTGCTGTCCGTCCTCCATAAACAAATGTATTTCCTATACCTTTTTGTAACAAGACTTTCGCCAGAAACATCAGAGGAGCCACTCCTACACCTCCTGCAACCAATATCGGATAACAATCCTTTGTGGGAAGCTCAAACTTGTTTCCAAGAGGCCCCAATACATTGAGAGTTTCACCAAGTTTGAGCTTTACTAGGAGCTTTGTGGCCTTACCCACAGCTCTAACCAGAACTGCTCCGTTTTCTCCCGACTCCACAAGAGAAAATGCTCTTGGTAATATAGGATCGTTTCCGAACTCACCCCTGATCATAACAAATTGCCCCGGTTCCCCCTCAATCGGCCTGTCAGCTACAAAGCGTATCAGTGCATAGTCAGGTGACGGGTGAATGACTTCTGAAATTGTAGTTTTTATATAGTCCATCATTTCGGCAATCTACGTCGGGTAAAAGCAATTGGCAAGCATGTCTCTTTTTTTGACTACTTTCTTCTTATACAAAGACCATACTTGCCACTAAACAAAAAAAATGTTGTATTTGTTTACAGACAATTGACCTAACCGTTCATAACCTATTAAAATAATTTCGGAGAGTATAAATCAATGAATAGTGAGTTTGATCTTGAGAGTAGAGTTCTGTGTGATGATGACACATGCATCGGTCTTGTAGGAACTGACGGAAAATGCAAGGTCTGCGGACGTCAATATCAGGGGGGCGACAAGTTGCCTGCTTTTGAGAAATCTGAAAATTCAAATGAGCCTCATAATGACGAACGGCAAAACAATGAGGATTATATTGAAAACGAAAACACCGATGAAAATGAGACAGACGAAAGAATTATGTGCTCTGATGACATGTGTATCGGCGTCGTAAACACAGAAGGTATATGCGGAACCTGCGGAAAGCAGAAATAAAATGTGACTTTTTTTGAACTTAGTGTTTATTTTTGTTTACACTATTAATAACGGGCAAAGCAAATCCTGTTTAAATGATTAGTAAAAACAGCTAAGGCATCAGGCATAGTATTAGCAAAAGGCAATAACCGATGAGCTCTAATAATAAAAAAGATATATTCTTAATTCTAACTCTAACCGCTTTTGCAGTGCTTTCTTTTTCATGTTTAGGAGATCCGTTTCCGGAGCCTGATGCAGACAGAAAAACAGAAGCAGGAGACGACGAATATGATATAGATACTGATGGAGAAGGTCCTGCAGAAAATTCAGGAACAGACAAATCCGATGGTGAAACTGACAGTATTGTTGATAATGAAACAGATATTCCTCCTGACGGCAATTTGGAAAGAAATCAAATTCTAAGAGAAAGATTGTTTGTCTCTGCACCTGATACAGCAGGGAATGTGATAGTAGCGGCACTTCCGGGTGCGGTAATAGAGGCAACAAGTGCAAAATGTACAATTGGATCTAATGAATTTCCCATTATGATTGGTAAAGATCGCGGCTTTGCTCTAAATGTTACTGCTTCAATAGGAGAAACTCTTACTGTTACCCTATATGCAGGTCAAAATTCGGCTGTGGTCTCTATTCCTATAACAGAAGATCCTGATGCAACAAGCAGAACATGGCCGGGGCTAGCCGGCGAATCATCTGTTGTAAACGAAATCGGCGCTTATCTGCATGTCAGCGGAAGCGGACCGCAACTTGCTGAAAACACGTTTGTAATTGCGGCAAACCTGTCAAATTCCAATGCGGCAATTGGGCAAATTATCTGCGAAGAATCCGCCGAAAACTGCCGATTTGATCTGATGGTTGATGGGAATTTGTTAAATGAAATAAAAATATTTATGGTTTCATCAATCGATAGAACCCCGACAACGTTTGTAACAGTTCCTATTCCCAATCAATAACCGCATTGGATTACACCTGAGCATTTTCGTGGATACATCTTTGTTTGATATGAAAAAAAACAAATAACCGAACAACTCATATTGCAGCATCTATTGGAGAATATTGTTCCAATGTGCTACCCATACTGAGTTTTTTTATATATATGGAAGATAGTAAATATGAAAAGGGTCCACAATATGAACAAAGTGAAGCAACAGTCTGACAAAGAAGTATTCGTATCGATTTTTCTAATAGGTGTATTGTGCCTTATGCTTGAGCTTATCCAAGTTCGTATGCTGTCATTTTTTCTTGGAAGTATAAGCAATTTTCTCGCCATTCCCATAGCATTGTTCGGTTTGGCACTCGGATCTTTGTTTTGCCACTTGGTATACAAAGGAGATAGACATAGATTAGTACAAATAGCCTCCCTTCTGGTCTTCCCGATTACAGCAGTTACATTTATCGCATTTTTTGTCATAGCAAATAAATTCTTTAATGAAATTCATCTAGTGCGATCGCTTCAAACCAATGACATGGGAAGACTTTTAACCTATTCAGTTTTGTTTCTACCCTTATATGGAGTTTTCGGAGTTTTGCTAACCTCATATTTTACAATGTATTCTCATATGATAGGACGACTGTACTTCTATGATTTGGTTGGAGCAGGACTCGGATGTTTGATAACCTCACTACTTTTTACATACTCAGATTTGCCCCCTACAATTGTTGTCTTGTTGCTTTTGTCAATGTTGTTGCTGTTCAATACAAATGTTTCACACAAAGGACTGATTGTAACATGTGCTGTTTTAACCTTTGGAGTTATTCAAGCTCTGGCATACACTGGTAAAGTTTTTAGAGAGAAACCTAATCCCGGCACGCTCTCCAGATCGTTGCTATCACAAGGTGCTATCAACAGCGGAGTAGAAGAAGCTGCAGTAGAATGGAACCACATTGCGCGGTCATCTTTATTAAGAGCAGGAACTAACGTTCGTAATCCGGGAATAGGCCATTTTATCATTGTTCAGGACGACGGAATCAGCAATGTAGGCGTAGAAAGATATGTCCCTGATATTGATCCTGAATCATATATGAAATTCCTAATTCACCATTCCTTTGCACGCGCAATAGGAAGACAACCGAAAAACATTCTCGTTATGTTTGCGGGCTCTGGAAAAGACATGATTTTCTTGGATCGACTAAGTGACTACAAAGCAAACATTACCGGAGTAGAGCTAAATCCTTCTGTAATAAACCTAGCACTAAACCCGGCAGCTTTTACCGCCAACCTTAGGGCTTTTTTCTCAAAAAAGAACATAAGATATGTTGTAAAAGAGGGTCGTGACTTTCTCAATCACGATAGCGGCAAATACGACTTAATACTTGTAGCATCCAACGGCGCTGTGCATGCAAATAAAACAGGTCATACCAGAAAATATTTGGATACCTATGAAGCGGTTAGATCATATCTCGATCGCATGACAGATGACGGAATGATTGTTTTTTCTAATCAGCCTATTGATCGCAAAACAGAATCATTCAGAGCCTTATTTGAAGAGAGAAAAATTGGAGATTTTTCTAAATGTTTATTTGCATTCGGCAGTCCTCATGGAGATAGAATTCGCTCGTCAGTCGTCCAGAAAAAGCCTTTTAAAAAAGATGAAATTGACAAAATGATAGCCCGCGTCAAAAAGGTAGAACCCAGTTGGCGAATTCTTCATAATCCATTCAGCAAAGGCGATCCGGAATTTCTAAAACTTGTTACAGAACCTCCAAAGAACAGAAACGAAAAACTTGTTGTCGATGACAGACCGTTTACGAACAAGTTAGTTTTAGACGGTTTCAAGCTGATACCTGAAAAGGAAAACATCAGAAATCTTACCTACGCGTCAAATTGGATCAAGATATTTACGTGCATTCTGTTTGCTGCGGTTTCTTTGCTGGTAATGTTTATAGCCAGATTTGCCGGAGCAAAAGAAGGCCGATTACCTATCGGCTGGTTGTCCTACTTTTTTGTGTCAGGTATATCCTATATGGGAGTTCAAATAGGTCTTATCGGCAAAGTCGAGTTGTTTGTGGGAAATCCGCTTTATGCTGTAGCCGTTATATTGGCATGTTTTCTTGTAGCGAACGGAATAGGTGCATACCTACAGGAAAGACTCGGCATAATGAAAGGTGCTGTTACCTTGGCATTGGTTTCGGCTGTAACTATTGTATGGGGAGTTTTGTGTGTAGAATTGCTCAATAGCTATCTTCTTTCTATTCCAATGATACTAAAAGTGCTTGCGGTAGCGATAGCAGTTATGCCGTGCGGTATCGCATTGGGAATGTACTATCCCTTTGGTGTGCAAACATTGGTAAAAATGGGTCGCGAAAGCACAGTTCCTATTACCTACGGTGCAGCCACTTTGTCATCGGTTTTAGGATCATCTCTTGCAGTAACCATACTTCCTAATTTCGGTTTCTCAACCATTATTATATTTGGAGCTGTCGGCTATGTGTCCGTTGCACTAGTTTATATGGCCGCCAAACGATTTTCTTGTTAGCATTGTACTTATTGTTTGTTGCGGTCTAAGGTTGATTTGTAAGGCTGTTAATACTAAAAGACCCAATAGTAGATAGATTTTAAAAATCAAAATAGGAGACTGTCATGTCAAAAAAGAAAAAAGAAACCAAAGACTATACAATTGAAAAGAAACGAAGCGGAAGATACGCTGTGCTTGACCTCAAAGGGAAAAACATAAACGGCGATGCAAAAACAGAAATTCTGCTAAAAGAAGGTCTTGTTAAGAAACTTACAAAAAAACCTGCACCGGCAGCCGAAGCTGAATAAGTTTCTATTCATCAATAACCACGTCAGATATACGACCGTCTTTAAGTATTTCCTGGATTCTTCTCTCCGCTTCTTCTAATCGTTTTGCACCGTCACGTGAAAGCCTTATTCCCTGTTCGAATTTTTCCAAAGCATCTTCCAATGGAAGCTCTCCGGCTTCTAGGGTTTCCACCACTGATTCCAGTTCTCTCATGATTGTTTCAAACGAGTCTTTCTTCTTACTCATATACCTCCTCCTAATTAAGATAAATCATGGATAAGCATTTTCCTAAGCATATTCAAGGATGACATTACTGTCCTTTTAATATTTGAGTCCCTGCGCTTTCCAAAATTAAACTGCTCTGAAACAACTCTTTTTTTGGAAGCAACAGCAATATGCACCAATCCCACCGGTTTGTTTTCCGTACCTCCTCCGGGACCGGCCACTCCGGAAACAGCTATTGCATAGTCAGCTTTCATAACATTAAGAGAATTTTGCGCCATAGCGATGACAACTTCTCTGCTTACAGCACCGTATTGTTCAATCATCGTTTGCGGTACTTTCAAAATGTCGGTTTTCACCGAATTGGAATAAGCTATGATCCCTCCTGCAAAGTATTCGGACGCGCCGGAAACAGAGACTATTTGAGCTGCAACAGCACCGCCTGTGCAGCTTTCGGCAGTTGCAACGCAGGCTTTTGCCTTTTTCAATAAAACTCCCGTAACGTTTTCAATTGTGTCATCATCATAACCGAACACGGAATCTCCAAGCAGAGGAATCAACTTGGATTGTGCATTTTCAATTCTAGATAGAGCTGCGTCTCGATCATTATCAGAGGTTGAAAGTCTCAAACGTACTATTCCCGGTGAGGGCAAATATGCTAAAGAAAGCTTCTTATCCAGTGATGCTTCCCATTCTTTAATAAGATCCGCCAGATCAGATTCCGGTATTCCGTGAGTTAAAACAGTTTTGTGTAAAATAGCAGGCAATACAAATCTTTGTTTGATGGCCGGAATTACTTGTGAGGTCATCATTTCTTTCATTTCATAGGGAACACCGGGCATAGACACAAAGACTGTTCCGTTTCTCTCAATCCAAGAACCGGGAGCGGTTCCGCAACTATTCGGCAAAATGGTTGCTGCTTTTAAAACATAGGCTTGCGACAAATTGGTTTCACTCATTTTGTTGCGGCCAAAAGATTTAAAGATTCTTTCTATGTTATCTTTCACCTCAGAACTAAAAATCAGTTCTGTATCAAAATAAGAAGCAAGCGTATGTTTGGTAATATCATCAGAAGTCGGACCTAGTCCTCCTGTTATGAGCACCAAATCCATTTTGCCTTCCACATATGCTAGAGTGTCTCTAATCTGAGTATCGACATCTTTGATATCAATTATATATTGTAATTCGATACCGAGTTCGCTGAGACATTCGGCTATCCAATTTGAGTTTGTATCCTGAATTCGACCGATAAGAATTTCATTTCCGATTGCGATAATTGCTGCTTTCATGAACAGGAGTTTGAACAACGAAGCGAAAACCGGCAATCTTTTTTTGGTTGAAGCAAAAACTTTAGTGAAATTCGTTTATTGTTTTAGATATTTTGCGAGATAGTATTTTGTTTAATTCGGCAACACAGTTAGTCCATTTGTAGGTACATACAAGCATTTCTGTTTGTATCATTATCGGCAATGTTCGATTGTTTTTAAAAAGCTTAACAGTGGTTTTAATCTCAGTCACTCGATCCCCCAATCTCATTTCTTTTTGAGAATACAGTCCCATGGCTCTAAACGAATCTATTTGGGCAACAATCAAATAGGATGATGGAGGGTTAGAATACTCTTCGATAGAGTTAATTCTTATAGTCTTGTAACCTCCTTCCGATAATCTTGTTCTCATATCCTCATCCAACTTTTCTCCCAAGATTGTTTGGTCATGTTTTTTGTCAGGATGCATATTGTCCTTTAAACCCACATCAACCAGCAAATGAACCTCAACAGGTAATCCGTTTTTGGTTTTTGGAGCCGTCACCGAACCTGCACATCCTTGAAGCAGCGACATTAGAAAACCTATTTTTAGAGCAGTAATAATTCGTCGATTGTATATGGCCATGTTTTTGAAATAGTTTGTAATTAACACTTCTACTTTTGCACAAAGTATTCTTTAAAAATAGTGTACAGAATTACGCTTCCGGCCCCGGCTACACCTCTTATCGTTCCGGAGACTTTTGATTTTCCGTGTGCACGATTTCTATAGGGAACAGGAACTTCTGCAACAGCGAGTCCTCTAGCTGCCGCTCTTATTTGCATTTGAACAGTCCATCCGTATCCCATGTCATCCATATCCAAAGCCATGAGTGCCTTAAATCGTACAGCTCTATAGGGGCCCAGATCAGTATATTTTGCACCATATAATCTTTGCATCAGAGCACAAGACAAACGGTTACCAAAGCGCTGCGGAATGTTAAGTGCTCCTTTTTCAGAAGTCCCTTTAACACGAGAACCTATAACCAGATCGGCTTCTCCTGTAACAATAGGCAGAATAAGGTCTGCCATAACAGTAGGATCATCTGCAAAATCTCCGTCTAAGAACACTATAATATCAGGAGGAGGAGTACTTTCTTTTGCATGCATTACACCTTTATTACAAGCTGATCCATAACCTCTTTTCTGTTCAAAAACCACTTCAGCACCGGTCTTGTAAGCAACACGAGCAGTGTTATCAGAAGATGCGTTATCCACAACAATTATTCGCTCAACCCAGCTGGGAACAGCCTTTATTACAAGAGGCAATGTTCGTTCCTCATTCAGTGCCGGAATAATGACAAAGACGGACGGAGAAGACAGCTGTTGGGTAAATGATGACATCGGTTTTATCTCTATTTCCATATTCCCGGAATATCTGTTTTGCATTTACTACATTTTCCGTTGTCTATTCTATTGCCGGCCACATTGTATCCGTCACGCTCAATGAGTGTGCTTTTACATGACGGACATATTGTGTTTTCTCCGTAATGCCCGGGTACATTGCCGGCGTAGGCAAAACGAACTCCCTCAGCTATTGCAATAAGACGCGCCTTCTCTAATGTTTTAACAGAGGTAGGGGGCAGATTCTGGATTTTGTAGGTAGGATGGAATCTAGTAAAATGTAGGGGAACATCTGTTCCAAGTTTTTGCACGGTCCATTTAGCCATAGCGGCAAGTTCACGTTCATTATCATTTAGCGTCGGAACCATAAGCATTACCATTTCCAACCATACACCTGAATCCTTTACTCTTTGAAGGGAATCTAATACAGGTCTTAGATGCGCTGAACATATATCTTTGTAAAAGGTTTCGCTGAATGCCTTAAAATCTATTTTTATAGCATCTACGAGTTTAAACAACTCGGCTTGAGGTTTTGCATTGATATATCCATTTGAAACAAGCACTTTTTTGAGAGTTGTTCCTTTAGCTGCTAAGCAGACATCTCTCATATACTCAAACCATACTGTTGGTTCGGAGTATGTAAAAGAAATGGATTCAGCCTTATGATTGAGTGCCTGTTGAACAATCTGCTCAGGTGACATCAATGTACTTCGTACATCCTCCGGACCTGCTTGGCTGATCTGCCAATTCTGACAAAATAAGCACTCAATATTACAACCTACTGTGGCAATGGAATAGGTAAAAGTTCCCGGCAATACATGGAAAAGAGGTTTTTTCTCTATCGGATCATTATTTAAGGAACAAGGGTTTCCATAAGCCAAAGTAACCAATGAGCCGTTTCTGTTTTCTCTTACCCTGCACTTGCCTCTTTTGCCCGGCGTAATGACACAACTCCTTGGACACAAACCGCAAACCACACTCGGACCGTGTTTTATCCAATGAGCAGCAGGTTGCAAAGCGGCAGTGCCGGCAAGAGAATCAGCCGCTGCCGCCAGAGGACATGCAAGAGCAGCCGATGACATTATTTTTAAAAAGTCTCGACGCTTATAGGTCATGCACGCCTCCTATTATTATTTATCTAACACAACGGAAGCCGATTTTCCCCAAATCTCGAGGCACCGACGGATGTTCCATGCTTTTTGAGTCAATTTTCAGAGCCTCCCTCCGACTGAAATAGCTTCCGCCTTTCATGATACGAAAGGTTTTTTCAGGTATGTTTTCGGATTTAGGATACCAGTCTTCAATCCATTCCCATACGTTTCCTGACATATCACACAGTCCGTCGGAGGTATTTCCGAATGGAGTTGTACTGCATACATTAGCGGGACTTGATACTAGTAAACGACAAGGATCCTCCGCATTCATTACGGTTAGTTTACAAACAGGCTCTTCATTTCCCCACGGATAATCAGACTGTATTTTGTCGTAAGCTGCAACAGTCCACTCTTCTTCAGTGGGCAAACGTCCACCTGCCCATGTGCAAAAAGCTCTGGCCTGATACCAAGTAACACAATTCGCAGGCTCTTCAGCGCGTAGACTTTTTTTTGCATTGTCCACACTGCAAACATCCCAGTTTCCGGTTTGTGTGCAGCATCCCGCATCTTTGCATCTCTGATATTGTGCGGCAGTAACCTCTGTTCTCAGCATTTCAAAAGAGGACTTGTTTTTTGAAATCAGTATCCAATCCAATTCAGTATCCTGATCTTCCGTCGAATTGCACAAATCTCCGGCGTCCAAACTATCGTTGTCGGTACTCTCATATGAAGAAGTATCAGCTTCTACTGTAGGGTTTATCAGCACTCTTAAATTGGAAATACAAAAATCAAATTCAAGACTTCCTGATTCAAGCCCTGCTACTTGAAACAGAATAGAGTGTATTTCAGATGTGTGGGAAGGTGAACGATCCGCTGCCGGATAAAGAAAGTTTGCATCCCGAAACAGTGCTTGTCGAGCACCGGTTTCTGTAATACTGACATAAGGACTTTCTTCTCGTCGCCACTCTCTAAAAATTACTCTAACTTCCGGAAACGGCTTTTGGGGTTGATTGGCTTCAATATCAAAAGCAATTCCGGCTATTTTGGTATGCATATTAGGTGAAAGCGAAGAAATCGGACATTCAGACAGTGTATAAGGAAATTCTGGAGGAGAATCGGTATCACCGGAAAAACACAGATAGAACCCAATTCCAGCACCGTAATATGTGGAAAACTGACCGTCGACTACTATTGCAGTAGTTCCTTGGGTGCATATTTTCCTCTCCTTCAATTCAAATTTAGTAAGCGGTTCAGGTACAATATGTGAGTCCAAACCGGCGTACGAATACCAGTGACCTTGAATTCCGGCCTCATTAGATTTGCCGTCAATATAGCCGTCATCCGCCGGCATAATAGGAATTTCCTTATACGGTCTAAAATCGTCCGGCTTGGGAATAGGCTGACAAGCAATACTAATTCCTGCAGCTAGAGTAACGAATATAAAGCAATCTTTGCACCAAAAGCGCATTACATCAGCGTTTCGGAATCGTTCTAATAGCGTTAAGATTATTCTAAAATTCAAAGACCACCCCTTTTGAATGAATTTTCAGAGCAATTGACTCCTCTTTTTTATTCTTAAGTTTTCCCGCTGTCCAAAGAGCTGCCCCTACCGCAATAAGTGCACCACCCACAGAGTATCCTACTGCGAGTCCTGTACGAAAACCGCGCGCTTCGTTTTTTGTCGAATCCCAATGTGCATATGCTTTTTCCCATTCAAGTTCATTGTACGGCATGTTTTTACTATTGGTTAAAGCTACTGCTTTTTGTACCTCATCTGTTTTTTTGTTCCACTTAACGGAATAAACTCCGCCAACTATTAGCGATATTGTACCTATCCCTATTCCTGCAATTCCGCTGACTCTGAGCAAATCGCGGCTTTTGTCTGCATTTGGAATAGCAGGTTCGTTAATAAAGGTGGGAGGTTTAACCACGACCGCCGGTTTTAACTCTACTGCAATAACAAGTGTACTTCCTGCGGTAGCTTCTATAGTTTGAACAAAGGTTTCTTTCCCAGGTTCTATTACCTTAACCTCATGAACACCGGCTTCCACGGATCCATGATACGGACACGGACCCACTGATGTTTCATCTATAAAAACAAGGGTTTTTTCCCCAAGACATGCAACTTTTATTTCTGCTTTCGGTTGTTGAAGATCTGCCCTTACCTCAACTTCAGCACCCGAAGCGGCGATAACTTCAACATCAAGAGTCTTGAAACGATCTTTTGATATGCGAACAGTATGTCTTCCTGGATCCACAAAAAGCGGATCAGAAAGAGGAGCAATTCCTACTTTTTTACCGTCCAGAAAAATTTCCGAACCTTCCGGTGCTCCTACAATACGAACTTTTCCAACAAGATTTTCAATTTCATTGATCGCCAAGAGTGCCAGTTCTCTAGTTTTTGCTGAGCCGTCTGTTTCCGTTTCAAGAAAACGCTGAAAAGATGTAATGGCATCAACATAGCGATGAACAGCTTTGTTACACATAGCAATATTAAAGAGGACCCAAGGTCTGGGTCGAAGAGAATAAGAACTCTCAAATGCCTCAAGGGCTTCCAGATATCTTTCTTCAGAAACAAACCGTTTCCCTTCTTCAATTTTTGCTTTTGCCTCAGTTTCATCGTCGCATAACACAATATTGGGAGTAAACAACAAGACAAGAGCAATAAGTCCGTTAATTATTATCAAATGCATTGCAACACCCCGACTCCCTTAATAAAGCATATTGATCAATACAGCCATTTGCCGGTTAAGTCGAGAGTATCGATCAGCATCATCTTAATTAGAAGGAAGTTGCAGCACTTCTACTTAAAACCTTAACCTCAACCTCAAACAGACAATTGAACTTACTAGCGGTTAAACCTCAGACCGGTTAAACCTCATACCGGTCAAGCGGATCAAATTGATTTTACTATAAAAAGCGGTATCAACAAACATTGTCATTGCTAGGCCCAACCGGAATCCTAACTCAATGGTTTCTTTTTTCGATCTTCTTTTTAAAAGCTAAACCAATCGTCTTTTAGCGGAGCTGTCTGGGAAAAAGACGACTAAACTCTGCGAATAGACGTTTGTCTCCGTCTATTTCTATTAGACCTCTTTGTACTGCTGATCTGGTAGGGGTTTTTTGAAGAGAAATATCAGCGAAGGTACGATAGTTCATAGTCAGTTTCAAATTTGGAGAGGGATGAACTCCTTCTTGTGCCTTGCAAACCCCATCCTCCACATGAAGTACCCAGTTACCGTTAGGTGAATCCAGTAGAACAAATTGAATGTTTAAGATTCTATCCTTTGCCACTTTGGGATCCAAATATCCGGCCAATTCTTTAATAATAATGCGAGGGTCTTCATTTACTTTCAGTGCTAAAGCTTTACGGTCTTTCCACTCAGGTCCCATCTCAGATGCTATTTTCCAGTAGTTTGCAAAATGACTTCCAAAAACTTCTTCGTTTTCCAAAAACAGCGTTGCGGCTTGTTGCTGAGTTTCATCAGAAATTCTGCCATGACGTACTAATTCGATTCCTGCATTTACAAAAGCTGTGGTTATTAGATGTATTGTCTTGGGCTTTGCTTGGGTAAAATCGAGAAGACAGGAGTCAGGACGAAAGAGAACTCCTGCAGATTCAACCGCTAATGCATCGCAAATCAAATCGAATGTTGCGTTCATAGCGCTCATGGCCTTTGGATTATGAAGAGCACACGTTGCTATAAGAACGCATTTTTGGGGGCCTCTTCCCGAAAATCGAGGTCTGTTACGACCCATACCGAAAATTCCCTCTTTGTCTATTCCCGGCTTACTAGTCGAAAATAGTCTTTCAATAAATATTTTTGTAAGAGATGAAAATGTATAGAAGTACATAGGAGAAGCGAGCACAAGAACATCGACATTAAGGTAGCGTTCTATGATGTCACTCATATCATCTACAAAAACACAATTTCCTACAGATTCTCCCGCCCAGCAACTAAAACAACCGACACATGTGTTTATCTTTGCGTTTCTCAAAAACAGCTCTTCTACTTGAGCACCTTCTGATTCCGCCCCTTTCTTAAACAACGCTGTCATATCAGAGGTATACCCTCCTTTTCGAGGAGCGCCGTTTACAATCATCACGCGCATAAATATCCTTTCATTTGGAGAAGTTTCGACTTCTTTTATGCAAGCGAATTATTACACTAGATTACACTGAATGAACAAGAGGAAGCTTTGAATCGCAAGTATTCCAATTGGTTTTCATCTCAGAAGTCCAATTCATGACAGATCAGAAGGCAGTTGAGGGGTTTATTCCCTCTAAAAACTCAATGCAGGTATACGTTTGCGGCATGGAATAAACCTATGCTTTACATTAATTCCCATAATTTGCTGCATTCTGAAATGGAAATCGATTATGTTTTTATGGTTTATTTATGCTGTGCAAGTTTGCAGAAGCCGCTCTGCGAATTGTTTCTCTCAGAGTATCGTCTTCAACTTTTTTCACAGCACACTCCAATTCCAAAGGAAGCGGACCGTCGATAACCGGTGCAGGCATAGGAGGTGCCGGCAGAACGGTAGGTCTAATGACCAATTCCGGATTTAATACCAAACGAACCTCAGTAACTGTTTCAGGTCCCACCGCGTCGGCCAATCTTTCTAATAGAATAGGTTTCAAAAAAGACAGTTCCTGAAGCCAGCTTGAACTCTTAACTGCCAAAAAAAGCGTTTTATTGCGCAGTACTTCAGGAATTGTACGCTTTGCCAGCTCTTCCCCGACGATCATACTCCACCTAGACCAAATTTCGGGATGAACTCCGGAATGTTTTCTGCTCAGTTTGCGGAGAACATCGGTAACAGTTTCAGATACGTCCGCAGCCTGGTGTCTTTTTTTGCGTTTTGGTACTTTTTTATTCAACGGTAATCTTATTCTTTTCAGCGTATTTCAAAAGGCAACTCTTGTACCTTAGCGCCGGCAACAATAATTACAGCTTTATACTGTCCGGACTTCAATCCCTTTCCAGGACGCCATGCCATGCTGACAGAAGACGGTCCGTCGTTCTTTAACACAGCAGATGTTGTTTGAAGAATACTTTCAGAACCCTCGGCCATTGAGGTCCAATTGATTTCAACTTTTGAATTGGCAGAGGCAAATAAAAACTTAATGCCGCAGTGAATGGCTCTTGAATTGGTTTTAAACACAGTCATTGGATTCTTGGGCATACGGTCATTACCGACTGATGTTCCGAGTGCCGCTTCTTCAATTGCCGAACCGCCGCTTGTATCGCCTACAAAAAAGCTTCGTTCTGCAAATTTATCACCAAGCAAATCTATCTCAACTGTCCAGTCTCCGTAGGACAAAGCTTTTCCGCTATCTAAAAACGTAACATATCGCTTTTCTCCTTCACTTTCGATATCATCTTCTTTTACCAAATTGCCTTCGTGCAGCCAACTAACCCTAATAGTTGCCCCCGGTTCAAGTCCTCCGACATAAAAACTCGCAAAGATTTTTTTTGTTCCTTTTTTAAATGACTGGGTTGAATTTACAGCCTGATTGGTCTCTGCCTCAATTGAATAGGATACTGATAATTCCTTTACCTTCAGCATTCCGCCGGCACGCCTGTCTGAAATAATAAAAGACGTGCCCCCTACTCTACTGCCGTTAACAAAGATTTGAGCTTGAATCTGCTGCCCGTAGGGATTTTTTTCGGCAGCGACAAATTTTGCCAAGTCAAATTTACTTGAAAAAGTATGCCTGTTTGAACCGCTCGCATGAGTAACAGTTAGAGGAGAACCCATTTGAGATTGAGTCCATCTAACCTCTATGTCGGCTTCGCGCGGGAGCTTTTCCAAAGTAGCTACCAAGTAAACGGTTTTAGTGTCAGGAAGAAACTCAGTAGAATGAGGTGCCGCTACTTTTAGGCCGGAAGCATCAATTGCCACGCTAAGATCTGCTTGGGTTAAAACCGGACCGTCGGTTTTGTTATGGGTAGTTTCTAAATCAGAACTGCTTTCATTGTTCCCCAAACTTGAGTGCATAGATGATGCTTTTTCTGAGGTTCCTCCGCAAGCTATAAGTACCCACAAACTCAAAAAAACACATATTGTTCCTTTGCATTCTCTAACCATTTCATCCTCCCATTGCTCACAATGCCTTGCAACACAACAAAACAGTTCAAGTCTACATCAATAAGAAATCTTAATAAAGCTTCCTGCAATAGGAAGTATCAGACGGTAATGAAAGAAGATATACACTCATACCGTTGCTCTGCTTATTTAAAATCAGTACTATGGGTTCCTATGAATGCTCAAAAACACCGATTATTTGGTTCCTTAACATCAATTAGTTCCTATCCTAAAAGTCCTGTTACGGACCGTTCAGAATGCAGCCAAGTGGGTTATCTACTTGAAAAACTCTATTTGTATTCAACAGCTGTTTTGTTATTGATTTTTTTCTCCGCTTGCTCCGGCAATAACAAAGAAAAGCCTATCAAAGAAGACCCGCAGGCATCCGCTCTGATTAAAAAAGCAGAGGAACTTACAGACAAAGGCTATGATTTAAAACTAACAGGAAGAAACGGTAATGCTTTGTCTCTTTTTGAGCAAGCTGCCAAAAAAATCATCAACGCCAAGGGAGAAAACTGCCTAGAATACGCTTCCAATCTGGATGACCGTGCCAGTATTTATTTTAGAACAGGAAATATAGAAAAGGCATTTTTGTTATATAACCAAGCAAAATCTATTATAGAAAGAATAGAAGAGACAAATACAAGGCTTTTTGCAGCAGTTATGCGTAGGCTTACCACGATGGAAGCCTTTAAAAATATAGGTTACATATGCAAAGAACCGATGGTACCTGAAGAAGAGAACGAACTTCCCTATTTTCCCAAGAAAGAGGACATCGAAAGCGCATTTCAGATATTTAATATCGAAATGAAAAGCTGTTTAGAGTCCCATCCTCATTCTGTACCTATTTGGACTGTAATTACCGGCGACGGACGTGTGGCTTTGAGTTCGGTTAAAAGTGAAGAATTGGATAAGCAAACCAAAAACTGTCTTGAACAAAAACTATCTGAATTGTCAAGTATGCACAGTGATTTACTTCCCAGATTTCGTGCATGTTTTTACAATTACACTTATCCTATGGCATTTAGAAAAAAACAATGAAATCATCAAACTAAAAATTTTACATAAACTGCTAATTTGCTCTTTAAGAAAATACAAATGATCGGTTAAATGTTTAGATGGTTAAATATTCTTATATTTCGTTTGTTATCATTATCTATATTTCAACCGTCTCTCTTGTTGCCTTTGGTGCAAAAATAAAGATTCATCACACTGTCGCTCAGGGAGAGTCCGTTGCTGTGATCTGCGATTTCTATGGTGTATCGCAACGAGATTTTATGGAGCTGAACGGCTTCGACAAAAAAAAGAAACTCAAAGTCGGAGAAACCGTTAAAATACCTAATGTGCTGAGGGTTTCAGGCAATAAATATATTGTAAAAGAAGGAGATACGCTATCTTCTGTTGCATCACACTTCGGAAAGTCTTCTAAAATTATCGCAGAAGCAAACAAGCTAAAACCTAATTCTGTTTTAACCGTAGGAAGAACCATCGTAATCCCCGACAAAACCTTATCAGACAAGAAAATACAAACTAACAATACACGGCCTTCATCGATTCTGTTTTTGCGCATTAAAACAGGAGAGAGAGAACGCCTTACTCTGTATAACAAAGCAGGAGAAGTAGTTGTCAAAAGCGTTCTCACCTTAAGTTATTTATGCCGCGACTTAAGAGGTGAACAAAAATCCAAGCGTCTTAACTACAAACTTGTTGAGATGTTGCAAAAAACAGCCGACAAATTTCCGGGAAAACCAATTGAAATAATTTCAGGATATCGTCCCAATGCCCAAGACAATGAATCGCAACATGCTTTGGGGCGAGCCGTTGATTTTAGAATGCCGGGGGTTTCCCTAAAATCGCTTCACAACTTCTGTAAAACCATACCTAGATCCGGTTGCGGTTATTATCCCAATGCCGGATTTGTCCATATGGATGCCAGAAGTCAAAACGCTACATGGATTGACTCTTCTTCAAGCCAAACAGATTGACTTATTAAGCCCATGTCATAAGTGTTTGTTTTTGTTTTGTTTTACAACCGAACTCATCTCATATGCATAGATATGACTAATATAAAAAGGCTCAACGAAAGTATTAGGCAAACAGAAAAACATATTTTTGTTTATTTCTAACGCACGTGAAAGTTGACAGAGATATGCCTCCTTTTATAATTTCTCGTTATAGTTTCGGCTATATTCGGTAGCCCAAAAATTGGAGGAGCATCTATGCTTGAAATCGTCGTCGAACCTAAACAAACAAATACTTTGAGACACGCTGTTATAGAGTCTGTTAAAACCGGTGACTACAACAGCCTATATGATGATATTCGTGATTGTTTTACTGATCGACAGGTCGAAGAGATGGAGGATCTGTTAGAGTCCGGAGACATAAGTGAAGCAATAGACGAAATCGTTTCCGAATGGAACGGCGAAGACGCTGATGAACTTTTTGAGTCAATTGAAAACTACTTTGCCGAGGTCGGTATTGAGATTCAATTCGTCAACGACGAAGAATTTGAAGAAGAAATTGCTGAGGATGACGAAGAAGATGAGGAGGACGACTACGAATATGACGACGACGAGGACATTGGAGAAGAAGACGAGGATGAGGAAGATACAGAAGAAGATGAGGACTACGAAGAAGAAGATGAGGATGATATGTAGTTCTTTACTCCGGGCAACTGAATTCCGTCGCTTTTTCTTTTGCGGCTCTTGTTGCTGAACCTCCAATTTCAAATACGCTTTTTATCAGATCACACGCTCTTGATTTTTTACCTCTCTCCATTTCAACAATAGCTGCTGCTAGTAATGCATCATCCCTCATTCTGCTTGTTTTAATAGATGCTAACTCCATAAAATATTCTATTGCTTTGTTATACAGTTTTTTATCAAGATTAATTTCCCCCAAACGGTAAAGAGCCTTGTCCCGAAAAGGAGAGTAATAACTGCCTATAAGACGAGATGAAGTTTGTTCTTTTAGTAACATCTCAAGCCATACAATCTCTTCATTAACAAGGTTTTTATCCTTTGCTATTTGACTCAATCGCCACAAAGAATCATCCCACAGCTGACTTTTCCAGCGACTGTGTTCATCAACAATAATCTTGAGAAAAGCTGTCTCCTGTTCAAATCTTCCTATAAAATGACAAAGTTTAGCCGCTTCATATATCAAAGTATCATATATTTCAGTTTTATTAAGCTTCTCAGCCAACCTGTTAAGTTCATCTATTCCCCTTTGACCCTCATCATCATCAATAAAACTTTGAGCAATACGTTTTACCAGTGATTGAGACAATCCTTCATTTGGATACTTGTAAAGAGTTTGAAAAGATATTGAGCGTGCTTGAGCTGAAGACTCTGTAATGTAAGATATCCTCGCATAATCAAAACAAGCGCGAACATACGGCATATCCTTTTGACAAAGAGAACGGTATCCTATCCGCGCAGAATCTACCTTTCCTGAACGTTCATGCTCATAAGCACTATCCCAAGCTTTTTCATTCGGACTTCTTGGATCTATCAAACTAACGGCTGACGGTCTGCAGCAATTTAAAATCATCATTAAAAGAAACGTTATCGTCTTAACAAGACAGGTCCGCTTTACAAGCATTATATCATTCCTTGGATCTTGTTCTTTCTAAGAGATATCCGACTTTGACCCTTCCTAGACTGGAGAAAAGATTGTTTCTTATCTCGCTATATTCATAAGACAATTCAGTAATCATCTTTTTTATGCGAGCTCTCCTTCCTTCAACACCATAAGGACAAGTCGGTCCGTCTACTGTTGAAAGCCCTGTTCGAGAAGCATAGGTTTTAATTTCACTCTCTTTGGTAAGACAAAAAGGTCTGATAATAGTAAGGTCGTGATTATCAAGTTCCAGTCTAGCCGGCATGGTAGAGATTTCCGCTTTATAAAACATGTTCATCAACAAAGTCTCAACAATGTCATCCAAATGATGCCCGTAAACAATCTTATTACATGCTTTTTCTTTTGCCAGTCTGACCATAGCTGTTCGTCGTTGCATGGCACAATAAAAACAGTCTACCTTTTTTGCGTTTGATTTGGCATTGGTAACATTGACAAACCTTCTAAGCCAAGAAACCCCCAAAGAATCGAAGAAAACATCCATTCTGTTTTCCATATCTTCATCACGCTCAAACAAATCAGTAACAATATGAGCAGCAATAATTTCAAATTCAAATGGAAAGTATTTCTGTTTTTCAGTTAGAATTTTTAATAGAGAAGTAGAGTCCTTACCGCCCGATACACCAACCAAGAGCCGATCACCTTCTTCAATCATACTAAATCGTCGAATAGCTTCTCCAACTTTTCGATGAATTCTCTTTTCGATATTCAAAACGTAGCTCTTTTAGGACACTTTATCACCGGGAAGCAAATTGCCCAAGAAGGTTGCAACCGCAAGTCGATCATCTTCACCGACTCCGGCCAATACCATGCCCTCTGATAATCCAAATTTCATTTTTCTAGGCTTTAAGTTCGCTACAACTATAACCTTTTTCTCAATAAGCGACGAAGGGTTTGGGTATGATTTCTTTATCCCTGCAAATACTTGACGCAACCTTCCCTCTCCCACATCTAATAAAAGTCTAAGCAATTTATCAGCTCCCTCAACCAACGACGCTTCTTTTATTACTGCAACCCTAAGATCAACTTTTGCAAAATCATCAATGGTAATAAAGGCTTCGTTTTCTTGCGACGAAGGTTTATAAACAGTCTTATTCGTTACATTCTCTGCTTTTTCTTTTGTTGATGACGTTGCAATATCTTGTGCTTTGTCAGATCTTTCAATTCTTGCCCATGAATCTTTAAGCGGAACTGTTCGATTAAAGACAAGATGTTCCGATGAAGAATCCTTTGTATCCGCACAAAAATAACCCAAACGCTCAAACTGCAATACAGTACCCGGAGCAACATTCTTAAGACTCGGTTCTAACTTACAACCTTTCATAACAGTCAAGGAATTAGGATTTATAAAATCAAGAAAGGTTTCACCTTCTTTCGTATTCATCGGATTTTCCACGTTGAAAAGCCGATCATATATACGAACCTCAGCGTCTACAGCATGTGCAACCGAAACCCAATGAGAAGTTCCCTTGACAACTCTTCCATCCGGTGAACATCCGCCCTTTGAAGCAGGATCCCACGTGCATAGCAATTCTACTATTTCACCTTTTTCGTCTTTTACCACATCATTGCACTTAATTATACAACCGTACCTCAAACGAATTTCTTTTCCCGGAGCGAGCCTATGCCACTTTTTGGGAGGAACTTCTTTAAAGTCATCCTTTTCTATAAAGATCTCTTTTGAAAACGGAATTTTTCTTGATCCCCAAGACGGATCCTCCGGATGATAAGGGGCATCAAACCATTCGCACGATTCTTCATTATAGTTTTCAATAATGACTTTCAGAGGATTCAATACCGCCATTACACGAGGTGCAGTATCGTTAAGGTCATCCCTAACTGCATGTTCCAACAAGGCAATATCCACAATAGAATCTCGTCTGGATACGCCTATACGCTCTGCAAAATTCCTAATCGCCCTTGGCGTATATCCCCGTCTTCTCATACCCGAAATAGTCGGCATTCTAGGATCTGTCCACCCGTCAACATGTTTTTCTTCAACAAGCTGTAAAAGTCGCCTCTTACTCATCACAGTATAAGTAAGGTTAAGCCTGGCAAATTCAATTTGTTGCGGATGACAAGGAGCATCAACATTTTCTAGGAACCAGTCATAGAGAGGACGATGATCTTCAAATTCCAACGTGCAAATAGAATGGGTAATGCCCTCTATTGCATCTTCATAACCATGAGCAAAATCATACATCGGATAGATACACCATTTATCACCGGTTCTATGATGGGTTGCCTTCTTTATTCTATAGATAACCGGATCTCGCATATTCATGTTAGGAGAATTCATGTCAATTTTTGCCCTAAGCACATGTGTTCCGTCAGCAAATTCACCGTTTTTCATGCGCTGCAGCAAATCCATGTTTTCTTCTACTGTTCGATTTCGATAAGGACTTTCTATTCCCGGATTGTTGAAATCTCCCCGTCTTTCTCTTATTTCCTCCAAAGAGGAACTATCTACATAGGCTTTCCCTTTAGTAACCAAATCAACTGCCCATCGGTACAACTGCTCAAAATAATCAGACGCAAAATACAGACGATCTTGCCAATCAAATCCCAGCCACCGAATATCTTCTTTTATCGACTCAACATATTCAACGTCTTCGGTGCTGGGATTTGTATCGTCAAATCTTAGATTACAGGTTCCCCCAAAAATCTCCGCAAGCCCAAAATTTAAGCATATGGATTTTGCATGTCCGATATGCAGATATCCGTTGGGTTCAGGGGGAAACCTTGTAGCAACTCTACCGCTGTTCTTGTTGTTAGCGATATTCTCCTCAATAAGTTCCCTAATGAAGTTGGATTCAGGTGCGCCTTCTACTCGCACCTTCTCAGATGTCGAATGATTTTGATTTTTTTCTGTCATGGAGAGTTATTCCGTTGTTAAGAGGAGATAGAAAGAGGTCTGAATAATACTATTTCGCTCTCTCTTTGATATGGAACTCAACGCGTCTGTTCTTAGCGCGTCCCGCTGCCGTAACGTTCGGAGCCTTCGGCTTGGTTGGACCAAAACCCTTGGCTGTCAATCTGTCAGCAGAAATACCCTCTTTAACGAGGTAATCCATAACAGACTCTGCTCTGCGCTGGCTTAGTTCCATGTTCATTTTCTTACCGCCTCGATTGTCAGTATGTCCCTGAATCTCAACCTTAGTAAAGTCTTTGTATTGTCTCAGAACATCGACAACTTCATCCAACAGATTAAGAGATTCTGCCATAATTTCAGACGAGCCGGTAACGAAGAACACCATCTTCTTGAGAGCGATCTGATTTTTGGTCACTTCTACTGAGGATTCCGAAGGTTTCTCAGTAAGAATAATAGTCAATTCACGCTCTTCATTAAGCACTGCCTCGATTACACGCTCTCTTTCAAAATATCCGTCTTTCTTAGCAAGAACGCTGTAGTGTCCGGGTGTAACTTCAGCTTGATACAAGCCTTTGTCACTAGTCTTGCCGCTGATAAACTCAGGACCTGAAAGCTCAACTGTTGCATCTGATAAGCTTCCATTCTTGTCTTCGACTTTAATAGTAACACGACCCACAAGTTTAGCTATCTTGAGAGGACATGACACAGCGATAACCTGCGGTACAGACGGATCAGCTTGATCAGCAGCTTCAGCCGGATTCGGGATTTCAACTTCAAAAGAAGCATCCTCATAACCTTTTGCACTAACAGTAAAAGCGACTTTGCCGGTAGGCATCGGGTATGAACGGAATTTTCCGTTACTGTCTGTAACCTGATCGTTTGCATCCATGTCTGCATATTTAACGAATGCACCTTCAATAGCTTTGTTTTCATCAGCTGAGTCATACACATATCCGGCGATTACCGGCTGCGGATAGATCGGCTCTGCCGCTTCAGGTTCCGGACAAGGTTCAGCTGACTTTTCTGAAGGAGCAAAACCATAAGTCAAACCGAAAAGTATTCGATACGGTGATTGGGGAGCGATCTCTTGAACTGTGGGTGCATATCCGGCCAAACCGATATCAACACCAAAATCGATGCTAAGTGTTCTAACAGGAGGAAGGATTCTGAAACCAAGAGTTAAAGTCTGACGCATTCCTCTTCCGCCCTCTACATCCATACATGAATCATTGTCAACATTCAGTCCCGAATAAATGGGGCATCTAAAATCTTGTCGATTTACAGGAACGTCCAAATTATATTCAATTAAAGGCGTAATATAGGGAAGCGGTGCATCAAAGCCGAAAGAAAACCTAAATTGGTCAGTTCTGTCTAATTCGAGTCCTTTTCTTTCAGCAGGAGAAATACAGCCGTTGTAATCAAGTACGCCGTCGCCGTCGATATCTGTTCCGCATCCGCCTCTGACATCTTCATATGATTCTATTAGCTTTGCAGTATTGTCGAAACGATAAACTGCGTTGAAATGTGCACGAAGGGGAATCTTTTTATTGAGTTGAGTGAAATCACCGGTAATCAATAGTCCAAGGGGAATGGTAACACCCTTGAAAGTAACGCTGATATCATCAATAGGAGGAGTAAGCTCAAGTCCGAATACCAAACCTAATGTCAGCGGTGCTATCGGTGACACATAACCCTTGAGACCGATATTGAAATTACCGAGAGTTTGAACAAGAATATCGGGAATATTTGAAGAATATGCTTGAGCCGCCAAACCGGCAAATATTTCCAAATGTTTAACCGGAGTTATACGAAGTGCAAGTCCTCCCCACATGTGCACTTGCTCATCGCCGTAGGTCATATAATCTCTATACTTAAAAAATGCTCCGTGTAATCCCAAAGCAAATGTCTTAGGTTCATCAGAACCGGCTTCCATTGTATGGAATAGTCCTGTAGGACCGGTCAGTGTAGGAAGATGACGTGAGCCCGCCATGCTCCAGGGTTTATCCGATTTCGATGCAGTCGGTGTTTCTACATTACTATCAACCTCAACACTGCCCCCTTCGGTTGACAAACCTGCCGAAGCAGCTGCGCCTTCATCTCCTCCGGCTGCATCGCCTGAGCTCGACTCATCGGACTGTGCATAGGCGTTTGTCGAAATCACCGACACCGCAAGAACCATTATAACCTTTTTCAACAATGATGATGCTCCCATCTTTCCGCTCCTTTTTCGAGATGTTCTATCTATTTATGCTCGTTTATACAATTTGATGCAAAAAAGTAAGCTTTTTTTACAAAAAATACTACCTGCCGGCAAGAGTAAAAAAATATAACATTTTTTATCTCTCAATAGTTAGATAGTAATTCTTTCTGTTTTTGCATTACAAACCCATAATTCTAGAACTTATATCAACTAAATCAACATTTCAAACTCGCTCTTTATCTTTATCTGTTGCATTATATTGCCACGAAATTGATAAAAGAAAAGAACGAATTTTAATTTATCTTGTTTTTTCGATACATTTTTCATCTGCATTAATAATTTTCATATGTTACAATATTTTTCTTCTCACAAACGATAAATATAATTTTCACCAATGCAACCCAAGACCTAGTAATTGTGTGTTAATTGACATGTAATTTGCGTTTAGTCAAAATTAAAAGTTACAAAATGATAACGCTAAAAAAAACAACCCTGTAATAATTTTAACAATTTTAAAAATTGCTTCTTTTCGCAAAACAAATCACTGTTGTCTAACATACTTAAACATATAACGAAAACCGACTGAAATCATTAGATATTGCCCATCTCATCATTTGTCAAATTAGGTTTATGGAGGTAAGGTATAGGTTTATCCCATACCGCAAACATGTGCATTGACATTGAGTTTGTTGGAGATAACTTTTTCGATGACATTCTGCTTTGTTCTAAACAGGACTTTTAAGATGGACACCAAATTGGATAATTTGCCGGTGTTGACTTTTTTAATATCAACTGCGTTTAGTTGACCGAGCACAAACTGACATGATAGGTGCTTGTCGGATATGAAGCGGAGTTCATTATAAAATGGCATTTACAAATGTATTGTCCCAAGATTTTGCAGTACAAACACTTCGACGCGCTCTCAACTCAAATAAGACTCCGCACGCTTATCTATTCGTAGGTCCTCCTGGAGTGGGCAAACACCTTGTTGCTGAAACACTTTCCGCAGCTCTCAATTGTTTAGAAAAGACGGATGATGCATGTGGAAATTGTATTTCTTGCAGAAAAATTGCAAAGAATGTTCATCCTGATGTGTTTTGTGTAACCTTACCAAATGAAAAAAAGAGTATTCCTGTAGAATCTGTAAGAGAATTAGAAAAGACGCTTAAGACAAAACCTCATGAGGGGCGAGCAAAGGTTGCAATCATAGATCCCGCTGACAAAATGACAGAGTCTGCCTCAAACGCTATTTTAAAAACCCTTGAAGAACCGGGACCCGGGCGATATCTGATATTAATATCTTCGCGCGCGGCTGCACTGCTTCCTACAATTAGGTCCAGATGCCAAATTGTCATGTTTACCCCTCTTCCATCCCTGACAATAGAAAAACTGCTGATATCAAGGGGTATATCACATGAAAATGCAGTCTTGGCTTCCTCCTTATCAGGAGGAAGCATGACCGACGCTTTGTCTTACTTGGAAGAAGACACTATCACCAAAATTGACTGTCTATTTAAGTTTTTGTCGTCTTTAAATGCTAAAACACCCCTATCGGGTTTGGATAGTATTGATTTAGTTAAAACCGGTAAGAACGGAATAAGAAC
>CAYWLQ010000042.1:1082-35785 GCA_964458775.1 uncultured Myxococcales bacterium | reverse complement strand
CGCCGGCCAATGAGCGATTGCTGAGAGTAAAGCTCCTAAACCAAACGGTCTCTCCCGGACGATAGAGAGGCTTATCCAATTGAAGATAAGACCGGTTGCCATGGTTTCCCTCAAAATAGCTTTCGATAGGCTGAAAAATACGGTCTTTCAAATTCTCATCCCCAAGGCGAGGCGAAGGATCCGGTGCCTTCTCAGGAGGAATAGGCGGCACAATCTTTTTGCTGTCCGCCGAAACGTCATCATTTGGGTGTTGGGCGTCCGCCAAACGAACCGGTTGCTGTGATGCAGGACCGCAACCTACGATTGATATCAGAATAAGACGACCGATAGTTGTTATCACCCGAGCTGAGCGTTGTTGTGTCATTATACGTCTCCCGTCAAGAATGCTGTCTGTCAAAACCGGATATGTTCGAACAACAAAGCATACTACGAACACTGTAAAAAAAGGATTTAAAAAAAATACATGCAAAAGAAACTCTCTGAACAAGCCGTACAAAATTATCTTTGTTAGTGTCGCTGCTGAGCGCCCTACCGACACGCATATTACTTCTTTCCTGTTTTCAGATTAAAATTAAAGTGTTAATCAAACTTTCGGAAACAAGGCTCTTATGAAAAAGGAAGACTACAGCTTGAATAAAAAAAGCAGACTGTTATCGACTGTTGTTTGGAATTTACTTTTGCTTATAGTCGGCAGCCTTATTACCGCTACTGCAATAAATGGATTGGTAATACCCAACAATTATATTGCCGGCGGAGTTACCGGACTTGCATTGGTTTTGCATTATTTGCTCCCTTCGATCCCGGTGGGAGCATTGGTGTTTTTGCTTAATATACCGTTGTTTATTTTCGGATGGATGTTTGTGGGACGAAGATTCTTTTTTTACAGTCTTGCCGGCATGACTATCTTTTCGACAGCGTTGTTTGTGCCTATTCCTGTTTTTCCTTTAAAGGATCCTCTGTTGCAAGTTTTATCTGCCGGAATCATTGCGGGAATAGGCATCGGCATTGTTTTGCGTTCCTTGGGTTCCGGCGGCGGTTTGGACATTCTTTCTGTTATACTTCTCAAACGATTTTCTATTCGCATCGGCCTTACAATCATGTTTTTTAACGGAATGTTAATGTTGTGCTGTTTGTATTGGTTTGATGTAGAGAAAGTACTTTATACGTTTATTTATATTTTCGTTACAACTCAGCTGCTCAACTTGGTAGTTACAGGCCTCAATCAGCGAAAATCTGTTATGGTAATTTCGCATAAAGCAGACGAAATTGCTGCTCAAATTATGAACAGAATGCATAGGGGTTGTACTGTGGTAAACGGAGAGGGCGGGTATTCAGGCAAAAAACTTCGCATTTTGTATACCATTATTACTTTTCAAGAAATGTCTCGATTTAAAGACATGGTAAGTCAAATCGACCCCGATGCATTTGTTGTAATTTCAGAAACCGTTGAGGTAATGGGAAAAGGAGTCGGCAACCAGCCGCATTGGTAGGAGTATGGGGATTGCCGCTGACATAATTCTATTGGTGGTTACGTCTTTTTTTTGCGGCTTGATCATGCAAAGATTGGGCTTGCCTCTTATTTTAGGCTATATTGCGGCCGGTGTTATTTTAGGACCTCACACCGGCGGACTGACAATATCCGGCACTGCCAATATTGAATTTTTGTCAGAATTAGGAATAGCTCTTTTGCTTTTTGCTTTGGGGCTTGAGTTTTCTCTAAAAGATTTAAAACCTGTAAGAAGAATCGCGCTTATCGGAACCCCCATTCAAATGTTTCTTACAATCGGCCTTGGAGTAATTATCGGTCATTACTTGGGATGGAGTACCGATGAATCGATTTGGTTGGGCGCATTGATATCGCTTTCCAGCACCATGGTTATTTTAAAAACTCTTATCAACCAAGGATGGATCGGTACTTTGTCCAGCAAAGTTATGATCGGAATGCTTCTTGTTCAGGATTTAGCGGTGGCTCCTTTGTTGATAATTTTACCTCAAATCAGTCGACCTGAAATAGGTTTTGCTGAGCTGGGTTTTGCCGGTTTAAAAGCAGCCGTTTTTATTGCGGCTATGATTTTATTAGGAACAAGACTTCTTCCCTATTTGTTAAAACATATCGCTGACTTGGGATGTCGAGAGCTCTTTCTCATGGCCATTGCAGCCATAGGTCTGGGCATAGGTTTTGTAACCCACTCGGCCGGTCTGTCCTTTGCCTTCGGTGCCTTTGCAGCGGGAATGGTTCTCAGCGAGTCAGAATTTGGGCATCAAGCTTTGAGCGATATTATTCCTTTAAGAGATCTTTTCGGCCTTCTGTTTTTCGCGTCAGTAGGAATGATGCTGAACCCTTCCTATTTGTTGTCCAACTACAAGGAAATTTTGTTATTGGTAGCATGCGTAAGTATCGGTAAAGGCGTTATTTTTGCAACACTCGCTCGTGTTTTTAAATATGGAAATGTTATTCCCTTGGCTGTCGGCCTCGGCCTGTTTCAAATCGGCGAGTTTTCTTTTGTATTGCTGAGTGTAGGTTTAAAAACACAATCTATTTCTTCACATATTCATTCTCTTGTCGTAACTGCTGCCGTTGTAACTATGATTCTTACCCCTCTCGTATCCGGTCAAACCGCTCGTTTGTACAAATTGAGAAAAAAACTCTTTAAACACGAGGCGTTAGAAACTGTTAACTATCCGGATGCGGGTCTTGCAGATCATGTGGTAATCGCCGGCGGAGGACGTGTAGGTTTTCAAATAGCTGAAGTCCTTAAGAAACTGAACATCAAGTTTGTAATTATCGATATGGATCATTCAAAGGTAGAACAGGCAAGAAATTCCGGAATGACCGCAATATACGGTGATGCCTCCCAACAAATCGTCTTAGAGGCGGCAGATATATCTTCGGCTCGTCTATTGGCTGTTACTATGCCAAAAATATTAGAAGCCCGCGAAGTTATTGTAAAAACAAGAAGTGAAAACAATCACGTTCCGGTTATAGCTCGCGCTGCAAACTTGGAAGTTATTTCTGAATTTAAATCTCTAAATGTAAACGCAATAGTTATTCCTGAATTTGAAGCCGGTCTCGAAATGATCAGGCAATCACTTCTAACTCTTAGTGTTTCTTCCCGAAAAATTCTTGTGCAAACCGAACTGCTTCGAAATGAAATCATTGCATCTCTTAAAGAACAACAGGTTGTCAGAAGTGACATTACAGGCATGCAAAGCCCCATTTGTCGCAAATAAAGAAAAAACCTTTTACTTTTACGACAGAAAGGATCTTTCGAAAAATCCTCTTCGTGCTATGGTCCGTTTTCGACTGAACGCGAGGTCTTTCGCAATCAAATGTAAGTTAGACACTTAAGCTTGCAGTTTTCGTCGCAAGGATAATGAAGATGATTGACTACAAAAATACAATTCGCCTTCCCAAAACCGATTTTCCAATGAAAGCAGCACTTTCTGATCGCGAGCCGGAGATTATCGAACGATGGGAAAAGGACGTCATTTACAAAAAGTTGCTCAAACAAAATGAAAACAAACAAAAATTTGTATTTCACGACGGACCTCCGTATGCCAACGGAAACATTCATCACGGTCATGTGCTCAACAAAGTGCTTAAGGACATCGTTGTTAAATATAAATCCCAAAAAGGATTTTATGTTCGTTATATTCCCGGTTGGGATTGTCACGGTCTGCCCATAGAATTAAACGCGGAAAGAGAACTCGGAAAACCGTCAGACCTCAACGACAAGCTTGCCATAAGAAAACGTTGTGCAGACTTTGCCGTAAAATGGTCAGAGCTTCAAATGTCTGAGTTCAAACGATTGGGAGTATTTTCTGATTGGGAAAATCCGTATCGAACCCTTCAGCCTGAATATGAAAAAACAATAGCCGAAGTGCTGGCTGATTTTGTGGATAGAGGAATGGTTTATCGAGGGCATAAACCTGTTTATTGGTGCGCAACCTGCGGGACCGCTTTGGCGGAAGCCGAGGTGGAATATCACGACCATTCTTCACCTTCGGTTTATGTTATGTATCCGGTTATCGACAAGGCGGTAATGTGCGAAATATTGGGCTTAGAAAACGACTCCAAACCCTTAAACGTAATGATATGGACGACAACACCATGGACCCTACCGGCCTCTTTGGTAATTGCGGTCAATCCCAAATATAGCTATAGAGCTTATGATATCGGTGAAAATCGCATTGTCATTGCCGAAGATATGGCGGAATCGGCATTTAAAGCAGCCGGAAGAGAGGGATCTCCTGTCGGCAAGGCTGTCGACGGCGCTGCTTTGGAAAAACTAAAATGCAAACATCCTTTTATTGACCGTGAGATTCCCATATTGCTTGCTGACTACGTAACCCTTGAGGCGGGAACAGGTTGCGTACATACCGCGCCGGGGCACGGTCAAGACGACTATGTTCTTTGTTCTCATCATGGAATCGGCGTATACGCACCGGTAGATGCGACAGGCCGATTCGAGAATGATGTGGAGCATTGGGCCGGTGAAAAGGTATTTGAGGCCAATCCCAAAATTGTAAAGTTTCTTGCGGAAACCGGCGTTCTGTTTAATCCTGAAGGCCAAAAACTAAAACATCAGTATCCGTGCTGTTGGCGTTGCAAAGAACCTATTATTTTTAGAGCCACCCCCCAATGGTTTATTTCAATGGAAACAGGAGGGCTTCGTAAAACAGCCTTAAAGGAAATTGACAATACCAAGTGGATTCCGCCTTGGGGAAGAGACCGCATTTACGGAATGGTTGAAAACCGACCGGACTGGTGTATTTCCAGGCAACGTTTGTGGGGAGTTCCGCTTCCGTTCTTTTTCTGTAAGCAATGCAACAAGCCTTTAGTGGACGGAAAAGTAATTCGCCACGCAGCTGCCCTATTTGGAGAGCATGGAAGCGACATATGGTTTTCTTCGGAAGCGACAGCGCTTTTGCCCGAGGACACAGTTTGTTCTTGCGGATCGAGAGAATTTGAAAAAGAAAACAACATCATTGATGTGTGGTTTGAATCCGGAGTCAGCTGGGCAGCAGTATGTAAAGAAAAAGAAGGTCTCGACTTGCCGGCCGATCTTTATCTTGAAGGTGCTGATCAGCATCGCGGTTGGTTTCATACATCATTGCTGACCTCCGCCGCCACAACCGAACATGCACCTTATAAAGCAGTTTTAACCCACGGTTTTATTTGCAATGAAAAAGGTGAAATTCTATCCAAAAGCCAAAAGAACTTTGTTCCTCCGGAGAAAACCATCAGCAAAGAAGGTGCTGAAATCCTTCGTCTATGGGTTGCCTACGAAGACTATCGTTCGGATATTACTTTCTCGCCGACAATAATTAAATCTTTGGTGGATTCATATCGCAAGATTCGTAACACCCTTAGGTTTATGCTTGGAAACTTGGACGATTTCGACCCCGATGCTGATTCGGTTAACATCGAAGATATGCAGGAGTTGGATCGCTGGATGCTGGCGCGTTTCAACAAATATCTTGCTAGACTAGATCGTGCCTATAGAGAATATGATTTCCACCATGTTTTTCATCAAACTATTGAGTTGGTAACTGTGGAATTATCTTCTTTCTATGCTGACATTATCAAAGATCGCCTTTATTGCGATTTGCCGACCGGAAAGTCCCGTCGTTCGGCTCAAACCGTATTGTACAAAATGGTAAGAGACATGACGCGAATTCTGGCACCGGTGCTTAGTTTTACTTGCGAAGAAGTTTGGCGTTTTCTTCCGGGAAAAAACAATCCTGAATCTGTGTTTTTGGCCGGATTTCCCGAAGCTGATCCAAAATTAAATGATGAAACACTAATTGATAGATGGAACGTCATAAGGGACATTCGAAAAGATGTTACCAGGGTGCTGGAAGAGCTGCGCCAAGACGGAAACATAGGCAATGCACTGCAAGCTGACGTTAAATTGTCTGCCAATGGAGATGAGTTGTCGCTTTTGAGAACAATCGGAAAAGATGCTTTAGCAGACATATTTTTGGTTTCGTCAGTTTCTATTGAGGAGGGTAACCAAGCTCCGGCGGCTGTGAAATCCACAGAAGAAAAGTGTCCTCGATGTTGGCGTCAGGGGCACGGCGTAGGCACACACTTAACCTACCGAGAGCTTTGCGCAAGATGTGCCGATGTTATCTCGGAATTGGTTGAAAAAGGAGAAGTGATTCTTGACTGACTTTAAGGCATTAATAGCCGGAAAACCGTTTATATCTCTTATTGTTATATTAGTTCTGTCAGTGATCTTAGATCAGTGGACCAAACAATGGGCACACAAAGCTCTGCTCGAACCGGAGTTTCACGAAAAAACAGGAGAATATCCTGTATGCGGCAACTTGGCAGATGCTTTAAAAAGGGAAAGATTTGTTGCTCATAACAGAATAACAGTTTCGGTAGTCGACGGTTTTTTTAACTTTCGCTATGTTGAAAATTGTGCCAGCGCATTTGGAATAATGCATCGAGTTCCTGAGTCTGTTAGATTTCCGTTCTTTTTGGTAGTTTCTCTAATAGCACTGGGTTTTATACCTTATTTATATGTTAAAACCCCGCCCGATCAGCGTTTAATGCTCTATGCTTTACCTTTTATTTTGGGAGGAGCAATAGGAAATCTTTTAGATCGCCTGATCACGCGATATGTTATTGACTTTATAGAATGGTATATCACAATCGGCGGACAGGAACGGCACTGGCCGACATTTAATATTGCGGATGCTGCGATTGTTATCGGCATCGGATTGATGATTTTACAAATGATTCCGGGACGTCATAACGTAGCGGAAAAAGCGAGTTCAAAAGGCTCCAAATAATTCAACAACCGCTTAAGCAATTGAGGGAAGGTTGACTATGAGTGACTATAAAACATGTCCGAACTGTAACGAACAGGTACCCGCACTTGCGGTTCGCTGCAAATTTTGCGGTATAAAAATTGAAGCTCCCCCTCCGCCGGTTTCTGATGTCGACTTGGATGACAAGATTGACTTGGAATTGGATGACGAATTATCCATGGTGGCACCTTTACCTTCAATTTCACGACTTTCAGCCCCTCCTCCTCCTAGAATGTCAACTATTCCGGTTGCAAAGACATTATCAAGCAGCTCACCTTCTTTTGTAACGCCGCCGCCTCCTGCGGTTGAAACAGCACCGCCGCCCCCGGCTGTAATAGCAGCACCGCCGCCCCCGGCCGTAATAGCAGCACCGCCGCCACCGGCCGTAATAGCAGCACCGCCGCCACCGGCTGTTGTAATTACAGAACCGCCGCCCCCAGCCGTAATAGCAGCACCGCCGCCACCGGCTGTAATACCCCCTGCTGTAATAGCAGCACCGCCGCCACCGGCCGTAACAGCACCGCCGCCTGCTGTAATAGCAGCGCCGCCGCACGCGGCTGCAACAAATTCTATGGATGCTTCTTTGGCAAGCACAATTCTACAACACAACGCGTTAGAACCGGATTCCTCTCACGATAGACCGATTTCTCATTCGGCACCGCCTCCTGCTGCTGCTAAACGCACAATACTTGGCATGGCGGCTCCTATAATTCCTAATGCTGAACAGCTATCACATCTTCCTCGACCCTCCAGAGCGCCTGCACCGTCTTCTTTTAATCCCTTTGATAAGAATATCAAAGACAATGAGTCGGAATTCATTCCGATGCCTGAAATACAAGAAGCTTCGGTGTCCGCGCTGTTAAGTAAAGACGAATTCGATTCGTTGGATTTGGATGCTGATGTTCTCGATGAAGATATTGATGAAATCGCTAAGTTTACTGAGCAAACAGCTATTACTGACGTATCAACTCTTGCAAAAGATATGACCGGAGTATCGGTGTTTGATGATCCGGATGATGATATTTCACCCAATCTGCTTGATGAGTTAATGGATCCTATTTCCGGCGTAAAGCCGTTGTCTCCTTCCTCCTATTCATTGCCGACCTCTTCAGCTAATGATCCTTCATCTCTTCCTACAGCGATAAACATTATGCCCTTAGGTCCGCTGCTTGAAGCCGAAACGGATCACGGTTTATCTTCTTCAATGCCTCCTCCCCGAAAAGGAGGAAAAACATTACCGATTATTGTCATTACATCAGTTCTACTCGGATTAGCGGCAGGTGTTTATTATCTTACCAAAGATGACAATCAGACCGAGAACGTCTTAAAATCCGCTGATGCTTCTAATGTTGAAGTGTCGACCAAGGATGAATCACTTGCAGCGGTCGGTAAGCAAGAAAAACCTCAAGAAGAGCAAAAAGAAGAGGCGCAAAAAGAGCCAACCGACACAGCTCCTTCACTGCCTGTTCACAAGTGCAAACCTTTAAGTGACTATCCGGCTTTTGCATGGAGCGATAAGATAAATGCCCTTGCTGAATCCTTGGGGAAAAACAGCATTTGCGGTTTATTCGGTGCAACCAAAGAAAACGTAGTATCTTCCATGATGTCTACACCCAATTTTGGACCTACCGGATATGATTTACTCCCTAAGAGTACTGTCTTTGAAATATTTCCGGAAGGAAAAGCTGACAGAAGGGCACCGAGCGTAGAGTTTATTTTCGTGGATGATTTATTAATGGAAATTCATTTTAAATACGGAATGGTTTCCTCTGATGTTCTTAATCCGGATATGTTTAAACCTGTGTTGGGTGTTCCCAAAACAATGACCGGCGATCCGTTAGACCGTGAAATTAAAATCTATACTGACGAGGACATTATTGTAATATGGTATAAAAAAACAGATGCATTCCAACGAGTATTTAATGAAGTTGTTTTTTCCAGCCGCATTGTTCGTTCAGGACTCGAAAAAGAACTTAAAAAGAGAAGTGATGCGCAAGTCGCGTTTCAGCAGGGGATGTCTTTTTATAATCAAAAACAGGAAAACCGAGCAATCGACAAGTTTCGTAGGGCCAGACAAATTCTGCCTTCCATGGGAGCTGCCTATATCTTCGAAGGTATAACATTGTTGCAAAGCGAACAATTTGACAAAATCGAGCCGGTCGCCGCTAAAGCATTTGAAAATAGTACAGATGACAGAGCCCGCGCCGGCGCAAAAGGTTTGCAGGCAGTAGTCGCTCTATATAAAGGCGATAAAGACACTGCTTTAGCTTTTTTTAAAAACGCGGCAGGTTTGGACCCGACAGATTCAGAATTTGCAACATCGGTTGAAGAGTTGAGAACAGGTAACTACGATCCAGCGAGAGTAGCTAAAACAGCCGCTCGAATGGACTGTCGTCGAAATCGTTCGGAGTGGTCTGTCAAAGGATTATTGGCAAGAGGGAACTTTCCCGACAATACAACCTTCTTGAACGCAAAAAAACGAACTCGAAAAAATCCCGACTACAAAAGCAGTTACGATATGTGGAATGCATGGGAATGCCGATAATCCAGTTACTGATCTCTTAAGGATATAATATGAGGGCAGGGATTCAAAGCGGGTGGACAACAACGCCTACAGTAAAAAAAATTATAATCATCAATGCGGTGATTTGGGCAGTTGAACTGTTCACTGTCTACTGGTTGGAAACTCTCGAACCTATAAAGCTGTTTGCCGTAACACCCAATGATGTGTTTTCAAACCTCAGAGTTTGGCAGCCGTTTACCTATATGTGGCTTCATTCGGTAGATGACATGCTGCATATCCTATTAAATATGCTTTTCTTGTGGATGTTCGGTTGTACACTTGAATCAAGATGGGGCAAAAGGGGATTTTTAAGATTCTATCTCTATTGCGGAATCGGTGCAGGTCTTACGGTTATCGCTTCAGGAATTCTTCTTGCGCCGGATACTCCGGTGTTGGGAGCATCCGGTGCGGTTTACGGTCTTGTTGCTGCCTGGGCCATAATGTATCCCAATCAGGTTATCTATTTTTTCGGCATCATTCCTATGAAGGGAAAGCACTTTGTACTAATTCCTATCGGATTCGCCGTCTTCGACTTTTTAACCCGTTCAAAGGGTGTCAGTCATGCAGCCCATCTGGGAGGCATGGCTGTAGGAGCATTGCTGGTAACCGGATATTGGCGTCCGGACAAATTGAAAAACAGGCTTCGCTATTGGTATTTGCGCCGCAAGTTAACAGTATATGAAGGAAAAAAGACCGGCAGTCCGCCGGGCGGAGGTTATTGGCATTGACTCTCAATTTAAGCCTCAACGGATTAAGAACGGTCTGGACAGGTCTAAACGAGAGTGCAGTAACAATCCTTGCCGAATTTGAAAAACACGGAGCTGTTGTCGAGCGTCTGCCGTTAATTGAGTATCGAATTCTTCAAAGCTTCTCAAAGGACTTTTCAAACTTTTCGTGGGTTGTATTTTCCAGTGCGCAAGCTGTAGAAGCGATAAAAGAGATACCGTGCCCAAAAGCAAAAATTGCCGCAGTGGGACCTTCTACCGCAACGGCCTTGGATAAAATAGGATGGAGAGCGGATTTGATTCCGCAAGAGCACAACGCAACATCTTTGGCCCTCTCTATTATTCAAGAATCAAAAACGATTCAAAAACGAGTACTATTTTTATGCAGTGATAAGTCTCTTACAACAATTCCGTGTCTTTTAAGAAATGCAGGATTTGAAGTGAAATCGAGAAAGGTTTACAGCACTTGTTTTGTATCCAAAGAACAACTCCAAAAATCTGCAAAAAGAATTAGAGAATTTGCAGACGCAATAATTTTTGGAAGTCCGAGCTGTGCCGAAGCTTTGGCCTTTGCAGTATTTCCCGAATCTTTATTGTCAGTTAACCCAAACGCACTATACGTAGCCTTAGGATCGTCTACAGAAGCAGCTCTTAAAAAGCTTTCGATATCAAATCCGATTGTGTCGACAAGTACCCGACCTGATAACGTAGTAAAAGCCGTAGCTGAGGCTGTTTTTACAAACAAGAACTAAAAAACTAATTTTTGCGCCACCTTTAAGCTCAATAAGGTCTCGTACGTTATGAAACTATAAGGAGCTTACAATGAGCGATATTTGGGTTTTTGTTTTATTTTTTGCAGGATGGATAATACTTCAGCGATGGATTCTTCCTAAATTGGGAATTTCAACATGTATGTCCGGTGCTTGTCAGGTTCCGGCTCCGGAAAAGATAAATAAGAAAGAAGACAAAACTGCATAGAATGATTATTGACTTATGAGATGGTAACTAACCTATTAAAAATGCGGAAGCGAAAATGATTCTGTTTATGCTCTTATTTTATCGTTATTAGCTTTCCTTGGAGCATAGGCTCAATTGCTGATGATTCCGTTGCAAAGTTGTCCGGATAATGGATTAGGCGCATTTTTTTTCTCAAGGATAGCGGCAGTTCTGCCAGTTTTTCGTATGGCGTGTGAATACCGATATTTGTTTCGTGAATTATCAGATCGCATTCTGACAACCATTCAATGAGAGTCGGATCAAAATCCGTATCAGCGCTGAAGCCGACTGCGCGTCCTTCTGCATATAGTTTAAAAGCGTAGGTGGGTATATGATGTTTGGTTTGTCGGCAGGCAACTTCAAACGCTCCCGTTTTCACTACGCTGTTATCATATAACTCAATTGTGTCTGCAAAATCGCTGAGTGATGAAGTTTGAGTTTTCCCTTCTATTTCTAATGTGTCCATGCCTGCAGCCAAATGATTGTTCCAAAGTCTTTCGAGAACCCTGCCGTGAGCGGCCAACGAAGCTCGTTTTCCAATACGAAATCGAGAATAGAATAGAAATCCCTCCAAACCGGACGAATGGTCTGCATGCAAATGACTTACAAGTACAGTATCAATATCGCCGACATCGATTGGCACAGACAGCTGCGCTTCTTTGAGCATTTTTCTAATAGGATGAGGGCAATCGATTAAAACAGTTCCTCCGTTGCAAAAAACAACAATTGAGGTGGAATAGTATTTTTGCGAAAATGCTCCGCCGACTCCCAGTGCGGCCAATTGCAAAGTCATAGTCCAAGCTCCTTTAGTGTTCTATTTTATTTCAAAAATAATTGATTTCCCAAAACAGAGAATATACAAAGATAGCACTAATTGTCCAAAATCTTTTCCGGACAATTATACTTAGAGTTGTTTGATGAGGCAGATTCTGTTGATTACCGCTTTCGGTGCCGCCGGTTCACTTTCGCGCTATGGAATGGGACATGCTGCTCGCAATATTTTTGGGAAGTCGTTTCCTTATGATACTCTCATAGTCAACGTAATAGGTTGTTTCTTAATAGGATTTATTGCCTACAGCAGCTTTGCTGAAAGCATGGATCCTCAAATGAAAACAGCACTTTTTGTCGGCTTTTTAGGAGCTTTTACAACGTTTTCTGCCTTTGGATATGCAACTTTTGAGTTCATTCGTATGGGAAGTTGGATGCAGGCTTTGCTTAATGCGTCTCTAAATCTGCTTATAGGTATTCTAGCTGTATGGGTCGGAATGTACCTCAGCAGAGTATTATTGTAATATCTCTTCATTATAAGAAATTCTTTCAGTCCGTCCGCCAAATACATTTCTTTAAAAATACATTTTGGTTGCACAACTAAATATTGGGTTTTAAGCAGGTTCGCATTAATGATATTGAATTTTTCTTTTATATAATTAAAATTAGATAGTAAGTGTAGGCTTTTTTCGACAAACACAATCGTTTGTTTATGATGTAATATTAAGAATGAGGAGCGATAAACATTTTAGCGGCGATGGGGGCATCACCGAAGCAGGTTTGTGCGCTCCACGAATAATTCCGACTGCATCGTCGAGTCGTATTTTTCTTCCGGGAGAAGTAAGGGTGGGTAGATATGACTTGATATATCGTCTAGGTTCGGGAGGAATGGCTACCGTTTTTGTAGGTCGTCTTCCCGGTTTAGCCGGGTTTGAAAAAATGGTTGCTATCAAGGTAATACATCAACACCTTGCTGACTCAAAAAAATTTGTAAATATGTTTCTTGATGAAGCTCGCATGGCCGCTTTAATACACCATCCCAATGTAGTCGAAATATATGAAGTGGATCATGATCTCGGTCTGTTCTATATGGTTGGGGAGTTTGTTCACGGCATTGATCTGGGAAGATTGCTTAGGCGAATGGAAGAGCGAGGAGAACTTCTTTCTCTTAAAATTTCAGCTTATATTTCCGCTCAGGTTTGCCTTGGACTTCATGCTGCACATGAAACAAAAGACAAAGACGGGCATCTCTTAAATCTTATTCATCGAGATGTTTCTCCCAATAATATTCTCGTGTCATACAGCGGGTTTGTAAAGCTGATAGATTTTGGCGTAGCTTGGGCAAGAAACAAATTGGCTCATACTGAATCAGGAGCTCTTAAAGGAAAGATTGGGTACATTGCGCCGGAGCAAATTCTAGGACAAGATGTGGATAGAAGAAGCGATGTTTTCTCTGTGGGTGTTTTGCTTTATATCATGACAACATTATCCCATCCTTTTCCGGGTAAGTCGGATGCAGAACGTTTAAATAAAATAATTACAGGAGATATGCTTCCTCCTTCTTCTGTACGAACTGACATTCATCCTGAGTTGGAAAGAATCATTTTAAAGGCAATGGCTACCAAGCCAAGCGAACGTTACAGTGATACAGCAACGATGGCAGAAGATTTGGAAGTTTTTATTGCCTCACTCGAGGAGACCGTAAAACCCGATGATCTATCAGTTCTTCTTTCTTCTACATTTAAGGAAGAAAAACAAACTCATGAAAATGCTTTAAGAACCTATCGTGTAGCGCTAAACCGCGACAAGAACGAAACAGGCGAGCGCGAGCTTGATGAATTATTGTCAGACGAAAGCTTTCGTGCGATCAGAAGTACACCTGTTCCAAAGAAACATAGCTTTAGAAAATCAATAATAAAAGTTTTTCTTGGCTTGGCTGCAATTGTAGCAGCAGCTATGTCAGTTTGGCTATATCAAAGAGTATCATATACAAATACAAATGCATCGCAAGAATTGAAAAACATTGTAAATAATCAGGATGTTGCAGTTCCACACGGACAAGATGAAACAAAAGAAGATTTGTCGAAAAAACCTAACACAATCGATAACAGCTCTTTACAGCTCGGACCGAAAACCTTAGATAGTTCTTTGCAAACTTCTGATGAAACAACTGATAAAAAAGACAAAGAGTCAAACTCATTACAAAATGATCAGAATTCAGCTGAGCAAAAAAGACGCAAACTAAAACACAAGAAGGGTGGTACAGAGTTGCTGCATAGTCCATACTCCTGATGATGCATGTTATAAAAATTTTTATTTTTATTGTTGCCGGCATAATGCCGTTTAGATCGGCGGCTGACATGCTTGCCGATGAGCCTGATTCGAATCGCATTGTTGACGAACCTCAAGACTCAAACACACAGGACCCGTTTGTAATAGAAAGAAAGAAAAAAGCTGACGAATATTTCAAGCGAGGCGTTTTGTTATACGAAGGAGGAGATTACGCCAAAGCCGCAGAGGCCTTTCGTGTGGCGTATGATACTTTTCCGCATCCTGCTGTTTTGGGGAATATTGCAACTTGCTATGATAAGGCAGGAAAAATACCTGAAGCAGTATCCTTCTATCGTCGGTATTTGCAAGAACCGGTTGATTCACATGTTAATGATTCTATGAACAAGCGACTTAACGAGCTGTCCGGCTTGGTGGCTGAGCTTGCAATTAAATGCAATTTAAGTTGCGAAATTCGTGTGAACGGCATTGTTAGAGGGGAGTCAGAAGCAAGTGTTTTGCTTATGCCGGGAAAACATAGAGTTGAAGGAGCTGTTAAAGGTACTGTTCTTTCTTCAGAGATGATTTCCCTGGATGCTCAGGAAGTAAAAAACTTGGTGCTTGAGTTGAAGGAATTAAATCAGTTGAAACCAAATCCAGAATACAAACCTCAAATATTGCTTGTACCGCGCGTACCGAGCGTTGATGCACCGTCTCGAATGACACCCGGCGGCGGATTCTGGTTTTCAACCGGCATGACGGTAGCTTCTTTATCTATTGTAACAGCTTTCGGTTCAATGACTCTTAGTCAAAAAGGAGAATACCAAGCTTCGGGGTGGACAGATAGTGATTCAAAAGAGAGAGGGGAGCGATATAGAACTGTCACCAATGCTATGATTGGAATGTCCGGGGCATCAGCTTTTGCTGCACTGCTTTTTGCCATTACGGATATACGAAGTCATAAAAAGAAAAAAAGAACTTTAGTTAGTGCATCATTAAAAACGGGAGTAGCGGTTGAGGTTTCTTTCTAAAATAACTTTTGCAATTGTCGGACTGCTTGAACTCGGATGTTTCACGGATTTTCCGCCTTTAAAATCGAACACGGATACCGAAACAAATATACTCGGTACTGATAGCGTTAGTGATGATTTAGATACAGAATTTGAGACGGATACGCCGACACAATTGGAGACAGATCCAGAAATAGATTCCGATAGCGAATCAACATATGATTCGGATACAGATTCTAACGACTATGTTGACGGGGGAAACGGAACTGATTCTGAACCTGATGATTCGGAATCTCGCGACAGCGGTGAGGTTGATACTGAAACCGATACCGGTTTAGACACCGATATTGACACCGGCTCTGATACGGATACAGACACGGATACTGACATTGATACTGATACCGATACTGACACCGATACTGACACAGATACTGATACTGACACCGATACCGATACCGATACCGATACTGACACCGATACCGATACTGACACCGATACTGATACCGATACTGACACCGATACTGATACTGATACTGACACTGATACCGATACTGACACTGAAACTGAAACTGACAGCGATACTGAAATACTGGAATCCAACCAAGACAGGGCGCTTAGGGTTAGAGTTCCCCCTGTAATTGACGGAGTTTTGGATGAATCAGCATGGTCATTGGAAACACCGATCGACAAGATTGCAAGCGGGATGACGGAAAATACAGCATTTTTTGATGTTCTATGGGACGAAAACAATCTTTATGTTGCAATAGAGGTCCGTGACGATCAGATTTGCACCGGAATTGATCACAACAGCTGGTGGTATGATTCAGCAGAAATCTATATAGATCCGAATATGAGCAAGAGTTCTGAATATGACAGCATGGACGCTCAGATTGTATTCAAGTGGGTAGACAAAGACTGGAGAAGTTGTGGTGATAATACAATTGATTGCGAAAGAATACTGTTTAACATGGGAGGATCCCGAACACCGAACGGATATATTATTGAGGCGGCATTAGAATGGTCCGGATTCGGTCTTTCTCCATCTCCCGGTGATTGGATTGGTTTTGATATTGGCGTCAATGATGATGATGATGAATGCACATCAGCTAGTACTCAAAGTCGTGACGGCGAATTGCGTTGGCAGGGAACATCTGACAACTATCAAAACACTTCGGCTTTTGGTGAGCTTTTATTGTCTGCTCTGTTTGCCGATTAAAAAATCGGTTTGCTCAGCTGACAATTTCAGATATTTTTTGTTCTATTTCTTTTTCAATGGTCGGCTTCATTATTTTAGCCATCATTCCCAAATTTATATCAATTGACACAGATGAATCGGCAATCGTTATCTTTCCGTTTTTGATTCCTGTTCCCGACAAATCGCACACATTGCCGTTCCATGCATATTTAATTCCCAGCTTCTTTGCAATGTCACAGGCGGCCTTTTCAACGCGCTCCTTAACAACATCCACAGTCAAACTGTGGTTTTTTGATTTTGAAATATCAGCCATTTTATTGCTCCTTTTTAGAGTTGCACTAATTTTACGCAAAAAGCTTATATCAAAATTTTCAAATCCCACAATTTTATGTGAACTGAATTGTAAGAAGTAACGGATTATAAACGAAACTCAGCATTCAGGTTGTCTGACACTGATGTTCCTTTAACGGGTTGATGCTTAGGTTTAGCCTTCAATTGAGGTTCTGATCTTTTCTTTGGTTCATCGTTTTCCGCTTTCCATTTACAGTCATATTTAGCTGCGGCTTTATTTAAGATATGTCTAATGCAAGACGGTTTTCCCGGACCGGATCTATCAATCCAAAAATAGGAGGGACCGTCTCTGACATCCAAGTGGACAAACCCTGAAACGGGATAGAAGCCCACTCCGACATGACCCAAGGTCCGTGCGTATGCAGCTACTGCTCCTAATGATTTGCCGGGTATCATAAAGTCTGCCGCAGCACCCTGGGTGTGTTTACTTTCTTTTTTTTCATCCGTTGATGTTCTATATCCTGAAATAATATTGATTTGTTTGGCTTTGAAGTGATCGGCTATTTTGTACAGAAGTTTTAATAACCTAGGTTCGATATTGTGTTCTTGTGAATTGTCTTTGTCCCTTAACAGTCGCTTAACCATAGAAAGGGCTTCAGGATCCAACTCTCCGTCGACTAAATATGGGAAAAACCTTATTCTTTCACCAAAGTTAACTGCATATAAAACAAGCTCCCTGTATCCGTCTTGATATTTTATAGCAGGTATTTTGGGAACCTTGTTCCAGTTTTGCAACATTGCTCGATAGCGAGCAGAAGCGAAAGTTGAACATCCAGGTTTTTTCTTGGTAGGTTTTTTGTTTACAGTAGCACCTGTTTTAGCTGTTGTTTTTACTTGTAAAGTTGGCTTTGGTTTATCTTGTTCAATTAAAGGTATTTCAGTTTCAGCTAATAAAAATACCGGAAGATGGAGTGTAAGCAGAATAATTAATGTTATAAACAAATACCTAAAAGGGGAAAAAGCCATCACAATTTATACTTATAATGGAATAGACAAAAAATCGATAGGAGCAAAGCAGGTTTATCTTGCCTTTTTTATGTCAGCTGACAAAAATTGAATACTTTGCTATGTGTAATGAGTAGATGTTAAGACAGCATCTTGTTGAAAGAGAAAAAAACTGATGCAGCAGGTGATTCCTCCTCGAAAATATGCAACACCGATTTCAGGCATAATTATCGCTATTGTATTTGGATTGCTGGCATTTACTATCAACATTTTCGAAACACAAATATCTTCATGGAAAATTGTTCCCGAAGAACCGCTTCCAATGACAGTCAGGCTTCCGTCTAATTACTTTCGTATTACTTTGTTAAGAAATGAGTTTCACTATCTCTCAACTACTTCTTCTGCATGTTCTAATTTAGCGGCTCGCGGCGAAGTGCTAAAAAAAGGAAGTGAATGTGCTGAGTTGATATTGGCTTTTGATAGTGGAAGACGAAATCAATCAATACTTCAATCAGCCGGCCTGTTTTCTTTTTACCTTGTTCTCGGTCTTTTTTTGGCATCATTCATGCGCCATCGAACAATTAAACGAGCCAGATTGCTTCGGGGGCAGGTCGGCGCTTTCTTACTGATAATTTTGGGTATGATTGTCGCAAAATCTATCTTTTTGTTTACTTCTCTACCTGCAATATCAGCTCCTGTGCTTTTTGTTTCTCTTTTGGGCGGCTTCTTTTACAGAAGGAGAACGTCTATCGTAATCGTGCTTGCTTCCTCTCTAACCACAGCATCGCTAGTTAACTTTAATATTGAGCTTTTTTTATTGTTGTCAGGAACCGGAATCGCTGCTGCTTCCATGGCGCATAAGCGGACTCACAGAAATCGAACGTTACTAAAAGCAGGGATTTTTTCCGGTTGGCTGGGATTGTTGTTTATTGTTATTACAACCCTTGTTTTTTCTGGAACTTTTAGCATTTATGATGACCCGGCCGAACACTTGGATCCTCGATATTCTTTGTGGATATCAGTAATTCTGAACGGCCTTGTATCCGGCTTTATTTCCATATCGATAGCACCTTTTATAGGGCTGTTAGTAGGGGAAGTATCTAGAAGCCGCCTTCTAGATTTGCAGGACTTGAACCAACCTTTGTTGAAGAGAATTCAAGAGCAAGCACCCGGCACATGGGAACATTCAAGGGCTATGGCAAATTTAGCTGAAGCAGCTGTGAATGCTATTGGAGGCAATACAAATCTGGTACGTGTCGGGGCATATTATCACGATGTGGGAAAAACTTTTAAGTCGAATTTTTTTATTGAAAACCAGGCTGGAAAAGAAAATCCTCACAATAATTTAACTCCAAAGGATTCTGCTAACCTTATTTTTAAACATGTAATAGACGGCACAAGACTTCTTCGCCAAGAAGGAATTCCTGAGGACGTTGTGGAATTCTGTTACAGTCATCACGGTTCAAGTCTCATTGAGTATTTTTGGCATAAAGTTCTGGCTGAAGGTAATCCTGAAAAATTAACAGAAAAGGATTTCACTTATCCCGGATACAAACCCACAACGAGGGAAACGGGCATTCTAATGCTGGTTGATGCCATAGAAGCCGGTGCCAGGACAGTAGATGTTCCCGAAAAACACAAGTTCTCTGATATGGTAAGAACAATAGTGTTCTCCAAACTGTCACAAGGGCAACTGGATGACAGCGGTTTAAGTGTCGGAGATTTGCGAGTGGTGGTAAATACCTTAACGGATGCATTGGTAAATATGTATCACGCTCGCATCAAATATCCATGGCAAACAGGGGATACCAACAATACAAAGCGTACCTCATCTGATGCGCCGCCTCCTGAAAAAGAGCAAATTGAGGCAGAAATAGACGCATCAGGATCTTCTCAAGAGGATGCTGTGGATAAAGAAAACAATGAAGATAATCTACCAGTTGAAGACACAGTTATGTCTGCTTTGCCTATAGATGAAACGTCTTTGCAAGAGTCTTCACAAGAACTCTTATTAAGCAAAGCTGATGAAAAACCCAAGTCTAAATAGAAATACATTTCGACGATTGTTATTATCTGTCTGATAATCCTACGATTACCAACAGCAAACATTCTTGCCACATAATATACAGCACGTTATGTTACATTTTAAATTAAGTCAGCGAAGGACCTAATTTATTGCCCAAGAAGGATTGACGTTTTGATTTTTGAACCTCAAACAATACTGTTTGTTTCCGGTCTTTTGGTATTTACCAGTATTGTTGCAAGCATTCTTTCAGATCGCATTGGAATTCCGACTCTTCTGGTGTTTCTAAGTGTCGGCATGTTAGCTGGAACCGACGGACCGGGAGGAATACATTTTGACAGTTCTTGGACTGCCAACTTTGTAGGAGCTATAGCGCTTAGCTATATTCTTTTTTCCGGAGGTCTGGACACCAATTGGCGTATCATTAGACCTGTATTGGCTCGAGGTGTACTTCTTTCAACCATAGGCGTAGTTGTAACCGCTTCGGTTACAGCTCTTTTCGCTTGGGCAATTTTAGAGTTTCCGCCTCTTGTAGCGGCTCTCATCGGTGCAATTATTTCCTCTACAGATGCTGCGGCGGTTTTTTCATTGCTGCGCGGTAGAGGTACAGGACTAAAAGGAGAGTTGAAACCGCTTCTGGAACTTGAGTCAGGCAGCAATGATCCGATAGCAATTTTTCTTACAATAGGGATTACCAAGCTCCTCACACTGCCGGATTTTACCTTGTCAACACTTGCATTTTCTTTTCTGTTAAACGTTGCAGTGGGTATTGCAGTAGGCTTATTAAGCGGCAAACTTGCCGCGTTGTTGATAAACAGTCTTAAACTGGAATATGAAGGTTTGTATCCTGTTCTTAGCATTAGCCTGGTTATGCTTACTTTCGGTGCCTCCGAATTACTTGGAGGAAACGGATTTTTGTCTGTATATCTGTGCGGCATTCTTCTAAACGGTTCGTCCTTTGTGCACAAACGCAACGTTGTGCGTTTTCATGGAGGACTTGCCTGGCTGATGCAGATTGTAATGTTTGTGGTTTTAGGTCTTCTGGTATATCCGTCCAGCCTTGTTGAGGTTGCGCCTGCCGGTCTTCTTATTGCTGCGGCATTGATGTTTGTTGCACGTCCGGCTGCGGTCTTTCTCTGCCTGATCGGAAAAAAATTCAGTTTACGCGAAAAGCTTTTTGTTTCTTGGACAGGACTCCGCGGTGCAGTTCCAATCGTACTTGCAACATTTCCTTTACTTGCCGGCTTTGAACAATCCATTCTGATTTTTGACATTGTTTTTTTTACGGTATTGATTTCTGTTGCAGCACAGGGAACTTTGTTGATGCCTGTTGCGCGTCTTCTCAAGGTAGATGAACCGATGGCTTCACCTCCTTTATTTTCTCTCGAAATCGAACGCAAGGGAAAGGCACAGGGAGAAACTCTCGAAGTTGAGATTCTACCGAACATGGGGGCCTGCGGCAAAAAAGTTACGGATTTACAACTGCCTGCTGAAGTGTTGATTCTTCTAATCGGCCGAGGTGAAAGTTCTGTGGTTCCCAAAGGAAATACTGTGCTTAAACCCTATGATACACTTCTATTATTGGGACCTTCAGACAAACTCGAAGAAGCTTCTGACGCTGTTTTGTCTCCCGTAAAAAGACCCATCAAGATGTCAGAAGAAATAGATCCTCTTACAATTCTTCCCTATTCGACGGACAAGAGATTTCTATCACATCAGGTTGTGCTGGTAGGACACGGAACCATCGGCAGTAGAGTAAGGGAACATCTTAGCAGACTAAATGTGCCGTGTGTCGCTGTGGATTCAAACCTGGATATAATTGATAAATTGCGCAAATTGTCGATACCGTCTATATGGGGAGATGCATCAGAGGTTGAAGTTTTGGTACAGGCTCATCTAATGAAAGCTTCCGCCCTTATCATCGCGATTCCGGACATCTCTAGAACTCGTAAAATCATTGATACCGCTCGTAAGATCAATCCCGGCATCTCTATAATAATCAGGGTTGACCATGAAGTAGATGCTTCTGTATTGCGCTCAGAAGAATTTGGGATTGTGGTTCTTAATGCTGAAGAATTTGCCGCCGGTTTGACAAGGCGTCTTTTGGAGACCATTCGTTTATCGGAAAGCCAAAAAGAATCATCTGACTGTCAAAATCCCAATTCTAATAATAATACCGCAATCTAAAGGCTTATAGATGAAATGTTTTTTGTATTTTATTGCAATAACGAACGCCTAATTTTCTTTCTTTCTGTATTGCCCCTGTTTTCATAAAGAAAATAATATTCGTCTTTACCGTGGCGTTCCCTGTGTCATAATCTCGACTGAAACCATCGTTTCCAATAGATTTGAGGCGATTCCGGCCGAAATAAAAAGGATTGATAATGTTTGAAGTTATTGCGCTAGTAGTTCTTGTGGGGGTGCCTTTCATTGTGTTGTTGTTTGTTTTGCCGATAACATCAATAGTCAGAGCATCCAGGGCTTTGAACAGGCTGATCAATTTGGAATCTCAAGTTGACGGACTAAACGCTAGGTTGAACGAATTATCGGAACAAATAAAAACCGGAGTCAAAGCCGACAATGTCATTAGCGATCATCCCTCAGAAAAGGCAATCGCTTCAGTTGATTCTGAAATATCACAAAAGCCGTTTGATTCTGACGAAGTTATACAAACGCCTATTGTTGAATCTGCATATTCTTTTGACACCGAAAACACCGATGATGTTGCAGATACTGCTTCGACCGTTATTGACAATCCGTTTAAGGCCGAAGAGGCAACGGATAATCTAGACATACAAACAAAACCCCAACCGGATGTTTCTATCGAAGAGCGTATCGGCGTTGTATGGTTTACTCGCATAGGAGCAGCAGTGGGCATGGTGGTCGCCGGTTGGTTTTTTAAATACATGGTAGACAACGATTGGATAGGTCCGTGGGGACGAGTTGCAGCCGGCGCTCTTACCGGCGTAATTGCCTTGGCAATAGGTGAGCTTTTATACCGCAGAAAACGTACACACCACGTGTTTAATCAAGGAATGTTGGGATTGGGATTGGCTCTATTGCTGATAACCTCCTATGCCGCCTTTGGGTTTTATCACCTGATCTCGGCACCTGCGGCTTTTGCAATTATAGGGGTGATAGCCTTTTTAGGCGGAGCACTTTCTCATTTTCATAAAAGCGAACTAATACTGGTTTTTTCACTTGTTGCGGTGTTTCTCAATCCGATAATGCTCTCTACCGGTAGAGATCGCCCTGTTGCGCTTTTTACTTATCTACTGGTAATGACTGCTGCAGCTCATTGGTTGTCATTTAAAAACGGTTTTAAAACCGCTGCCTATGTTGCAGTAGGAGGAACGACTGCGCTGTTTATCGGTTGGTACGGTCGATATTTTGATTTGTCACCGGCACCTCCCGCAGGCATATACGATGATCCCTCTCTTAACCAACCCGGGGCATATTTCTCTATGGCTAAGCGTTGGATTCCTCTTCTTTTCTCCACGCTGTTTGTAACAGAATGGATGTCGGCAGCTTTGCTTCATCTGAGAAAAGAACGAAAGGTTTTGGGTACAGCTCTTTTGCTTATCGCCGCCGTTACTTCTCATGCTGCTATGGCCGCACTTTTGTACGACAGCCCGTCGGTTCTTGGAGGAGCTCTGCTGATATTTGGAGCCGGTTTTGCATTCTTGTTTGTTAGGCTTGAGCTGACTTCTTGGCTGTTCTTAACGATGATGTCTTCCTTTGGCATATTAGCGTGCCTCAAAGAACATATTGATAAGAGCAATATTGTTATCATGCTAACTCTTATAGGTGCATTGTCAGCACTCTATTTCTCGATCTTCCTAAAGTCAGAACTTGCTCAAGATCGAAAGCCTTCACCGACTCTAAGAATTTTTATGGCACTTTCGGGACTGGGATTCTTTATTCTTGGAATAATCATTCTAATGCCGGACCATTATCGCTCTTTTGCCGTGCTGACAGCCTTTTTGTCAGGAGCATTTTTGCTGACAGCCGTTCTGATTTCATCCTCAATAATGTTTATAGGCACATCTATTGCCGGCTTGATCGGACTTATGGTTTCGTATAGCGAATGTGATGAAGCTGATTGGGGATTTATCGCAATTGCCGGTTTGTGGTTTGTTTTACATGCCGGAATAGTTGTTTTGGATGCTCTCAAACGCCGTCGAGAGTGGACCTATCTTCATATGTTTATTTTGTCTATTGCATCACTTGGATTTACCGGTCTCTTTTTGTCATCCTTACCGTCTGAGCAAGGCATTTCCAGAGCATTGTTGTCTTTGGCTCAGGGCATAGTGCTTTTTGTTATCGGTGCAACAGCTGCTCGTTCAGCTTCGTGCGCCAAGGGAGCGGCGCTTATTCCGTTGGGATGCGCTGCTTTATCCTTTACCTCTGCGCTGGCATTTTTGCTGACCGGACCGAGTCTTACCATTGCCTGGGCGGCTGAGGCGGTAATAATTGCCTATCTTGCTGCTCAAATAAAAATCGGCGACAAGGATGTTGCACCATGGTTGACAACCGCTTCGGCAGCTGTTTTTACAGCAGCTCTGGTAAATTTCTTTTCTGTCGATTATCACTGGGTTTCAGATCAACAACAAAATTACCTGAACTCTTCCGGTGCAAAGGGCAGCATAGTACATTATGCCTTTGCGAATCCGGCGGCATGGTCTCTTTTCGGTTTGGGTGCCGGACTTTTAACAGGACTTTATTGTCTAAGAAAAAAAATCGAAAGTCTTTGGGTAACAGGATTTAAAATTGCTTTTATGATTTTTGGGCATGCCTTTATTATGTGGATGTTTATAAGAGAGTTTGAACTATTATTTGCAGGAAGTCCTGATATTCCGGCTGGATTGCCTATGGATGAAGCAACGGAACTCATGTTAGCCTATCTGACAAACCTTAGTGACAAAGCTTTGCTTTTTCAATCTATAACTACAGTGATAATGGGAGTATATGCGTTGGCTCTTATAGCATTCGGGTTTGTAATTCGCGAAGCCAAGCATCGGGTGTTCGGCATGTTGTTATTTGGAGTTACTGTCATAAAACTTAGCCTGTATGACATATGGCAGTTTGAAACTCTATTTAGAATTATTGTCGGCGGAGCAGTGGCGTTCTTACTTCTGATAGGAGGTTTTCTTTATGCTCGCTTTGGAAGCCGTCTAAAATCTATGGTGGTTGACGGCAACACAAAAACAACAGCTCTACTGGCATTCTTAGTTGTATCAAGTATAACCTCTGCATCTCAAGCCTTTGAAAAAGAGACATTTGCAACGATTCGCGATATTCCCGGTATCACGGAACATGGAGATTATTCATTAGAAATAGATCCCATACTATATAGTCTCAGTTCTTCCCCTTCTCCTCTTTCTGATATTCGCATTGCGGGACCTGGCGGAGAAGAGGTTCCTTTTATAATCGTTTCGGCTCCTGACTATGATATGACCTCAAAAAAAAACAACGCACGTATTTTCGATCCTCAAAAGTTGCAGAACGGTTCATTTAGAGTATTGGCTGATATGGGAGAAGCAGCGCCGGTTCATGACGGTGTGTCTTTAATTATTCAGGGCAGCGAATATCTGTGTTCGGTAACGATAGAATCTTCCGCAGACGGAGTGTCCTTCGGTGTTTTGGCTGAGGGTGAACCGGTATACAACATTGTTTGGGGAAATACGCGGGCAGTGAAATCAAAAGTTGAATATCCCCAGTCCAAAGCGAGATTTGTCAGAATTACCCTAACAAGAAGCGATAACAAACCCGCACCTAGCATTGATGCCGTTAATTATTATGAAACACAAATTCAACCTCAAAAGAAAAGCATAAGAAGTCTGCCGCTATCAATAGAAGATAGCAAGCCGATGATGCAGACTGCTGATGACAAAAGAGAAGCGTGGTATTTAAAAGAGCTTCCGCGCGGAGTTTCCATTGATTCCCTTAGGATTGAAACAAAAGATCAAGAATTTGTAAGAGAAATTTCGGTTGAGTCATCTACCCATAAAAACGCATGGTTTAGCGAGGGGTCAGGGTCCGTATATCGCCTTGAAAGAACAATAGGCGGTAAACTATCCGTACTGGAACAACTGACAATATCTATCGGAAGATTCTCCCGTCCCTTTTTGCGATTGATTGTTGATAACGGAGACAATCCGCCCCTGAAAATAGAAAAGGTATTTGCAGAATACAAAGCGCAAAACCTAATATTGCGAGCAAAAACAGCAGGACCTCATACCCTCTATGTAGGAAACGCAAAAGCCAACGCACCAAGATACGATTTGTCTTCTATTCTTGCTCAAACAAAAGGAAAAACCTATAAAAAGATATCTCTAGGCGAAAGCAAAACCAATCCACTATACAAACAAGCTGAAAGCAAACCCAAAGAAGTCCCATGGACCGAGCGACATGCAATGCTTATTCAGATAGCGATAGTCATAGTGTCAATTCTTCTTCTTTTGTGGACAATAAGATTGCTTAAGAACTCAAAACGATAACCCCTGTTCTTTTCAAAACACCCCAATACTCCTAAAAACACCCCAATACTCCTAAAAACTCCCTAATACCCCTAAGGGCTCACATGGATCATTATGAAATATTTGGGTTTTGGGGCCTTTGCTTTGAAAGAACAATTGAGAGTCAATCAGATTCAAATACAAAAGTTGTATTGAATTTTCCTTTTATGACCGATTCTTTGTCTGTTTTCGGTTGAGATTGTGTTTTGGGTTGTTTTTGTTTTTGTTGCTGAGTTGTTTTGTTTGAAGATTTTATCTCTTCATTATCTTTCGGCGGTAACGATTCGATTGCTGCCGGTTCAGAAATTTTAGGAGAAGTTTGCGATTTTTCGGGCAAGGAAGACGCTTCTTTGGTGTGTTCAACTTTGGACGGTACGATTTTGGAAGGCGCTATTTCTGTGTTTGTAGAGTCGGTTGCAGATGAAGTTTTATTAACGACCTGATCTTTATTGTGTTCGGCTGTATTTAAAATTAGGTAGGAAACAGATGCTGTTATGACGGATATGACAAATGCAAGAATTATAAATCGAGATTTTTTGTTTGAAAAAGCCGGTTTTAAGGCAATTGGCGTTTCAGTGTCTGCAACGGTGTCTGACATTGTATCAGCCAAGGAATCGTCGTTGTATTGATCTGCATTAACCACTGCATTTTCAAGAGCTTTTTCCATCTCTGCTGCATCGGCAAATCGATCATTTGGATCAACCGACATGGCTTTTAGAATGACGTGTTCAACAGATTTTGGAATGGCGGGATTGAGAAGCCGGGGCATTTTAACCGGTTCTCCTGCAATTTTAAAAACTATTTCATTGTAAGAATCGCCTTCAAAAGGGCGCTTTCCGGTAAGCGCTTCATAGAGGATTACTCCCATTGCAAAAATATCAACCCTGCAATCGATATTTTTGGCTCCCCTGGCTTGTTCAGGCGCGAGATAATACGCAGTGCCTAGTACCATTCCGGTTGAGGTAAGAGAGGACTGGGATTCTTTTTCGAGAACTTTTGAAATACCGAAATCCAAAAGTTTCACGAAATCTTCCCTGTCTCCCACTTTGGTAACAAAGATATTGTCCGGTTTGAGATCTCGGTGAACAATATTTTCTTTGTGTGCTGCTTCAAGAGCTGACAAAGTCTGACAAGCTATGTCGACAATGCGCATAAGCGATATCTTTTTCTTTCCGCTTAGTATTTCGGCGAGAGATTCTCCTGACAACATCGGCATGACAAGGTAGGGCGCTCCTTTCTTGTCAGTACCATGATCGATTACTTTACAGATGTTATCGTGTTCAATTTCTGCGGCAAGTTTGGCTTCTTGGTGAAATCGTTTAATTATTTTAGAAGATTTGGCATATTTGTTATGTAAAAGCTTTATTGCAACTTTGCTTTTAAGCTTTTTATGGACCGCCTCGTATACAGTCCCCATACCTCCGGAACCGATTGTTCGGCCGATGATGTATTTGTCATCAATTACAGTTCCGGGTTCAATGATGTTTTCTGAATTCTTCACCAATGCTCAGTGTATCCCATGCAGCAATGTTAGGGCAATAGTTCATGTGAATTTTGCTTGTGGATAGGAGGGGTTATGAGTATGTTCTGATAATGGCTTCTTATGATCTTACAAGTACATCAATTGATGAGAATTCCTCTGTCGCTCCGCGTACACCGATGCCGGTTTTATTAGTTGCGCATTATCCTGAGGACGCATTGTCGATTGATCGCTGTCGCCTCAGCGGCTTATTTACAATCGGCAGAAATCCGGAAAACACCTTAACTGTCAGAGATCACAAGATTTCTGGAAAACATTTTCAGATTTTGGTTGCAACAGACGGATGCGTTATCGACGATCTGGACAGCACCAACGGAACCTATCTCAACGGCCGACGTATTTATTCTCCGACCTCGCTTTGTACAGGCGATATAATTAGAGCCGGAAATGTTGTATTTGTATTTCACCAAGACGGAGAGGATTTGCTTATTCCTCCTCCGATCAAGCGATACGGTCTGGCCGGGAAATTTCATGCTGCAGCGATTATAAAATCTTTGGAAGAAGCAGCTTTATCCAAGAGACATTTATTGATAGTCGGGCCTTCGGGAACTGGTAAAGAACTGGCAGCCGAAGCTCTTGCCGCGCTTGCTTGCGGAGATCGCAAAGCTCCTTTTGTAGCTCATAATGCAGCAAGGTTTTCTTCAGAAGAAGAAGCCACTTCCACTCTTTTCGGTGTGGGGTCGCGCGTATTCTCCAATGTAAATTCTCGACAGGGACTTATCGAGCAAGCAGAAGGCGGCGTATTGTTTCTTGATGAAATTCACAATTTAACCGAGCGGGTTCAGCGCAGTTTGCTTAGGGTAATTGAAGACCGACAGTACTCCAGAATAGGTGAAACCTCACAACGAAATGCCGATGTTAGGTTTATAATGGCATCCAATGCTTCAAGCCCTTCCGCTTCGATGGCGCACGATCTGTTTGCAAGGCTTAGATTGGTTACCATGCCTTCTCTGTCAGAACGAAGAGGTGATATTCCCTCTATTTTCAATCATATTTTAGTATCCAAGCTGGAATCATATAATATTCCCTCCGATTCTGTATTGAGCTGTCTAAAAGGTGATCACTACGAACTTTTATGCTTGGACGGTTTTCCGATAGATAACGTAAGGGGGTTGATAGATATAGCTGACAGGATAGCTACAAAAATTGCAGCCCAAACAGCTGTTGCCGAAGCAGTTTCAGCGGTTTTTCTGGACAAATATCCCAATGCGAGAAAGTCAGCGGCATTGGTTTCCGCCGATACTCACGTATCAAAAGTAGCTGTCGTTCAAGAAAAGGAATGGATTGACGAGCCTACCGAACTTGATGCTGATGATGGTGATCAACAATCCACATATGAAAAATACAAAGATGTGATCATTGCAATTTACAAAGACCGCGAAGAAAACATTTCTGCCGCAATGAGAACCTTAAACGCAAGAGGAATTCCCTGTTCGAGAAGATGGTTGGCGGTATATTTAAAAAAATGGGGCCTAAAATAAAAGGGCAAAACGGCTCAACCTTCTTCAATAAATTTTCGTTGTTGTTTAAGGTTTGATTTTCGACGTTTTTGCTCCAGTCTACGTTTTATTGCAGAGAAGGTTATTTTTGTAGGGACTCTCTTTTTTTGAACCTCAAGCGCGCCTCTTATCATGGCTGCAAGCTTTTCTCTTGCCAGTTGAAGATTGCGGTATTGACTGCGTTCGGTCTCGACTGAGACTTTCAATATGCCTTCAGCAGATATTCTGGATTTGAGTTTGTCTTTGACAGTTGTTTTTTGAATCTCGTTCAAGCAGGATGTTTCGTTGAGATTCCATTCTAGAATAACGCATGAACTGGTCTTATTAACATGTTGACCTCCGGGACCTCCGGATCTCACTGCGGTAAAACTAAGCTCAACAGCAGGAATAATTAAATCGTCGCGAATAAACAGCGGAGTATTCATAATAGTGAGAATCGTATAACATGCCGGAATATTCTAAAAGCGATAATTATGAGTTCGTTAGTTTTCATCTCAAAATGCAGCAAATTAGGCAAATAGATGTAGGGCATTTTGAGAGGGACACTAGAGAGAAAAAGCTGACAATTTGTGCGACAAATGCAAAATGTATTAGAGCCTTGATGTTATAAGGAAATGCTATGACAGCGATAAAAAGAACAGCTCAATATTTTCTTGTTTCGGTTGCTTTCTATAACTCAATAATTTGCTGCGGATGCGGGAGCAAAGCAGAATACGCTACCCTACAAGCACCTTCTGTTTCTTCTGTAGCAGATTCTGATTTGTCAAAACAAAACATTAACGACAACGATACAAAAACCAAAGAAGATCCTAGCGCGTCGGATTATGACAATATCAGAACACCGGAAGACAAGGATAATTCTGTATCCGATGCGCAGACCTATTCAATATTGCCGGGCATTCCCTTGGATGGGCCTTTTGATTCTGTTTTATCGTTTTGCAAAATGATGAAACAAAAACATCGCAAAGTTTGTACAAATGAAAAGCGTAACTGGTCGATCAAGAACCTAGCGGGAAAACGCAAAGATATTCTAAAAGCAGAAACCGCTTTTTTACTGCTGGACTCAAAAGAAAATAAAGAAAAAGCATTTTCCTGTGTAGTGATGCTGCAAACCGACAAGGGTTGGTGGGCTTCAGCGGATGACAGTGCATGTGAGAGTTCTTCTGATGATAGTTATACGACAAAGAGGTCGTCGTTGGAGCAGCTACGGTATGCAGATGAATTGGGCAGCGGCGTGCTTTTGATAGAACGACAGCTGGAGTTTCCCTATGAAGTACCTGTGCTTGTTGACGGAAAAGAATATACGGGAACAACGCAGGGTATTACCCTTGAACGTAAATATTGCAGTGTGGAGTCGTATCAGCCGTATTGTACAGATTGGATGATAACTTCATTTGATCAGGAAAGTGTTGCGGTAGCCCATAATACCGGGGAGATTTTGATTTCGGGCAATGAAAAGAGCAATGCAAAACTATGGCAAACGGGACGGTATCGACTGTTCAAAGATGAACGGCTGATTCCGTTTTCTGCACCGTCTGACATTTGGACCGATACCGCTGCTCATTTGGAAAATGATAATACTGTTACGTTTGAACGTTTGTTCGGTCCGTATGATTCTGTAAGTCATTATTGCGATGCACCGCCGTCTTTTGATGATTTGCAGATTGTATGGGAAGAAGAGCAAAATAATACAAAATATAAATGCCCTGTCTCAAAAGGAAAATGGAACGAGTCGTTTTCTAACACAAACGGCGCTATATCAAACGTTCGATTGTTTATGTATCAGGGCGATTTGGCAGGAGCGCCGATAGAGTATTGCGAGATAGCAATCCAAACAAAGAACGGTTGGTTTGTTACCCGTTCGACAGAACACTGTCAAGGCGTAGTGGGTCCGGGACACAATGCAAAGAGAGTACTGCTCAACGGAAAAATCAATCGAGCAGATAATCTGGAAATATTGGAACTGTTATATGAAAGAACAGATACTCGTATTGAATACGGCAGACCGGAATCATATGATATCTTTTCTCGCGTTTATGACTCTGCTGATTTGTCCGCAGCTATGCCAAGAGTATTGCTCGCCGGAACGAAAATAGTAGCACCGAAATCATTTCATGAACAAACAGTTGAAGAAAAAAAATTATTCGTAAAATTTTGCAGCGTCGGAAAAAGCAACGTTCCATCGTGTACCAATGATATCTATCGAGGTTGTCGATCAAAAATAAAAAGTACCTCCGCCGCGCCCCTCTGGAAGTTTGAGTCAGATATGTTAATTCTTCCGAAAAGAGAGACAAAACCCTACGATTGCGAAGATTGGGAAGAACCTTTGACAGGTACCTATCGGTTAAGTTTTCCTTAAGTTGAAAAGGCTGCAGATAAATTTTCATTGGAACTATGAAATCAGCACCATCCTGTCGCAAAGGATACCGCTTTTTTTGCTATTCCCGGTGCCGGTATAGATTTCATTTGCAATGCTGCGAGTTAGATTAGTAAACTTCGGTGTTGATTTGGAAATTGGAGGATCATGTGAGTAAACTTACGCAAGCTAAGCTGGAATCTCATCTTTGGGGGGCGGCTAATATTTTGAGGGGGAAAATCGATTCGTCTGATTATAAGCACTATATTTTCGGGCTGCTTTTTTACAAACGTATCTGTGATGTGTGGGAGGAGGAGTATGAGGCGCTGCTCAAGGAGTACAAGGGCAAAAAGGAGTTGGCCTTAGATCCGAGTGAGTATAGGTTTCATGTTCCTGCGGGTAACTTCTGGAATGATGTGAGAAAAAAGTCGACCAATATCGGCGAGCATTTGAATAGGGCGTTTCATGCCATTGAGGATGCAAATATCAGACTCAAAGGCGTTTTTCAGGATGTGGATTTTAACAACAAGGAGAGGTTTCCGGATGAGGTGCTGGAGAGGCTGTTGCAGCATTTTGACAAATATCGGCTGCGCAAAGAGGATGCGGAGGCCGATATGCTGGGCAATGCCTATGAGTATTTGATTGCCCAATTTGCAGACGATGCCGGGAAAAAGGGAGGTGAGTTCTATACTCCAAAACAGGTAGTGCGTCTGATTGTCGAGTGTCTGGAGCCCAAGGAGGGAATGGATATTTGCGATCCGGCCTGCGGTTCGGGAGGCATGCTGCTTACGTGTTGGCACTATATGCAAAACAAGAAGAAAAATCCCAAATCGCTAAACCTATACGGCCAGGAGATCAACTTAAACACCTGGGCAATATGTAAGATGAATCTGTTTTTGCACGACATCGACGATGCGTTTATTTTAAGAGGAGACACGCTGAGAGACCCAAAGCATTTGGTGTCGGATAAAAACAAAGCCATAAAGACCTTCGACAGAGTAATAGCAAATCCGCCCTTTTCTCTAAAAGAATGGGGATACGAAGTATGGAAAACAGGAGACCCCTATGCAAGGGATACCTACGGCTGTCCGCCGAAATCCTACGGAGACCTGGCATTTGTACAACACATGGCCGCAAGCCTAAACAGCAAGGGAAAACTGGGAGTGGTGTTGCCCCACGGAATTTTGTTTAGAGGAGGAGCCGAGGGAAAAATTAGACAAGGTTTTCTAGAAGATGATCGAATAGAAGCGGTGATAGGTCTAGCGCCCAATCTGTTTTACGGCACCGGCATTCCCGCATGCGTGCTAATAATCTCCAATCAAAAGCCGGCAAACAAAAAAAACAAAGTGCTAATCATTAACGGCGCCGAAGAAATGCAAGCCGGAAAAAACCAAAACACCCTATCCGACGAAAACGTAAAAAACATGGTCCAAGCCTACAAAAAATTCGAAGACCAAGACAAATTCTGCCGAGTAGTGGATCTAGATGAAATAAAAGAAAACGACTACAATTTAAACATAGCAAGATATGTGCAGATTACAGAAGAAGAAGAGGCAGTAAATGTAAAAAACGAGCTGAAGGCACTGAAACAGCTGACGGCAGAACGAGATGCAGCAGAAAAGAAGATGATGAAATATCTAAAGGAGCTGGGGTACGGCGGATGAATTTAGAGGATCTGCAATTTCATTTTGAGGGTTGGGATTTCGAGGCCAAAAAAGCCTCCGGCAAGGACGGCAAGGGGTGCATTCCCGAAAGCATGTGGGAAACCTACAGCGCAATGGCCAATACAGATGGCGGCAAGATTGTTTTGGGGATGATCGAGAACAAAGACGGTACTTTAATGCCATCAGGCATAGACGATGTCGAAAAAATTCAATACGATTTATGGAACATTTTGAACAATCCTCAAAAGGTTAGTGCAAACCTTCTGTCTAGGTCGGATGTAGAAACAATTTCTGTCGGCGACAAAATGATTTTGGTGATTACAGTTCCGCGGGCAGACCGCCGAAAGCGTCCGGTTTATATTAAGGGGAATCCTTTTACAGGAACGTACAAACGAAACTTTGAGGGCGATTATCTGTGCAAAGAGGAAGAGGTTCGAAGATTAATAGCTGATTCCCAGGATACATCTCGCGATGAAGAGTTGCTGTCGCACTTTGGCATGGATGATTTGGATATGAACACGCTCAAGGTGTTTAGAAATCTCTTTCGCTCAAATAAGCCGGATCATCCCTTTTTAACAGGGGATGATAAAGAAATGCTGACACAATTAGGAGGCTGGGCCAGAGATCGAAAGGACGGCACGGAAGGACTGACTGTCGCAGGACTGTTGATGTTTGGCAAGCAGCGGTCCATTTTGGACAGATTTCCGTTTTACAATTTGGATTATCGAGAGCTTCCCGATGAAGACGATACAAGCGGAACAAGATGGCTGGATCGCATTTGTGTGGACGGCACATGGTCGGGAAACCTGCTGGATTTTTACCAGCGGGTGTTTCGCAAGCTGACAATTGATCTAAAGGTCCCGTTCAGGCTGGAGACACCGGACCTGTTTCGTAGGGATGAGACCCCGGTGCACGAAGCCCTACGGGAAGCGCTGGTCAACACGTTGATTCACGCTGATCACACCGGAACTATCGGCATTCGGGTTTTCAAGAAGCCCCAAGGATTTGAGTTTCACAATCCAGGCGGATTGCGGATTCCTGTCGAGGCAGTGTGGCAGGGAGGGCATAGCGATTGCCGCAATCCGGTCATCCAGAAAATGTTTCAGATGATAGGCGCCGGAGAAAAAGCCGGCTCGGGTTTTCCAAAAATTAGACGAGCATGGGAGGAGCAACACTGGCGTCATCCCCACATTTCAGAAGACGGACAATTGGGGGAAACCACGTTGCGACTGAGTCTAGAGAGCATGATGCCGACCGAGGCGGCGGACTATCTGGAAGCGAATATCCGCAGATTTCGAGATCTGTCCGAGGGACAACGGCTGATTCTCTTTACGGCCTACGCGAAAAAAGAGGTCACCCACCAGGCCCTGTCCCAAACGGTCCCCGGACATTCAAGGGACCTGACCTTGGATCTGCAGTCGCTGCTGAGAAAGAAAATTCTGGAACGGATCGGTGCCGGT
>CAYWLQ010000042.1:0-1072 GCA_964458775.1 uncultured Myxococcales bacterium | reverse complement strand
ATTGGCGGGGACAGAAAGCTCCAACCTTAAGGATGCCGGCTCCCACCGTAAGGATGCCGGCGCCGATCCAAGGGAACCAAGCTCTATAGGTAAGGAGCATACCTTGCAAGCAAGCTTGATAGGTAAGGGCGAAACCTTGCAAGCGCCAATGGATGTCAAACGGCCGGTCGAAACGAGTAAAAAGTCAGTTGTTTCAGTCAGTTCAAGGGCAACGCCACAGGAAATGAGAGCGAATATTCTAAGACTCTGCCGAGGTCGCTACCTAACAAGGTCCGAATTGTCCGCCACACTCGGTCGAAATGCTGTTTTTTTGGGATCCACATATCTGAAGCCCATGGTTGAAGAAGGCCTCCTGGAGCTGCGCTATCCGGATACACCGACACACAGCAGGCAAGCCTACCGGACCATTACAACAGAAGAGGATAGCTTATGATTGCAAAGTCTATAGTATTCCTTTCAGGTGCAAAAACAGCGCAGGGGCGCATCATGATGTCGGAAAAGCGTCGGAAAAGCGTCGGTATAAATGTCGGTATAAATGTCGGGTTAAATGTCGCGAAAACGTCGGGAAAGAACCCGGTTGCCGGTCGAAATGGTAAATTTGATAAGCAAGAAAAGTCAGCCCCCGATCATGATAGGGTGCCGATGTATCATAATAGGGTAAAAACCTATCATGATAACCTATCATCATCGAACCTGCGGGAATCGACCTTGGAAAAGGGCGCACACACAGATGCGCCCCTACAGACGGGACAAAAACGTTTGTCACCGACAAAAAAAAACGGACACCCCGGATGTAGATGCGGGGTTTATCCCCGCTTAACAGAAATTTGCACAAAAAAAACGTTACAAAAAATAAACCCAACCGCCAAAACACGGTTTCACCGCATGATAAATTCAAACCCTAAATCAAATCGCAAAACAACCCCATATCCCGCAGAGGCCCGTCATGTCTAATGTACCAAAGGGATATAAACAAACAGATTCGACCGCGACCTCGTCTGTAGGGGCAGACCTGCGGGAGCTGTTGCCCAAAAGAACGAGATAAAGATATCTTTTTCAGATCAGTTTGATA
>CAYWLQ010000041.1:0-36178 GCA_964458775.1 uncultured Myxococcales bacterium | reverse complement strand
ACATACCTTCTGACAATACACCGCCCAGCTTGCGAGGCTCAATTTTTATACCGCCGACTTCCGCCCCCAACATGGCCAATACAACACTGCCGTTGGGACCGGGGCAATTGGGTGCACCGCAAACCACTACGGTTTTTCCTGTGCCGAAATCGACCTCTACCACGCTCAGATTGTCTTTAGAAGGATGCGGCGATTTGCTCAGAATTTTGGCTACAACTATGTTGTCATAAAAAACTCCCTTGCGTTCAATGCCGTCGATTTCAAGACCCGAAAAAGTTAGACGATCGGCAATTTCTTCGGGAGGTGCAACAAAACCGGACAACTCACAAACAAAACGATGACTGACGAGCATCCGTTACCTCCTAAATCCCTGCAAGAAACGCGGGTCGTTTTCATAAAACAATTTAATACTAGAAATTCCTTCGTAGCGCAGCATGGCAATTCTATCGACTCCTAGACCGAAAGCGAAACCGGTATATTTTTCGGAATCAATACCTACTCCCTTAAGAACATTGGGATCAACCATTCCCGATCCTAGCACTTCGAGCCAACCGGTATTGGAACATAGTCTGCATCCCTTGCCCTTGCAGGAGATACAACAAATATCTACTTCTGCAGAAGGCTCCGTAAACGGAAAGAAACTCGGTCTGAAACGAAGTTTTACATCATTGCCGAAAACGGCGTGTATGAACGTTTCAAGAACACCTTTTAAATCTGAGAACCTTACATGCTCATCCACCAGCAGTCCTTCTATTTGAAAAAACATAGGACTGTGGGTCGGGTCGTCATCCCGTCTATAAACAGCTCCCGGTGCAATAACCTGAATGGGCAGAGGTCTGGACATCATCGTTCGGATTTGAACAGGAGACATATGCGTTCGAAGCAAGGTTTTTCCCTCTTCGATGAAGAGAGTATCCTGCATATCTCTTGCCGGATGATCATCAGGAAAATTGAGAGCACCGAAATTAAGGGCGTCTGTCTCGATCTCCGGACCGGACACAACATCAAATCCGAGAGAAGTAAAAATGTCGACAATATCATTTATCACAATGCGAATCGGATGAAGGGTTCCCGTTCCGACGGGAGACCTTCCCGGCAGTGATAAATCAAAATAGCTGTTCAAATAGGCTTGTTCTTCTGCAACTCTCAGCTTTTCCAATGCCGACAAGGTAGATGATTCAATATTGTCCTTGGCTGAGTTGAAAGCCTGACCGACCTCTTTTTTACTTTCGTTAGGAATGTCTTTGAGCATTTTTCTAAGAGCGGTTACCGCACCTTTTGCTCCAAGATAAGAGGCTTGCAAAGTTCTTACGGACTGTTCGTCGTTAAGCGTTGCAATTTCAGATACAAAACGCCCGACAAGGACTTCCAGTTGACTAATAATTTCTCTAGGCTCCATCGATTATTGCTCCAAATATCTAGGTGCGATGGAGAAGGCTGGTTTTAAAAATCGGCTAGAAAGGAGCTATAAAGCCCCTTTTGCAACTTTAGCAACAGCTGAGAACCCGCCTGGATCCGACACTGCTAAATCTGCAAGCATCTTTCGATTAAGCTCAACACCGGCTTTCTTAAGCCCGCCCATCAACACAGAATAGCTGGTTCCTTGCATACGAGCGGCAGCACCGATGCGGGTTATCCAGAGTCGACGCATATCGCGTTTCCTAAGTTTACGTCCCACATAAGCGTCTTTTAGCGCGTGCATAACCGCAACGCAGGCTACCCTAAACAAACGATTTCTAGACCCGAAAAAACCCTTGGCTCTTTTAAAAACTCGGTTTCGTCGATGTCTTGCTTTAAATCCTCTTTTTACGCGAGGCATGTTTCGCTCCTACAAATAAGGCAAGAGCTTTCGCACTTGCTTCTCCAAATTTGAACAAAGAATATCATTCTTGCGAAGTTTTCTTTTTCGTTTGGAGGTTTTCTTGGTCAAAATATGGCTGTGAAACGGCTTATCACAGCGAATTTTTCCTTTGGCTGTTTTTCTAAATCTCTTCGCCGCAGCCCGGTTAGTCTTCATTTTTGGCATGAATCAAAACCTTTATCCTAATAAATCGGGCGACTACCAAACATCGCCTCGTCCACTGAAGGCCACCCTATTTACACTCCGAATTTAGTCGTTGCAAGCAAAAAGGTTCAACAACTACTCCAAATCGTCATCATCGTCATTTTCATCATCAAAATCGTCCGCATCGTCATCATCAACCAAGGGAGGTAATTCCTCAAAACGCATGGCTTCTCTGTTGACTGAAGCAGCACCTTTACCGGGAGCAAGAATCATTGTCATTGCACGCCCCTCCAATCTGTAGGGTTGTTCAACAATGGCAAATTCTCCTGTCTCTTCTATAACGCGGTTAAGCACTCTGGCTGCGGTTTCCGGATGCGCAATTTCACGTCCCCTAAAGCGAATGGTAACCTTCGCTTTGTTTCCGTCAGCCAAGAAACGCAATATATGCTTAACTTTAAAAGCAAAATCGTGGTCATCGGTTTTAGGTCGCATTTTGACCTCCTTAACTTCGATGACTTTTTGCTTCTTTTTAGCAATATTTGCCTGTTTCTTTTGCTCGTACTTAAATTTTCCGAAATCCATGATTCTGCAAACCGGAGGGTTTGCCTTAGGATTTATTTCGACAAGGTCGAGGCCCGCCTCCTGTGCGAAAATCAATGCCTGCCCTATAGAATAGATCCCAAGCTGCTGACCGTCCGGATTAATAACCCTTACCTCCGGACGATGGATCATGTGATTGATCCGAATTTGGGGACCGCGTGTGTCCTTGCCCCGAATTTGACTCTTAATACTTCACCTCCTGGGTATGTGCGCCCCGCATCTCGCTAAGGCACATCGAATTGTCAACCGATGATGCAATATTTAGAAAACAAGAAAACATTATTGTTTTCCCTATAAGCTTATTTACACCGACGGTGCATACTGTTTCAAAGCGGATCATATCCATGAAATAGCGGATGAAAAAAGAGCAAAAGAATATGCTCGAAATAGTTTAACTGATTGGCCTAACAAATCTCACCTAAAAACAAACGGCGAAAATCTCATATGATGAAACAAATCGCCTGTAGGCGCGAGCGGGATTGAACCGCTGACCCCTACCGTGTCAAGGTAGTGCTCTCCCACTGAGCTACGCGCCTTAAAACCCTCTTCCCGAAAGCGGGCAACAGCGGGTTTTGGAATGCTCCGTTTAGCAGTTGTCAAGGATTGAGTCAACAACTTCTCATACTCCAATTTTCGTAAAAATTGTTTAAAAACCAAAGCCGAGGCCCAGTGTTCCTTCTAAATTAAAAGCAAAACCTTTTCCGACTGCAAAATCTATAGGAATATCCAAAATCACACCGACATTTTTCGTAAAATAGTAGGCAAGCCCCAAACCGAGTTCAACGTTCACCATTCCCGCCAAAACGTAATATTTGGTATTTGTGGCTGTATCAAGAACTTTGTACTTAAATTTAGAATAGCCTATTCCTCCAAATAGAGAAGACTGAAGTCCCCCTTTTGAAAGGAACTTATACCTTACGCGAGCGTTAACCAGCCAGGCCATTTGATTGTTTTTGGTCTTACGAACCTTAAACATTTCACCATCATCAGAGTCCAAAGCAGCCGAATTTTCAGCGAGGTACTTTATCTCCTCATCAGTCAGGTTAAGATCATTTCTGGCACTAAACAAATTGGTACTGCAATAGTTTTCGTTTGCCTCTGCGGTTAAGGAATCAAGGTCTCCCTTTGCAGCATCCCAGCATGAAACAGGTTCAGAATTCGCAGCTATGAATGCGTCAACCCTTCCGGAAACCTCAAGAGAAATCTTGGAATTGATCAAGTAGCCCAAAGACAAGCGAATCGGTATTCCTGACCAACCTGTTCCCTTTGCCTTAAGCTCATTGGTTTTTACAACGCCATTGGTTTCTACCAAATATTCACTATTTGCGCTCGATCTTATCGTTTTCTTATTCTCGTCGTAAAATGTAAGTTCTATATCCTTACTCATATATCCAAATCCGCTGCCGCCTGTCAGGGTCACATAGAATTTGTCAGGTCCCTTACCGCTCTTATCTCCCTTTTTCTTGGGTTTGCCGGCACTTTTGTCTTCGCAGGTAAACATTTCTGAATTACAAACCAAACCCTCTTGGCAGTCGCTGTCCATTGAACAGGTTTCACCTGCCGCTGATTTTATTCCCGCTGATTTTTTCTGTCTGGCTCGACATGCTTCGTCCCAAGGTGCGCATTCTACACATTCTTTGGGATCCAGCCCCGGTCGACTTACTAACGGATAATTTGCATCCATAAGAATTTCTAAAGGTGACTCTTTTGACCCATTACCGCAGATAAGACGATTAGATGCGTCGTACCCCTCAATATAATACTGTATTGATGACGGATTAATTGTCCTTATTTCTCCGGTATCACACTCCAGCATTCCGTTAAAACCTACCCCTGTGGTTTTTAAGTTCAATTCGCGAAACTGCCCTCTGTTCTCAAAGGCAAACTTAACAGCAACACGGCTTAGCTGATTTCTAAAAGCAGGCGAAACTTCAATATAAAAAGGAACTTCATTTTGTGCTTTTTGCTCAAAAATGGGGTCAAACGGTCCGCATGCTTCTAAAATAGGTTCTCCGATACCCAATTCACTGCAAGATGAAGGCGAAACAGATGCCTTTGCCTCTGTAAAACTCAAATCTATTTCAGGAGTAGAAAACAGAGGATCCACCCTCACTTGGTCATCCAAACAAAGTGCTGTAATAAAATGATTTTTGCTCTCTGAAGCATCTGAATATCCGCCGACCCATAGAACTCCCAGTCCGACATGGATTTTGGCTAGGGTTGAATCATCGACATCTGCTTTCATTGCCAAGGCTTTTTCCAGCATGTTTTTTGCCGAATCCAATTCCAAGTTGGAATACGCATCCATCGCAGAACTCAACAGCTCCAATGCCTCAGAGTTTTGAGAGGATGCGTTTGCCCCAAAGGAAAATGCAGTCAAAGACAACAGCAAAAAAGCTGTACCCCAAAGCTTTGTAAAAATAGGGAACATTATTATTCTGTCTCCTGTGTCCTAACTTAGTGTCAAAAAATTTGAATTCAAAACTTAACTCAGTTCGCCTACTACAACGAACAGTCTATTGTTACAATATGAGTCTACTATATTCAACAACATCAACATCATTTTAATATGTTTTTTTCAAAATAAAACGAAATTAACTTTAAATTTTAGGTTTTTAGAACCGTATAGCTGCACCAAGTTGGGCATCGCCGTTAATTGCAAAATTGGGTGCCGCCAAAATATCAACAGCAATTCCTATATTGAGCCCAAAATTCTTAACCACCCAAAGATAAAGATCCATACCGACTTCCCCTACAAAGAAACCGGCCTGCCTGAAATAGGTTTGTTTGTATGCTGACGGATCAAATTCAGGACCTGTCCACTCGGAAATATTTGGATCAATTGTATTTTGGTTGCAACCTAGCCCGTCAATATCATCATTCCTCCAAGGATGATTAGGCGAATAGCTTAGGTCCACCGGACCGCAATCAGGGAAAGTAACTTTGTGATACATAACACCTCCGCCGAGAGCAGCCGACACCGACAATTCCACAAGGTCCTGACCTTTTCCGACAATACGGTAGCCGAAATTTATCAATCCTATAGGAGCAACCGGTAATATTTTAGAATTTAATGCTAGAGGCAATCCTCCTCTAAATGTCAATCCAATCATTATCTTTTCTGTAATAAAGAATGTAGGTGTTAACCTAAAATGAAGCTTTGACCAAGCCATACCGCCCTTGATACTGAGTCCTCTTACATTGTCATTAAAACAGTCTTCAAGCTGACTGTCAGTATAACCTGCCGCAGAACAGCTGGAACGGTTAGCCGGAATAGAAATCCAAGTATTGTAAGGAGGTTCCGCCACTCGATTGTCCGGTATAACATATGTTGAGGGGACATATCCTCCGCCCGTACCGAAAGTAAAGCCCAATCTAAATTTCGGTTTATAGGGACCGCTCCGGTCTTTTCCTCCCTCTTCGTCTTCACCGGGTGTACAGGTCATTGCTTTACAAACCATGCCTTTGCAACAATCAGAATTTTTGTCACATAAGTCACCATATTGTTTGCATGCTCCGGCGTTACAATCCGGATTCCAAGGAGGACACTGATCCATACATTTGTCAGGAGGAGGGGTATTTGGAAGCGAGGGTGCAGGACCTCTCAAGCTTTGGACAAAAGTAATCATGTGAGGTTGCGCTTCGTTGCCGGAATATCCCAAAATCATGCCGCCCGCGTCCATTACACCTATGTAGTATTCGACTGCTGCGGGATCGAAGGTTTGTAACACATCACAACCTATGCTGGTTCCGTAGCCGTCATCCATGGGAGACATGATAAACTGCTGGTAATTGCGTTCGCCGTAAGTTCGATAAAACAAAACAACTTTATCAACTGGTAATCCGGGACGAACAGAAATAAATAGAGGAACAGGTGTTTTCTTTACCTGTTCTGTAACCGGAGTATGACGAATATTGTCAGATTGCGGTGCAAATCCTCCTCCTGCAATGGGAGGTGCAAGGACTCCCGCTCCTCCGTCAGGAGGAGGAGGCTCAAGACCTCCGATCATAGAAGGTGTACATGTTCCGGGAGAAGCAGCTTTGGCTTTTGCTCGCTTGAATAACTCATCAACCTCAGGAGTAGACAAGAGAGGATCAGGTGCAATCGAGTTTTCGATACACGAAGCTCTCGTAAAATAATCTGAAGCTGCGGTTTCATTTTGATTTCCGGCTGCTTCAATTAACCCCATATTTAGGTAAATCTGAGCCAAATCATGTCCTAACAGACCGAACTGAAGACACATAACCTCTGCTTCTTGTAAAAGCTCCATGGCCTCATCAATTTTCATATTTTGATAAAGCCCCATAGCTTTCTGGTTTAAAGAAGCCGCTTCAGCAGACGGATTGGACTGAGCCTTACTTATTTCGGGCATAGCCAAAACCGAAACCACACAAAAAATGCAAATTCTAACTAACGCTTTTCTCATCATTGCAAACCGTTTCCTATATGTTAACGTGCTATTTCCGTTGGCATAAGTGCAATAAATAAATCGTCTATAAGACCTTTTCTCATTGTGTTTTTATCAATCAATCTCAACATGTCCAATTCAAGAAAAGCCAAAATATCGAAATCATTTATCTTTATTCTAAAATATATCATCAACTTTTTGGCAATATAGAATTCAATTTTGTAGTATCTTTGTCAACGCATTTGTCGTTTCTGTTGCGCTCAATTCTGAGTGCGCCATCATGACAATCATCTAAGACCTTTGTTTCTCGGTCAAGAATCATGAATGAAGTATTTTGTATAATTGCTTCGTCAATCCCACATGAAGCATACCTGTTTGCATTTGTAAAAATCTCAGCTTGTACATTTAAATCAGTATCTATCATTTCTTTCAATCGCAAAGACAATGTGCATACAGATAGACTCATTGAAGTAATACCTGTCTTTTCACTTATCACCTTCGTTGTTCCAAAAAGTAAACCGCTCAAGTTGATAAAAAATATCAAGTTTGGCAAAAATAGTCAATAAAAACAGGCTAAAACCCCACACGTGTGAATTTTTAAGGCATCCGGTATTTTTTATCTTATGCAACCCATACAATATATGCTGTTGCCGTATAGAAAAGTTTTTGAAAGGTTTGCTTACCATTAATGCATGGAATGTTACGTGGTTTTAATATTCACATTTTGTGATAGAAACTTATGTGTTTTGTAATTGCATCCCGATTCTAGGGAAAAATTGGAGACGGAGAATGACTGTGAGAAAACAAATTCAAATGGCATTATTGATTTTATTGGCCTTTTCCTGCTCGCAACACAGTGATCCCTATAAAGCAGATACAGAAGGAACAAACGAGAAAGGCACTTCTGATGCTGATAGCGATGCCGACAATGATGCTGATACCGACACCGATATTGACTCGGATACTGACACTGACATTGATTCGGACACAGACACCGACACTGACACCGATTCTGACACTGATAACGACGCCGATTCGGACAGCGATTCGGATAGCGATACAGATACCGACGCGGATCAAGATACATCTGTTTTCAATGATTCCGATTCTGAAAAAGTTTGTGATGAAAAAGATATGAATATCAAACCCATTCCGGGGAGATTAATGTTGTTGTTGGACATGTCAACTTCAATGCTGGACGGAACTCCGACAAGACTTGAACAAGCCATCAACGCTTTGACCGGTGTTTTGACAAAATTTGAAGGGAGAGGAATAGAATTCGGCCTTGATGTCTTTCCGGACGGAAGTTTGGATCCGGCAGGAACAACTAGATGCGGTGTCAACAACCAAGTTCTTATGGACTGTATGCCGGAAAATGAACAGAACATTATTGCAGAGTTACAAAAAAATCGAATTACCGGAGCTACTCCCTTGTATTGTGCGATGCAAAATTTTACGGATCCTGTTTATGCACCTTTGTACTCAGCAGTTGACGGAAATAACATTCTAGTAGTGGTTTCAGACGGAATGGACAATTGTTTTACCGACTGTAAAGAAAATACCCAAATGTCTTCAAATAAAACTTTTGGTGATTTGGCACAGTCTCTCAATAACGACTATGGAATTAAAACTGTAGCAATAGGTTTTGGTGAAGACACCAAAAAGAGTCCCGGACAACTCAATGCAATAGCAGCATCAGGGGGAACCGAATTTACCAAATATATCCAAGCAGATGACGAAGTTCAGCTTCAAACTTCCTTGGAATCTGTGGCCGGTCTGCTTATTAAATGCAACTTTGCGATAGGAAACCTTGATGAAGAAGTAAATCCGTCATTGGTTAATGTATACTTTGACAGTGATGTTATTCCCTACGATGAGAATTGCGTGAAGAACAGCGGATGGAGATGGACATCAGATGCCAACGATGAAATCGAATTTTGTCAATCAGCATGCGCCAAACTTCAATCCGGAGATGTTTCTTCGGTAAGCGCAAAATTCGGTTGTAGAACAATTAAAATCGTATAGTTAACTTTTAAATGAAACTTTCCTATAACTTCAGCTAGGATAAAACAATGCCCGAACTTTTGGCCCCGGCCGGCAATCTCGAAAAGCTTAAGGTCGCTGCAGCCTTTGGTGCTGATGCAGTTTACTTCGGCCTTGATCGATTTTCTCTTAGAAGCTATGCCGGAAATTTCTCTATGAATGACGCAGAAACAGGACTTACCTACTTACACACACTAGGCAAAAAGGGTTATGCTGCGCTTAATATTTATCCTTTTGAGCAAGAATACCAAGAACTTGTTAAATCAGCGTTAGAGCTCTCTGAGATAGGCATTGACGGCTTAATTATTGCCGATCTGGGAGTTTTTTTTGCTCTTAAAAAAGCAGGTGTAAAAGTTCCCTTGCATATCAGCACTCAGGCCAATACCGTCAGCCCTCAAACCGTTTCGGCTTGGCGAGATTTAGGGGCGTCTCGAGTAAATTTGGCAAGAGAACTTTCGTTTGAACAAATAGCAAGCTTACAACAAGCCGTCAGCGGGATTGAAACAGAGGTATTTGTTCACGGCGCTGTGTGTTTTTCATATTCAGGAAGATGCGCAATAAGTGACTATCTTACAGGAAGAAGAGCCAATCGCGGTGAATGCACGCACCCTTGCAGATGGCAATATAGTCTAGTTGAGGAGAAAAGACCCGGAGAATACATGCCGGTGAAAGAAGACAACCGCGGGTTGTATTTTTTTAACAGCAAAGAACTGGCACTTTTTCCATGGCTTTCAAGGCTCTCTAAAGTCGGCGTTGCTTCGTTCAAGATAGAAGGTCGTATGAAATCCATACATTATTTGGCAGGTGTTGTGTCACTGTATCGCCGCGTGCTGGACGGATATGAACTTAACGAAGAAGATGGGTTTCGCTTGTTAGGTAGAATAATGAGTCGCGGCTACTCCTACGGCTTTATGAAGGGGGCAATAACAGAAGACGACTACCGCTTTGACAACAGCGCTCCCTATGCCACCTCCAAATTCTTAGGAATTATTATTCCAAAACAAAAGGAAGATACAAATCAAAACAGATGTCTGTTAGATGTTAGAAATCAAATCATTGCCGGTGAGCAGGTTGAATACCTAACGCCCGCAGGTGAAATTGGAATGCTCTCTTTTCCTGAATATCTAGAAACCGTTAACGGAGAAATACTCAAAGAGGCACATCACACAAAAATTTTGTCAGTGCCTTTTTGTTTACCTGATTATTCGATCATAAGAAGAGTGCATGATCATCAATGAAAAACGAGAAAACAAAAAGTACACAGAGCATTTACCATGATCCGGATAGCATGATCCCTATAGCAACTATTTCTTTGGAAGTGTAAAAAAAGATTTACACACACAAGTTTCCGATTGTTGATTATCCGATGTTACCTACTAAATTAATTTGTTTTTTTAAAAAAATTACTTATGGCGATATTTCATAGACTTTTGGTATGATATTTGAAGAACAAACTGCTGATTTGTTGGAACAGTAAATTGACGGCTTCAGAACGGTCAAAAAGGACCTGCACTCAGGAGGTGTAAAAAATGATGTCCCGAAAGTTGTATGTTAGCCATTCGTGCTTGGTTTTGTCTGTCTTGTTTATTTATATCGGATGCGGAGAAATGATGTCGGAAAAGAGTGTCGCAGACGGTGATTGGTCAGGAGGTGAAGACGATCCATCATATACGAATAGTGATGCCGATGCTGATACCGACACCGATGCCGATGCTGACGCTGATGATAATTGGCGTCCTGAGCAAGAAGTTGCCTTAAACTATATCGTTCCTCAAGGAGCAGGAAGATATGTTTTTATTCCCGATGAAGCCGGTGACTCAGTGGTTATTGTGGATTCTGAAACATTGGAAATTAGGACAGTTAGAGTTGGAAGTCGGCCTTTTCATCTGGTTTCGTTGAACACAGAAAACGAAACAACAGTAGCTGTGCTCAATCTCAACTCCGACGATGTAACCGTAGTTAGAATGGACGAAACCGGTACTATAGATACGACCGACATTTCAGTGAGACCGGATACAAATGCTCTGGCACCTTCTCCGAACGGCCGATTTGTAATAGCCTATCACAATCCCTTATATGTTCCTGTATCCGGAGCTCCCGGAACTGATCAGGAAATATCTGTTTTGGATATAACTTTGGGCAAGGAAAAATCCTTTTCTATGGCGGTCGGCATGCGTCCTTGGAAGGTAGAATACAATGAGGATTCAACACGAGCGTTCGTTGTTACGGAAGGCGGAATAAATGTTATTGACCTTGAAAATCTTTCTTCAACAGGAAGAGCATCACCTGTATCGCTTTTTGAGTCAGGAACCTACAATTCACAAACGGCTGATATAGAAATAACACCCGACGGCAGTCTTGCCTTGGGAAGAAAATCCGATTCCAACATATTTGTGGCAGCTCCTCTGGACGGAAGCGGAGAAATGAGAACCTATGCACTGCCCTCTGTTCCCTCTGATTTGGACATATCGGAAGACGGTTCTTTTGGAGTATTGGTTATGCGAGATCAGGGAAGTATTGCGCTGTTTGACCTGCCTCTTCCGGAAGACGAAACCGCAAATCCGTTTGAATATATATCATTAGAGGGCAGAACCGCCGGTTTGGCAGTACTTTCTTCGGACGGCAACCGAATATTGTTGTATACAACAGCATCTGCAAACAGCATAGATAGACGGCGGCTGACCCTTCTCAGTCGAACCGACAGTGAGTGGGATATCAATTCAGCAGTTTTAGAGCGTTCTATATTGGCTGTTGCGGCGGTAAATACAAAAGACGGAGCCGCAGAAACGGCAGTTGTTATGCATGAGAAAGCAAGTGTCAGTGAAAATGAAAAACCGTTCGGATACTCTTTAGTTACACTTCCCGAAATGATGACCAAGCTTCAGCAGCTTTCAACTGAACCCGGACAACTGCTTCTGACACCTGACGGTGCTAAGGGATTTTTGTTACTGCCTAACTCATCTGCTGTAGAAAAGATGGATTTAGATTCTCTGATTGTCAATCAACTGGCGTTAAGCTCTCCGCCGACGGCCGCCGGTTACGCAGCTTCCACAAACAAAGTGTTCATAGCCCAAAACCACACAGCCGGTAGAATGAGTTTTATTGGTGTTGATGATAACTCTCTAAAAACTGTTACCGGCTACAACCTTAATGATGCTATTGAGACTACCAAGTAGGAATAAGGAGAATGCAATGAAAAGAGAAAAGAAGTATTTAGGGCTTGTAATGGTTTTGGCCCTGTTCGGTTGTGAAACGGAAGGCGTTTACGACTATTCTATTAGAACGAATGACATCAAAATAGAAACTCTAAAAAATGGAATCGCTATTCACAGAGTTGATGAGGATGTCATTTATTATCTTGACGGAGACCTGAAAGATTCCAAGTTTGCCTCTCTTTTTACTCCTGAGAAAGGTGAGAAAATCATATGGCAGGAACCCGGACCTCAAGCCGAAAATCCGACCCAGTTGTTTGTTCTTACTGCTCCTATTGATCAAAGGAACACCAAACTTGATGAAAGACTTTATAGAATCACTACAGACAACAAGGCTCCTACAAAATATGAAGTCGGTTCACAATTTGACAAGATTGCCTTTGATCCGGAAGATCAATTTGCAATTTTATATCACGGAGAAAAAAACACATCGTCCGGACTCTATAATCCCAACGAAATTGCGTTGGTTGATTTAGAAGCAGCACCTAGCAAGAGCAACCCAAAGATTCTTTCTGTATCAATGGACGGTCGCAAAATCGACATGGTTAATTTTATCAGCGGTCTAAAAATAGGCGGTTCTGAACGAAAATTGGCTGTGTTTATTGCCGGCAGCATTTCTAGAATATTAGATCTCAGCGATCCGGAAAATATTTGGGTTAAAGTTCCTCTTCTTCCGACATCGAGTAATATAGATTTCAGCGCTCAAGAAATCATAGCTGTCGATGAAGAAGAAGACTGCGAGAATGCAAGTTGCGAAGCCAAATTGTTTATAAGAAGCGCTAATACACAAGATATTTACTATATTTCAATGGGACGAGATCCCGAAGGGTTTCAGGGTGTGCAAACCAAACAATTGGAAGCCGGAGGTCTACCCCTTGATATGGAAATCGTAAAAGACGGAGATAATTTATTGCTCGCCGTTCTAAGCAGGTCGGGAAACAACAGCAAAATCAATTTTGTGGATATTGACACAAGTGCCGCATTTAATATTGTCATATCCGACTACTTAGAAACAATTCGCCTCATCAATGACGGAATTAATGAAAAATTGGTTTTTTGGGGAAATTCTTCTTATTCAGTCTATTTTTTAAAACTTGAGAATATTGTTAAAGAAAAGGGGCGCAACCTTACCAATCAAATAATTCAAGGAGGTATAAATTTAGCTCGCGAATTAGAAAACGACAGGCTGCTGATCGTACCGAGAAACGAAGATCTGGTTCTTCTCGATTTAGCTACACAAAAAGCTTCCATGCTTTCATCCGGCGGTACCTACGATTGGCAAGCCGCTCGAATATACAAAGACGTTTTCTATGTATTGCCTCAAAATGCAGATCGCGTTGACTATTTTAACTTGGTCACCGGACGACCGGATACACTTATTCTCGACGATAAAAGCATTTCCATGCATATAATCGGAGGACGAAACACAGGTTTGATATGGCATTCCATTCCAACTGGTCGTGTAACATTATTTCCGCTTGATGCACCTTCTCGTGCAAATGCTCAAGTACTCGACGGACTCTGGCTTGTCGATAGTCTCAATGTGAAAGGGGAAAACTAATGAAACGCCTTATTTTAATTACATGCACAACAGTAACTTTTCTTCTTTCCTTTAATGCCGCTGCAGAGAAACTGGAAATCGGTTTAGCCGCAACTCCTTTGATTGTTAGAGATAAAAACTACGAAGCGTTTTCTGAGCACAACCTAATTCAAGGAAGATTCGGAACGGATCTGCGCACTCAAGTCGGTAGTGCAAAAGGTTTTCAGTTTGCACTGTTTTTAGGTTATCGATTTGGAAAAGACTCAGGAACTATGTATGACGATATGGTAACCGATTTGATGTCTCATGATATTAATTTGGGTCTCAGAGTGCGAAAAGCTGTGATTCCCTGGATGTCTTTGTTCGGTGACATCTACGCCGGCACTCTAATAGGAAAGATGAACGCTGAGATTCAAGGATGGATGATAGATTCCTACTCTTATACATCTTCTCATTTGGGAATGCAAAACACTTACACCGATACCAAAGCAACCTGGGCCGTAGGAGGTCGAATAGGGCTTGAAATGCATTTTTCGCGACAATGGTTGGCTTCCAGAAACGTTAAGCGATTCTGTTTTGGGGGAGAAATGGCAGTCGGATACGCGGGTTACGGTGATTTAGAATTCGATCCCTCAATTTCAGGAGGCGATTCCAATTCAATAAGAATTGTTTCTGCCGGTTCATGGGGAGGAGTCAATCTCTCCGGTGCATCGTTTCAGATTGCCGGATCCCTATATTTCTTCTAATATTATTAGCCGCTTGTTTATTAACTATCGCACTTTTTCTTTGTAGTTATACATTGAATATGATTTTCGGGTTCGATTATTGGCTCTTTTATCTGTTATAGATTAATACAGTAGATAGAGATATTTGTGCTCCCTATTCGGAGGTTTTGTTGTATATAATTGACCGCATCGGTTTTACGGTAGTGGGATCAATACGATATTGTTTGCTTCTCTTAGGATTGTTTTATCTTTCGATAAAAGTATTGTGGACTGATCGAGATTTAGGGCAAAGGGATTTTTGGCGGCAAGTATTACACCAAATTTATTTTACCGGGGTTCAGGCAGCAGGATATGTTTTTGTTTTAGGTCTCGGAGTAGGTGCCTTTGTTATAGTAAAGGGAGTAGGAGGAATAGGTTCTCTATCAGGAGCAGACTCTTTCGGTCGATTGGTAACAGTGGCTGTCATAAGAGAAATCGCTCCTTTGATAACAGGAGGCGTTATAATTGCTAGATCAGTTACCGCTATTACAGCGGAATTGGGCGTAATGAGAGTTCAACGAGAAATCGAAGCCTTGGAGGTTATGGGTATTTCGCCTATTAGACATTTGATAACACCCCGTATTTTCGGAGGTTTAATATCAATGATTGCTCTCAATGTTTTATTCGGTGCGGTTGCCTTATTCGGCGGCTTTGTCATATCACAATTCATCGTATCCATTCCGGTAGATTTGTTTATGAGATCAGTATTTTCAGCTATATCACCCATCGATCTCTTTGTTTTTTCTCTAAAAATCATTCTGGGCGGGATCGTATTGTTTCTTATTGCTTGTTACCATGGCTTGTCAGTAGACAAAGCCCCCACTGAAGTTCCAGTCGCTGTTTCTAAAGCTTCTCTAAGTTCGTTTGTATTTTTAGTTGTATTTCACGGAATGCTTTCCATTTCACTCTTAATACAATCAGAACAAACAAGACTTTGGGGGGTTCTGTGAAAAGAATAGACAACGAGCGTATTTGCTATTTGCCTGACGGTATAATATTTGATTCGGGACCGGACAGATGGGAAATAGGGCCGACAGAGGTCCCTTTATCGCAGTGGATAGTTTTAGCTCCAGAAGGATTGGAACCTGTCACTGATCCTTCGGTGGCAGTATCGAGAATTCTCGCTGCAATGCTCGAACCGATAAACGGTACAGTTGAGCTGTTTGGATTTAATGTTTATCGAATGAGTTATGGAGACAGACAAAGATTGCGAGCCAAATTGGGGTTTGTTCACGGATACGGCGGCCTTTTGTCAAACAGAAACATTTTTGAAAATATAGAGCTTCCAATTTCTGTTCACAGTGAGCTGTCTGAAGAAGAGAAAAAAAAGAAAGTACATGAGATTATCTGTGAGTTCGGCCTTGAGAAACTATTCGATAGAAAACCCCATGAGGTTGACGGCTCTACCAGATGGAATGTTTGTCTTGCTAGGTCGTTGGTCCTTTCTCCCAAATGTTTGATACTGGAAGGAATAGGAAATTGGGAGATGGACAGAGGGCGAAGTATAGCATGGAACGCCTTGTCAAATAAAAAGAACGGGTTTCCCATGTCAGTAATTGTGTGTATGTCCAGACACAATCCTGAATTTGAAAAATGGTTTGAAAACATCGGAGGACGAATTATTCAATATCATAGAATCCCTCGCCCGGATGACAGGAGGTTATTAAGGTGAAAATTTACCTTTCCTATAGAGAGAGAGCTGCCGGTCTTTTTACTCTAGCAGCAGTAACGGGTATTGTCGCCTTCGTTGTCGGTGCGGCGATTCAAAACAGGTGGCTTGAACAACGTGTTCCATATCATACCCATATAGTTAGAGGTGATGCAGTCAGATCAGGCTCTCCTATTTTACTTTCCGGTATTGAAGTTGGAGAAATAGGTAGTCTCGAAATTCTTCCCGATAACCGAATCGATGTCGAATTGTTAGTACGCAAAAAGTTTGTTCCAAGAATAAGAAGAGGCACGGTTGCTGAGATTCGGCGAGTGGTGGGTTTGGGAGAGAAACGCATTCTGTTAATTTCCGGAACAGAATCAAAAGAGGAGTTACCCCCTTATGCAGTAATACCTGCCAACGAACCTATGGATATTATAGATGCCGTGGCTAACATCGATCTTGGACGATATATAAGCACGCTTGATAGAGCAGTAGGTGCAGTGGAAATAATGTTAAAAAAACTGGAAGAACAAGATCGACTCGAGCGAATTGTTGAGGCTTTTGATCAAATGGGGCCCACCTTAGCCCAGTTAAACATTTTGTTGTCCGATCTTCACGAACCGTTGGTAAGTGTTCTTACTGATACAAACTTCAAGGACTTTTTTAGCGGTGCAGCAAAAGTATTTAACGACCGAAATACCAGAAGAGCTCTCGGCGCAATGGCAGAAAGCTTTGAACCGGCGCGAATAAACTCTCTTACAGAAAAAATGGAATCAGCTATGGCAGCCATTGACCATATTGCTTCTAAAAACGGTCAATTTGAACAAGCCCTAACATCAGCAACCAGAGTTCTCAATGATAAAAGAGTTGATCATCTATTAACCTCCATGGAAAAACTTACTGACCACGAAAAAATATCCAAACTAGTAGACAACATGGGAATTGTAGCCAAGGAAATGGCAAAAATGGGACCTGAAATACCGGTATTGAGCAAAGAAATGATTACGGCATTAAAAGAGGCGGTAATTGTCTTAAAAGCAATGCAGAAAACCTGGTTTTTAAGAAATAAAACAGAACCGACAAATACAGAAAAATAGTTCTTGGACCTAAAAATCTACCTGTGTCTTAAAAATTTTGTATCCGACAAACAATCTCAACAAAGAATATTGCAATGATTTAGGCGTCTTGCAATGGCGACATCCCTCTTAAATAAATGTAATTGCAAATCGCACCTAATTATTTCTTTAAAATCGTTTTTGTTTTTTCTTTCAATCTGCTTATTTTTTTTTAAACCCATCCGATATTTTCTACGAAGGAGCGTTCGGGCTTGAATAACTTTTCTCTATCACAAGAAAAGTATTGTTGTTTGAAACATGGAAAAGGAAAAGATGTCGATAATTCGGCAAGAAGGAAAGGAAGAGAAATGAAAAGAATATTTATTCTAACAATTGTGTCAGTATTTGCAATGTTTGTTTTTGCGGCTTGCGGGGACGACGATACGCCAAATGACAATGATTCAGAAACTACTGTTGTTGATAACAAAATTGAGATTTTTAGCTGGTGGACCGCTGCCGGAGAAATAGAGGCGCTTCAGGCTTTGCTGGATGCCTTTCGTGCGGAGTATCCGGATGTGGAAGTAGTCAATCTTTCAACTGTAGAAGGACACGGGCAGGATGCCAGAGAAGCTCTTGATGAAAGAATGGCCCAAAACAATCCTCCGGATACCTTCCAATTGGGTCCCAGAGACTTTCAAAGATGGGTAGAATATGGGGAAGAAACCCCTGAGAATCGTTTAGTACCATTGGACGATCTATACACTGAAATGAAATGGGACAGCAAATATCCAGCCGGTGTGCTTGAAGCCTTGAAATACGACGGCAGTTACTACGCAGTTCCGGTAAACATGCATCGTCAGAATACTATGTTTTACAACATGGACCTGATAGATACTCCGCCTATGACTTTAGAGGAGTTTTTCGAAGTAGCCGAAACCCTTCAGGCAGACGGCATTGTACCTCTTGCACTTAGCGCTTCTGCCGGATGGACTGTTGAGATTCTTTTCTATGCGGTAATAGCCGGTTCCGGAGGCATACAGTTTCATAGCGATTTCTTTAGCGGGAACGCTGACCTGTCAGATGAGACGCAACTTGCAACTCTAACCAAAGTTGTAGAAGATTTTGCAAAAGTCTTAAGTTACACAAACTCCAATGCTCCTGACTTGGGATGGGATGAAGCAGCAGAGCTGGTACATTCCGGTGAAGCAGCTATGTATGTCCATGGGGACTGGGCCAAGGGATATTATCTATCCAAGGGATGGACTCCTGGAACAGATTTCGGAGCCGTAGCCGCTCTGGGATCAGAAGGTTCCTTTATTTACAATGTAGACGCTTTTGCACTTTGCAAAAATGCACCGAACGAAGAAAACGCCTTAAATTTCTTGCGCGTACTTGGATCTCCAACGGCGCAAGAAGCCTTTAATAAAAAGAAAGGATCTACTCCTGCTCACCCCGATGTTGATATTTCAGATTGGGATTCTGTTGCCGAAAGCACCTTTAATGATTTTCAAGATGCTGATATAGTATTCAATGTTGAGATTCACCAGTTTACGGCAGAAGATGCCGGATTGGCGGATATTTTGTTCGAAATGTATAACGGAGATAGGACCGAACAAGAAGTAATAGATTGGATAGTTGAGGTATATGAAGAAGCCGCATCAAAGAAGTAATCTTTGCAGTATATGCGCAGCATCGTTAGTCACTACAGTGCTAGTTGTGTGCTGTGCATTTCAAACCTCCTGTATTGAAGAAACAACAATAGATGCAGAAAACAACGTCTTAGTTGGACTGCTTCTTCCTTTTACGGGAGGCGACGCAGCATTGGGTGCAGCCTATGAACGGGCTGCTTTAATGATCAAAGATACGGTAAATGAGGCCGGAGGTATCGGAGGCAAACCGATTGTATTTGTTTCTCGAGATACATTTTCTGATCAAGATAGGGCTAAAAAATCCATTGAGGAAATTCTATCTTATCCTGTAGCAGCTGTACTGGGTCCGGAATCCCCTGAGATATCTAGAGAGCTTATTGCTGCTTCGATGAAAAAAAAGATAACAGTAATTTCTCCGGTGGTTTCCGGTGCCTCCACAATTGAAATACCGAAAGGCTTCAATTGGTTTCGCTTGGCACCTTCAACAGCCATACTCGGTCGAGCCTTTGCCAACTATCTACACAATGAAGGATTTGTGTCATTTGCTGCTGTATACTCAACTGAAGACTATCACTTTGACTTTGCGCAGGCCTTTGCTAAAAGAATTTCTGAATTGGGAGGAAATGTTACAGAACAAATTGTGCTCACTGCCGGAGCCACTAGTTTTCGCTCTGAAATCGATAAATTGGAACAGTCAGGAACACCCAATGTTCTTCTTTCTGCTTCAACAGCTGATGCAGCTAGGTTTATGAACAACCTTCTTATTTTAGAAAAATCTTCTGAGCAAAAGTGGTTTTTATCCCCGCCGCTTGAAACCTCGGTATTGCTTAATAATACTGACAAAGGTGCTTTTGACGGAGCGATCGGCATCGGAATAAAAGTTCACGATGAATCACAGGATTTCAAATCCAGTTTTCAATCGAGATGGAAGGACATGCCGATTGACGGAGCATATTACTATTACGATGCAATGTGTCTTTTAGCACTGGCCTTGGAGAAAACCGTAATACAAAATAACGGTAAAATTGAGTTCGAAAACTTACAACAAATGCTTCGTCAGACTGCGCGTCCTTTGGGCATGCAGGTACAATGGAATCGAATAGAACAAGGACTCTCCGCTATTAGAAAAGGCGACACCATTCACTATTCAGGTTTGACCGGTTCCATAATATTTGATGATTTCGGACAGCAAATTATCTCCCCCATGAAAGTTTGGCAGATTACCTCAGAAAATTTTGTCAACATCTCGGAATTATAGCAATATACTTTATGCGAGTAATAGTTCAATTTCCCACTCCATAATACATCATAAAAATACAAAAAAGATTTGACTCAAGAATTTGCAGTTTGGGTCGTCTTAGTATGATGAGAGGTTGAACAGTACCTCTATAATATAAACAGGATGTCGAAATGTTCGTTAGAGATAGTGTTTTAGTGGTGGATGACGATATCAGCGTGTTGGCTGCTCTGGCAGCAGAACTGGAAGATCATTATGATGTTATTTCAGTAAGCAGCGCTGAACAGGCAATTGCCCAACTAACCACTCGAAATTTTTCAGCTATTATTAGTGATGTACGAATGCCTGGAGTTAACGGACTAAGTCTGATAAGCCAATGCACTGTGCGCTACCCCAATATGGTTAGAATTGTTTTAACTGCTTATGACGGAGATGAAGTTGCAGAAACAATTTTGGGACCTCACGGAGCATACAAAGTTCTCAAACCTTGGGGTGACAATCTTATTATCACGTTAGAAGCTGCGCTCAAACAACGAGAGCATAATCTTGAGCTTCGAAGGCATTTGGATCTAAAGTCTGAGATGATGGATATTGACCGTCGTCTACATATCAAGCTTTCTCCCGAATCGCTCGTGCGAGAAGCTGTTATGGAAATGACAAGAATTCCTGAAGTATCAGCCGCTGCTGTATATAACATTAATGAGGACGGACAAGGCTCTCTTTTATATAATGCTATGCATGCAAAAGACGGTTTTGTTCCTGAGTTTAAAAAAAATCGTTCTTCACCAATTCCCATTGAAACGGGTTTTTTATATTCAATTTACATCGAAGATAGAGAAAAACCTTGGGTTGCGGTGTCATTGCGTTTAACTTCCATTAATATTGAAATATTAAGATATCTCGACTTTGTCGGCCGTCAAGCGATGAGAACGCTTCACATTATTCGAGCTGAACTTCGCTCAAGCGTACCTTCTCCTAGCATTGTTACCGAAAACTGTGTTTCGGTGGATTGGCTTGTAGATGAACTTACTACTCCTGTTACTGTTCTTGCTGGTGCATCATTCAGCTTAAAACAACTTGCAGATTTGGTAGAGAATCTAATTCCTGAAGACGAAGAATCCCAACTCATTTATAGTGAATATCTGGAGCTATCAGAAGATTTGACAAAAATAACCAAATATCTTTCTAAGATGCTCAATCAATTGAGGTCTCAACAAACGGTAGTTGACCTTGCTGAATCGGCAAACGGTAGTTGATTATAAGTCTGTGGATATTGTAATTTGAGTACGAGCAACGCATAGAGGTGACAGATGAGCGCCGGAAGAATACTTATAGCTGAAGATGATGAGTCAATCCTGGCACTGGAGAAAAAGATTTTAGAATCGGCCGGTTACGAGGTTGATTGTGCTTTAACCGGAGATCTGGCGCTTCGCATGGCAACAGAAAATCGATATGCCGTAATTGTTGCAGACGTAATGATGCCCGGTTTGGATGGAATCGATCTAACTCGAGAAATAGCCAAAATATATCAGAAGCAGGTACCTGTGTTACTTGTAACAGCTATGCAGGATGTACTAAAAACTGCCCACGGACGAGAAGTTAAGCCGATGTCAACTTTGCAAAAGCCGTTTACACCCCATGCTCTTATTACAGCAGTGAATATGCTGGCTTCGAGAGGCAAACAAGAATCGGCAAAGTTCTCAACATTAAAGCAACCGCTTTCAAAAGAGCAAGTCGAAAAAAAAGCCGTCCCTGTTCCAGCCAAACCAATGCCTCCTCGCTCGTCACCTGCCAAGCCGGCCATCGGCACTGATGAGCAGGCAACAAAGAAAAAAGGCTGGTTTGAAAAACTATTTAATTAGTTTTCCTCTTTTGTCTACTGTACTTTGTTGTTCTAAGGCAATTTTTTGACCTCAAGCAAATCCAAATGTTATGATTGCGTATGACAGATATAGCCTATCTTGTGGACTACTATCTTCAGTGTCTCAAGGTTGAAAAGGGACTCTCTCGCAATTCAACCGAGGCTTATGCCTCTGACCTCGCGGCCTTTGCTGAATTTGTTCAGAAAACAGATGTTTTCCAGATCAGCAGTGAAGACATTTCTCAATACTTGGCGTTTTTGGGGAAAAGAGGTTTGCGTCGCAGCTCCCAATCTCGGATTTTGTCAGCTTTGAGGGGTTTTTTCAATCACTTGACCAATGAAAAGATTATCGATTTTTCTCCTATGGAATATATTGAATCTCCAAAATCGATGAGACCGATTCCCTCTGTTTTGAGCGGAGAGGAAATTGAAAGTCTACTCAGTGCTCCAAACAGCTCATCTCCAAGGGGTTTTAGGGATGCCGCTATGCTTCATACAATGTACGCAGCCGGTCTTCGAGTGTCGGAACTCGTAACTCTTAAGCTAAAAGACCTAAATCTTGTTGCCGGTTTTTTGTCTGTTACAGGAAAAGGAGATAAACAGCGTCTTGTGCCGATCGGTGAGTGGGCTTCGGTTATGCTTACAAAATACATCGAAGAAATCAGACCTCGATACGCTACACCTACTGTAACGGAAGTTTTTTTGTCAGATAGAAAAAAACCCATGTCAAGACAAGGTTTTTGGCAAATCGTAAAAAAGTACACGCTAAAGGCTGGTATAAGCAAAAATGTCAGTCCTCACAAACTGAGACATTCCTTTGCAACCCATCTATTGGAAGGCGGAGCAGACCTGAGATCTGTGCAAGCAATGCTGGGCCATGCAGACATATCAACAACACAGATTTACACCCACGTAACTATGCGCCACATGGTAGAAAGCCATAGAAAATATCATCCGCGGGGTTAGTGGAAAGCCAAGATAAGAATGGACAAAGTGGACAGAGTAGACAAAATGGACAGAGTGGACATGTATAAGACATGCTGTTCTACTTGAAGAATAGTATTCAATTCATTTTGCTCGGATTGTCTTATGTGTATCATAGCAAATTTTCTTTCAATCGGAGGGCAATGTCTTTGGGTGTGGAAGAGGCAGATATTTTCACGGATACAATCTTGGTTTCGGGATTTTTTCGATAATGCTCAATCAACGGCATTGTTCTGTTCCTGAATAAAATGCATTTTGCTGCTACCGATTCGGCGTTGTCATCTGTTCTAAAGGTTCGGTCCCCTCCCGAATTTTCATTAATTCGTTCGGATACGACTTGATCGTCACAGTCAAGAAATATAACCAGTTTTACATCAACCAATTCGGCCGTTTTTTTTGCCTGATCTATATGTCTTGGAAAACCGTTTAAAATAACAAGACCAGTCTGAGCAACATTGTTCTTGGCTACAAAAGTTTCGAAAATTCTCTCTGCTAAATAGAACTGGCTGTCTTCTAAAAGTGTACCGTTCTCCAAACTGTTTCTTATGATGTCTACATCTTCTTTACTAAGAGATTCAAAACTTTTTGGTTTATCAGCTGCCAGTCGCAGGTTTTCGCCGAAATCAAAATGAAAGCATTTTTTGCCTTTCAAACCGTTTTTTTCCAGATATTCACCTAACGGTGTTTTTCCGGAACCTGTCGGACCCAACAGTAAAACAGCATTGTAGCGGCCTTTTTTCATTTACATAGCCTCCGGAGCAGACAGCCCCAAAAGGTATAGAGCTTTTTTTATACCGATGCGTACTGCATCAACCAAATGAAGTCTCGCTTTTCTGGTTTCCAAATCAGGTGTGATAATTCTTAATGCAGCATCGGAGTTTCCGGCTTGTTGGTATCTGTTCCACGCCTTAGCAACCTCATACGCTGCACGAGCCAATCTGGATGGTTCCAATGTTTCAGCAGAATCAACAACCGCAGACGGAAGACGAGCCAGTTCTTTTATTAAGGCTATTTCCTCTTCGGAGGTCAGAAGGGACAGGTTTGCCTCAGAACTGTCTACACCGCCTCCTTTTCTTAGAATTGAGCAGCAGCGCGCATGGGCGTATTGCACACAAATTCCTGTAAACCCTTTTGGATTTAGTATTTCCTCCCAATTAAACTCATAGTCTGACGTTCTGAGATTTTTAAGATCGCCGAAAACAATACCCCCTATACCGACGGATTCGGCAGTAGATTGGAGATCAATCTCTCTTTTTTCGGCCGCTTCCGTCATTTTTTCCAATGCTCTGTCTCTGGCTTCGTCCAAAACCTCCTCTAAAAATACGACAGTGCCTTTCCTGGTGCTCATTCCCTGAATTCGACCGAAATGCACGTGAATGATTTTGTCAGCCCATTCTTTTCCCATGGCTTTTAAAGCCCTCTTGATTTGCTCAAAGTGTCTTTTTTGTTCCACGCCGACAACATACAAACATTTGTCAAATTTAAACCGCTCATGACGGTCCAAAGCTGCAGCTACATCTCTTGCTGCATAAAGAGTTGCACCGTCGCTTTTTTTAAGCATCATCGGCGGCTCTTCCGACTCATAGGGCATATCTACGACCAGAGCACCTTGATCAGTACGGACACCTGCGGTATTTGCAATTTGTTCTATTACTTCATCCATGCCGTCTCGATAAAAGCTCTCACCTTCAAAAGCATCAAAACTCACGCCGAGACGTTTGTAGACACGTTCAAACTCATTAAGACTTATATCCCTAAAAAGCTTCCACAGCTCCAATGCATAGGGATCTGAGGCTTCCTGTTTGCGAAACATAGCTCTGGCCGCCTCATCAAAAGCGGGATCTTCCTTTGCTTCTTTATTGGCACGAATATATAGCTCCAAAAGGTAAGCGATTCCCCCTGACTCCAAAGCAGTTCGATCACCGTATCTGGAAAAGGCTTCAGCCAAGAGACCAAAGGTTTTCCCCCAATCACCTAAGAAATTTATTCCAACGGTTTTGTATCCGAGAGCTGCATGAATTCTCAGCAGTGAATTGCCAATCATTGTGGAGCGTAAATGGTGAAAACCCAACGGTTTAGCTATATTAGGAGACGAATAGTCCACCACAATAGTTTTTCCGTTACCATCAGTTGAGTTGCAGAAATCAGCATCTTTTTGTCGTATATCTTTAACTGTTTCTTCAACAAAAGCATGCGGTTCGATAAAGGCATTGATATACGGACCTTCTGCTTTAATAGATTTAAACATAATATCATTAGGGAGCTTGGCTGCAATGTCCTCAGCTATTTTTGCGGGACTTAATCTCATTGTTTTTGCAAAAGAAAAGCAAGGCAGCGAAAAGTCTCCTTTTTCCGGCTCGGGAACGCGAATCTGTTTTCTTATTTCTTCTAAACCGATGCTTGATGCTTCAGCTAAAATATTCGCAAATCTTTCTTCATACTTTTTCATTTTTTCTCTCTGATGTTTTTCTAAATAATCAAAATAGCGTTCTTTCCAATAGACTTCGCATTGGAACCGCTAATTTTGAAACGGTTACCGATCATTTGCCTCTTCGTCAATTATTGTTCTTCGAATTAACCCAAAGCACCCATTGCCATTCAAATTCAAACTGGTATCCTCGGCCCCGAAAAAGGTGTAAATGAGATAGCTCCAAAACGCCTTTATAAGGAGAATATGATGAAACGATTGGACGCATCGGAACATGCTGTGACAGATATTAGTTGGTCGCCGGACGGTAAGTGGGTGGCTTATGTTCTTGGAGAGGAAATCCGTATCGCCAATATCGAAACCAATGAAATTCGTATTATCGGCCAGGGCACATCTCCTCGAATAACTTCTGATATGCGTATTATTTTTGAAAAACAAGGGGAAATTTATGTTGCTGCAGCGGGAAATGTTAGATCTATTATATCAAAGTCCGATATTGTAAAAGAAACTAACAAAGGATTTCCGATTCCATCACCAAATGGAGAAACTCTGCTTTTTTGTGTGTTCAATGTCTTTGACAAAGTCAGTCAATCCCTCAATGCATACCCTTACAGGCATTTTATCGGTCAATCCAATTTGGTAGGGCAAAAAGCAAAAGTAACATCTCAGCAATGGTACGGCGGCGATATGGTTTGGTTCGATCACAGCCAAAGCTATCTGCACTACGAATTCGATTCAACAGTCGGCCCTCAGATACGTATGATCAATATAGAAGGTAAGGCACAATGTAAAATGATCGGACTTTATCCTTCGATATCTCCGGACAGCCGCCAGGTCGCCGCAAAACCGAGAAACGGAGGCGCTGTTGTCATCTATTCAACAAAGGGAGAATGGAGTAATGATTCAATCACAACAGAGGTTATCAAGATTCCGCTCGATAAATCCGTTCGTCCTTCTGCGGTTGCACCCATTTGGCTTGATAATCGAACACTCATTGTTCCTGAGGGAGACAATGTTTTTCGCATTGATACAAAGAAAGACAAAGCCGAAACTTTAAAGAAAATCCCTCTTCCCACAAACAGAAGAAGGACATCAATGGTGCCGTCTCCTGACAGAGAAAACATAGCAATGGAATTAGAGGTTGAAGGCGGTTTTGAGCTTCGTGTTATGTCACCATATTAGCCGATTCCTAAACCGCAATTACGGTTTTTCTATATTGCCTTTAGAATAATATCTAAAAACTTATCGGCTTCTTTTTCCCCTGAAAACTTTTTAGCATGATGTCTGCCTGCCGAAATAAGTCGGCGACGCTCTTTTTCGTTGTCTAAAAGAGTAACGGCTTCTACCCATTTATCCAGGTTGGAGTAATCATCAATAAGAACTCCGCCCTCTCCTACAGATTCTAAAAGTCCGCCTATTTTTGATGAAATAACCGGCACATCACTCATCATTGCTTCGAGTGCAACCCTTCCAAACGGCTCCTCCCACTGAGAGGGAACTATTACAAGACGGCTCATGGAGTATATGGCCGCAACATCAGGCGATCTGCGCGCATGCACCAGATTGCCTGAGCGAGAGAGAAAAATACCGTGTTGCTCAGGATCAATAAACCCCTCTACAAACAAAAACGGTCTATCAGGAAACCTGTTCATAGCTAAGGCATGAGCCACGCCCAAGCCCTTGTGAGGAGCCGGGTTAAAGAAAGTTATAAATCTTCCTGTATTTTCTTGAGCCTTCATAGAAAATGCATCCGGAATAGGATAAACTACCTCGCATTCGATATTCCAAATCTCCTTGACGCGTTTAGCGGTAAAATAACTATTGGTTATCACTGCCGCCAACTGCTTTCGAACTTCATCAAACAACGGGATAGTTGCTTTTAGATCGTGCACATAAAGTATTACCGGAATATCAAAATTAGATACCGTTTCGACCATTCTGGTAATATCACCCGTTCCGCAATTGGGCTCGGGACAAGTTGTCAGAACTACATCCGGTTTTACCTCTTCGATACGCGTTCTTAAAGATTTTATAAAATCACTTTTTACCAAACTGACATCTATGCTGCCTGTTTGATATTTCCTGGTCTGAACTCGCTTGCTTTCCTCAGGAGGTAAGATGCCGTGTACAAAAATACGTCCTCCTCTGTTCGACAATCGAACTGCAAATTCATGATTGGCGAGATCCGCACCGCTCATTGCTGTCGGATACCACCATCGATGCTGAGCAATTAGCATCGTGAATTTGGACTTTTTCATCTAGATTCCTTTTTGGCAAACAAGCTCGGATGCAGCTTCCAGCACTTTTACGGCAGACTGAATTCGTCCAAAAGGAGCTGCCACCTGGATTCCTTGAATTCGAGGAAATACAGTCTCCATTACCTCAATCGCAATACGTTCTCCCTCTGCACGTTCATCTTCTTTTTCTCTGGCAGCGGCCATCCGCTCCAACAAATTTTTAGAAATTGAAACCCCTGGAACCTCATTGGCTAGAAATTCTGCATTTCTCAGACTCTGCATCGGCCAAATTCCGGCAATCAGCGGAATGGATAAAGCTGATCCTATTTGATCTAGAAATCGTAAAAGTTGTTCCGCATCAAACACCGGCTGAGTAATTACAGCCTCAGCGCCGGCATCTATCTTGTGTTTGAGCCTTTCCATTTCTTTTTGAGGATTAACCGCTGTGGGGTTTAGCGCGACAAATGTAAAGAATCCGGTGGGAGAACCGATGCTTCTTCCTCCTAAATCCAATCCGCTATTAAGCCGTGATATCATATTGACCAGTCCGATGGCATCCATATCAAAGACAGCTGTTGCATTTGGATAGTCTCCCATAATCGGCGGATCACCGGTAATAGCCAACACGTTGTGAAGTCCCAATGCATAGGCTCCCAACAAATCTGACTGCATTCCTACTAAGTTGCGGTCTCTGCAAGCATAATGCATTATGGTTTCAATTTCCACCGAACGCTCTATTACCGCTGCCATGGCCAAAGAACCGAGTCTCGCTGAAGCACGCGGCCCGTCCGGAATATTAATTGCGTCAAACCCCGCGTCCTTTGCAGTTCTTGCGCTTTGTTTGATTTTTGACAATTGCCATCCCATGGGCGGAGCAAGCTCAATGGAGGCAATAAATTCACCGGTTGCAAGTTTTCTTGCCAATTTTGATCTCTCGGTCACCGGAATTGTATTTTTAGGCGGTTCGCTGACCGTAAGGGTTTGGGCTCGCGCAGCCGCCAAAGAACGCTCTTCTCCCGAACGTTGTCTTATAGAAGCCGCCACCGCACGAATATGAGCCGGAGTAGTTCCGCAACATCCGCCGATAATTTTTACGCCGATGTCGGCAAAGCGACGCGCATATCCGGCCAAATAGTCCGGAGAGGTCAGATAAATCATACGTCCTTCGACCATGGTGGGAAGTCCGGCATTGGGCATTGTGAAAAGAGGAACAGTTGTAACCTTTGCAAGACGCTCAATAGCATCCAATGTAGCCTTTGGACCGACTGAACAATTAAGACCTACTACATCAGCTCCTAAGCTTTCCAATTTGGGACCAAAAAACTCCGGTTCTGTTCCGAATAGAGAATTTCCTGCATTGTCAACAGTCATGGAAGCAATAACGGGAATATCTGTTTTAAGTTTTTCGCGAAGCCGCATAACAGCTGTGAGCGCTTGTTTGATCTCAGCCAAATCGGTAAAGGTTTCCAATAAAATAGCATCTACTCCGCCTTCCATCAAAGCGGAAATTTGCTCCTCAAAGGCGAAAAGTGCCTCCTCTTGCGAAACAGGTCCCCAAGGCTCCATTCGAACCCCCAAAGGCCCGACCGAACCCGCCACAGCAACACGGTCTCCGGCAGCCTCCCGAGCAAGCTCAGCGCCGCGCTTGTTGATTTCTACCGTGCGACTGTCAAGATCGAAAGCCTTGAGCTTAAATCGACCGGCACCGAAGGTATTAGTTTCGATAACCATTGCACCGGCATCAACATATTCTTTGTGAATACCAAGCACCATCTGAGGATTGTTTAGGTTAGCCTCGTCATAGCACCTGTTGATAAACAACCCATGTTCAAACAACATAGTCCCCATCGCACCGTCAAAAACAATAACACCGGGACGTTCCAACAATTCTCTAAATTTATTAGTCATTTATTTCCTTTAGCCACAAAACAAAATCGGTCACTTCTAATGTTTGCGACCGTTCTCAAATCGATATTTATCACGTTTTTCTAACATCATCTATAAAGTCATTTTTTAAGAATAAGTTTAAGCAATTTTTATGATCATCACCGCGAAAAACAAATATAATTACAGCACGATCCGCATCATTGGTACTAAGACGTTCCGTGATCCGCTTTGGGGGCATGGAGTATGAAAACTGAGGAACATGTGAATTTTTCAACACCAAGAAACTCACAAAATTGTTTAAGACATGACGGTATTTTTGCGTCATTATATTAATTATGAGTGCAAAAGATACTGCGATAAGAGTTGTCTTTTTTTCGGCGGCGATTTGTATTGTCTTTATACCTAGTGAGGCTTTTGCTTGGGGACCGGCTGTGCATCTTTATTCAGCTTCTCAATTGCTTTCAGGCTCTTTGTCCGTATCTCCTTCTCTTCTGGATCTTTTAAGAAATCACGCAAACGACTTTCTTTACGGCGCTTTGGCGGCAGATTTTATTATCGGAAAAAAACATGCCAAGCTTGTCAACCACTGTCACAATTGGGATATTGGCAGAAGCTTACTAAGGGAGGCCAGAATCCACGGCAGTCACCGAGAAGCTTTTATGCTCGGATATATAAATCATTTGGGCGCGGATGTTATAGCTCATAATTACACTGTGCCTCAGATGACAGTGCTCCATTTTGCCGCGAAAGGTATCGGTCATGTATATTGGGAAGCCAGAGCTGATTGGAGAATACTTAGGCTCCATCCGGAGCTGCGCAATATTTGGCGGGAGCTTGCAGCTCTAAAATTTCCGGGACACGATAGGTTTTTGTGGAACAATGTGGTTCCGACATTGTTCAGCAATAAATTGTCAGCTCATATTTATAAAAGCAATCTTGTCTTGCAGCGCAACCGTGTTTGGCTTGATCTTTTGCGTCACATTGATGAGACCTCAAAACTCAAATTTGACCAAGCGCAATTATTGCTTTGGATTAACCTTGCAATTCAATCCGGTGCCAGAGCGTCTGACAATCCTTGGAGCCGTAGACTGGATCGTTTGGATCCAATAGGAACCGAAGCTTTGGCCAAAGCTGAACAGCACAGACAGAAGCTTAGAGGTGAACTCAAGCGTCCCGGTCGTTTCGCCCCTATTGCAGACTTGTTAGAGGCTGCAACCTTACAATCAACAACTGTAGACTTAAATCATTTCGAAGAAGACTGGATGTAGCTTTTAAATACTATAAGACGGTTCTTGATTTGGTCTAAAATATCAAGATTCACCTATAAAATATCTATGCTTTCTATTTTTCCGGTAGAATCTACAAGCACTGCTGTTGCTGAAAGCTTCTCCACATCATTCATGAATCCGCCTGTATTTAGAAAACCGGTATTATTTGCTCCGGGAAAAAATCCTATACCTTGCGGAGGTTTAATAACTGCATGAGTATGACCGAATACAATTTTCTGCAGCATTTCCGGTTTCCATTGAGGTCTGCATAATTTGAGCAGGTTTTTGTATTGTGCATTAGATAGTTCAAGATAATATTCAATGCGTTTCTGATTATCTTTATTGTCGATAAAGGTAGGATTGTCCTTGTGTTCTTTGCCTGATTCAATTCCCTTTTCAGCAAGACGGAATAGGAAAAGTTTAATAAGCTCTATAACAAAGTCAGTCGCCCACTCTCTGGGATTCCACCAACCGCTGTTACAAACTGTCTCATCAAGATAACTTCCAAATTCCTCTATTACCCTTTGCAGAACCTCTGTTTCTCCCTTGGCAGTAGAACTGTAAATATTTCTCGCAACATCTGTAAGTACTCCGGCCTGCCCCAATGCAGTCCATGCCATTTCTGTTAGAGGAGAGTTAATCTGCTCAAGCTGCTCTAGAGTAAAATTATTATTAATTTGCAAATTTTGGGGAAAAACCGAGGTTAGCAAAACCCAAGGCAAAGAAAAAAAATGCCCGTGTGTTACTAAAATAGGTTCTGCTTTGGCCGAAGTACTTATCGGAGGCTGTATAAAAAGATTGGGATATACCACCCAAAATTTCGGCCTTTTGAGAGCTTCTTTACCGAATATGCCTTGAATAAAAAAAGAATCCGAATCAGAGGCCTCAGGCACATTTGTCACATTTGGAATGACAAGTTCTCCTGCTTCCAGATCTATAAGAGCTCCGCGAATATGCGCAAATTCACGAGGAATTTCACCTTTTCGGAGACGATCAATGACGGCTGTTTCCTTTTGTACCATTTGCCATACATTGTGGTCATGATTGCCCGCAATAAAGACAATTTCATCAAACAAGTCTTCTGATGCAAGCGTACTGAAAAAGCTTTGCCCTTCTTCAAATGAACAACTGTACTGTTGAAGCGAAAAATCGAGTGTATCTCCTGCCAAAACCAAAACACATTTCACATCTAAAGAACGAGGAGCTGTAGCGTCTTTCAGTTTGTTTAAAAGCACTGATTTTAAATGTTCACGGTGACTTACACCTGCCCTCTCAGCGGCAATAAATCCCAATAAACCATCATTTGAGCCCAAATGAAGATCAGACAATATTACAACTTTCATCGTCATGTTTCACCTTTTGTAAACTGTCACACTATATAGTTAATTTGCAAACTTATCAAAACGTTTCAAAACGTTTGCAGATTTTATGCCTTATTGTCATTTGATAATTGTCTAACAAGAAAATACTGTGACATTTTGTCTTCAGTCGAGAAAAAAAAGTCCTATTTCCCGTGCAACCTGTTGATTATGTGTGCTGATAGTAGTATCAGCAAGCGGCATGTGCCTTGCATGCGACCTTGGCTGATCGCGGTTATGCCGCCAATATCGGGAGTTTTTTAGTTTGTTTAAGATTACACGACGAAAAAATGGATGTATCGCCGTTAAGATTGCATTCTTGCTAATCGGAGCGACTGTTCTAATGGGAACGCCGAACTTGACATCGGCACAGGAAAAAAAGCCTAAAAGCTCCCAGTCAAATAAAGCTGAAGCTGACAAAAAGAAACAGGCTGACAAAAAGAAACAGGCTGCGAAAAAGGCTGTGGATATAGCAAAGGAAAGTGCAAAAAAAGCAGCCGATAAAAAGACTTTGAACAGCGTAGCTGATCAGAAAGTCGACAAAACAGCAAGCACTCAGGCTTCCAACGAAGCTGCTACACCAAAAATCGAAGAGGCAGGAACTGATGCTACATCCGCAACTCCTAATACTCCCTGGTCCAAAGTCAATATGCCTCAAGGTTTGGAAACAGGAATCGAGTTTAAAAGACCTGAAAGAGGTGCGCTGTTTTCGTTTAATTTGGTTGATGCAGACCTTGTTGAGCTTATCAAAATTATCGGAAACATAACAGGTAAAGCCTTTATATTAGGTGCCAAAGTTCCAAGAGTAAAGGCAACTGTTTATGCGCCTACAAAAATCAATGCAGAAGAAGCTTATCAAGTTTTTCTCAGCGTTCTTCAGGTTAACGGTTTGACGGTAATGCCGGCCGGTCGATATTTAAAAGTAATGACAATTGGCGGATCAACCGCTCAAAATACACCCATTTACAACAGAGAGCAGGTTCCGGGCGGAGATCAGATCGTAACCAGACTTCATCATTTGGAGTTTATCGCAGCCGAAGAAATAACTCCAGTACTGGACAGATTTAAGTCTCCCGACGGTGATATAACCGTCTATGCGCCGACAAATATGCTTATAATCACAGACTACGGTTCTTCTATTAGACGTCTTTTAAAACTTGTGTCAGTTCTCGATGCACCCGGTACCGGTGAAAATATTTGGATCGAACCCATAAATTATGCAAGTGCTACAGACATGGCCAAAGCCATTATGGATGTATTTGATGTTACTGCCGGAACAGGAAAAAAAGCTTCTCCAGCTCCGGCCAAAGGTAAGAAGAGTGCATCTTCAAAATCAGTAGTAGTCGGACGTGAAATAGGCGATTCGACAATTTCTAAAGTATTGGCAGAAGAAAGAACAAATTCAATTATCATTGTCGCTACTGAAACTGCCTATCTCAGAATCCTTGAATTGATAAAAAGGCTGGACGTTCCGATTGACGGAGAGGGAACTTTACATGTCGTAAAGCTTCAGCATGCAGGATCCGAAGAGTTGTCAAAAACTCTTAACACTCTTACCAAATCATCTGCAAGCAAATCAAAAACCGCAAAAGGCGGCGACGGAGCCTCTTTGTTTGAAGGAGAGGTAGTGGTCTCCGCTGACAAAACAACCAACTCGTTATTGATAGTAGCCTCACTTCGTGATTATATGAGTATAAAATCAGTTATCGACAAACTGGACGTCAAACAACAGCAGGTGTTTGTTGAGGCTGTTCTTATGGAAGTCGGAATTGACAGCCAGTTGGATCTTGGGTTCAGCTTTCACGGAGGTAAAGTGGTTAATACCGGAGCTGGAGACTCTTTGCTCTACAGTTCTGTCAAACCGGGCGAAGTAAATTCAATGAGTCTCAGCTCCGCCACATTGCCGGGATTAGCCACCGGACTTTTGGGTCCTGCAATTCCGGAAGCTGCTGATTTGGTCGGAATTTCTATACCGGCTTTTGGCGTGGCCCTTCAGGCAATGCAAACAAACTCAGATGTAAACGTATTAGCAACTCCAAATATCATTGCTTCTGATAACAATGAAGCAACAATTCAGGTTGGTGAAAACATACCGGTATCCATGGGCTACAGTCCGGGCGGATCACTTTTAACCCAACAGGCTGCGGGCGTAGCAGGATTGAGTGAATCCGACATCAGCTCTTTTGTAGGCGGACTTGGAGGCGTCAGATATAAGCGTCAGGATGTAGGATTAACCTTAAAAATAAAACCGCAGATTAACGATTCCAATCAAGTACGTTTGGATATAGATATTGAATCAACAGCGATTAAATCTCCGGATCCTGTCGCCGGTCCTACCATTTCAAAGAAGAAGGTTGCCACCACCACAGTTGTAGCCGACCAACAAACAGTTGTTATAGGCGGACTATTAAATGATAAGGAAACCCAATCAATCAGAAAGGTACCCTTTTTCGGGGATATTCCTTTGCTAGGAATGCTGTTTAGAAGCAAAACAACCCTTAAGCAAAAACAAAATCTTTTGATTTTCCTTACGCCTTATATAGTTAGAAACGACGAAGACTTTAGGCATATCTTTGCAAGAAAGATGGCCGAGCGTCGCGAATTTATTGAAAGATGGACTGTTTTCGCCAATCATCGCGTCGACCCCTATTTAGATTGGTCTAGAACTTCCGGTGTGGTCAGTGAAGTTAATAAAGTGATTACACGAACACAGGAAGATGAGGAACTGCGAAGACTTTCTCAGTTGTCAACTGACGTAGCACATACCCAAAAAGATCCTCTCGGTTATGAGGCAAGCAATGCTGAAAGCGAATCATCGTCAACAGTAGTCTCTATTAAGCAATTGCTTGATGACAACAGCGAAGGTCAAAAGTCTGAGGGAACAGACGGCTGGTATTCTGAGCCGGCACCTCCTGCTGATTCAAACAACAATACAAACAACAATACAGACAACAACGGAGAGGGCGTCGTTCCTTTTGAGATGGAGGTTGTGGAGTGAGCAAGCGGGATACGTTCATCGGTGAGATGTTAGTGGAACAGGATGTATTGTCCCGCGAACAAATGGAGTCTCTTTTAAAAGAGCGAGAGGAAAAAGGAAGCGGCTCACTTATTGAATTATTATTGGCTAAACAGCTCGTTGGAGAAAAACAAATATGGGAAGCCGTCGGCGGAGAACTCGACATTCGTTATGAAGAAAAAATTGTAGCAGCAGAAGTCGATACGGAACTTACCGCCGAAATCCCCATTAGTTTTGCCAAAGCCAACAGCCTTCTGCCCTTGCGTGAAACTTCCGACGGTGTTGAAGTTGCTTGCGCAAATCCCTTTGATTTAGGTGCACTGGACGCCGTTCAGGCATTACTTGGTAGGCCGATTGTTCCCGTTGTTATTCCGTCTTCGGTTATTATTGATGCGATAAACAGCGTATACGAAAGAAAAGGCGGCTCAGATGAGCTGGGCGACAAAGATACCGCCGATGAAGAAGAACTGACCGACCTTATCGATGCCGAAGACGAGGCACCTATTATTCGATGGGTTAACTCCCTATTTTTCGAAGCGGTAAAAAGAAGAGCAAGTGATATTCATATTGAGCCGCTCGAAAAAGAAGTGGGTGTTCGTTACAGAGTTGACGGTGTGCTCCAGCAGGCAAAGACAGCAAAGAAGGCCTTTTTGCCTTCCATTATTTCTCGAATAAAAATTCTCGCAAAGCTTAACATTGCAGAAAAAAGACTTCCTCAAGACGGAAGAATCTCTCTTAAGGTAGCGGGAAAAAGCATCGACATTCGTGTATCCACCGTACCCACCAGCCAGGGCGAACGAGTGGTTATGCGTTTGCTCGACAAACAGGCGGTTATGCACGATGTGGCTGACCTAGGTTTCTGGGGAGATCATTATTATTTGTTCCACGATCTCATTAGAAGACCTCACGGAATTATCTTGGTAACAGGGCCGACCGGTTCCGGTAAAACCACAACATTGTATGCCGGATTATCT